>NZ_QTMZ01000010.1:0-154227 GCF_003602935.1 Bacteroides sp. AM54-2NS
GATGATGGCCACGGTCTGACGAAAGCATTGGGTAAGCATGAAGTGTCCTGTCACTGCCAGCATACCATCACACTGTACACAGATGACTTGCTATCCCTTTTATTTCCTTTGCAGATTTTGTTGTTGACTCTCAGCCTCCATCCCTTGCTCGAAATTCTGCGAAGCCTGTTGTGTCGCCACGATGCCTGTCACCATTCCAGCAATCTTCGTCCGTTTGCTTTCTTCCGACAGATTGGCATTGCCCAAAATGAGCGATAGGCGGTTCATCTCCGAGGAAGTTAGTTCACGGTCAATTTTCACCGTACCGCTCTCTGCATGAAGCACAGCCTTGCCGTTCTCACCCACAGCGATGGTGCATTGCCTCATGCCTGGTACAAGCGAGGTCAAATCTACAAGCTGGTTGGCTGCCATGGCAGAGATGAGTCCCTTTTGTCGTTCCTCATCCTTGCTGTCAATCTGCGCTGCCAACATCATCAGCGACATGAAGGTGGTCATCGCCATGTCAAGTATAGGGTCATTCGTTCCCGAAATGCCCACACCGCTGTCCTCTGAGGAAAGCAGTTTCTTCATCCAGTCCTCTGGTGACACATTCTGCTCCTGCGGCACGTCACTTTTGTATTTCGCCAACAGGTCATCGCCGTTATGCAGTGCCTGTAGCTTGATGTTGCCCTTCTGTCCGATTTCTGCCAGATAAGCAGATGGATCCATATCCCTTTTTGAGCCGTCAGCCGATACGCTCTTCACTCCGAAATGCAGATGCTCGCCAATGGTTCGTGTGCCGGTATTTCCCGACACCCCCAACTTCTGTCCGGCATTGACCGTGTCGCCTACCTTTACTGCTATGTCGGAAAGATGCAGGTAGGAGCATTGCACCTTGCTGCCATCCTCACGGCTGTATTCCACGGTGACGGATTTCCCTCCTGACGTGTTCGCATTATGGTTCACCGCCACCACCTTTCCGCCGTTCTCCGTAGCCAGCACCGCCTCATGGTTCGTCTTGATGTCAATGCCCTTGTGCATCTGCTGCTTGGTGGCATCCATAGGGTCTTGGCGATTGCCGAAAGGCGAGGTGATGAAGAGAAATTCCTCTCGCTCCACAGGATAGGAATACCCGGCAGACTGCGGTACATGGGCAGCAGGTTCTTCTCTGCGAGGATTATTCTCCACCCCGAACGACCTACCTTCTGCCCGCATCTCAGCCATCACCTCACGGTCATACTTGTCCAGTCCGTTGGCTTCAATGATGCGTTGCAGACTCGCTGCATAACCGCCGCCAGTGGCATAGCCAGCCTTCTCAATGCCCTTCGTCCATCCCTTGTAGTCGTCAGGTGAAAGCGTGAAGCACTGCGCATATCGCTTGTTCTGCTTCAGGAACTGCGAGTGATGCTCATAGCTGTCACCCACACTTTTGTACTTACAGAATTTCTCGTTGGGCCTATCATCCGTATAGACTCCATACTCACCGCCATTCTTCAGCCACGAATCCGTAGCCTTGATGCCGAAGTGATTGTTGCATTCGCGAGACAGTTGGCTCTGTCCGTTGCTGCTCTCCAAAATGGCTTGCGCCAAGATGACAGAGGCAGGAATCCCATACCTCCGCATCTGTTCTTTGGCTTCCTCCGCATATTGTGCGGCATACGCTGCATTCTTTCCCATACGCCTATCTCCTTAGACTGGTGTGTTGTTCTGTTTCCTGGTTCTCCTGTGCCATCGGCCTTCCAGCCTCTTTTCCAGGTGACACCATCTCCGTTATTCCACGCTTCGACGATGTTGTCTGCTTCGGCACCTCCAGCTGGTCACAGATGGCTACCCGTTCTCCCGCACGAATGAGCTTCGGCAAATAGGTGTCGAGAGCATGATATGGGAATCCTGCCATTGCCAACGGCTTTCCTTCATCATCCTTGCGCCCGTTGCTCTTCGTCAGCGTGATGCCCAATATCTTGGATGCCTTCACCGCATCATCCTTGTAGGTCTCGTAGAAGTCGCCGCAACGGAACAATAGAATGGCATTAGGATGTTTCTTCTTCAAGTCAAGATATTGCTGGACAAGTGGAGAAATAGCCCCCTTGGCTGCCTTGGCTTCTTCCTTCTCCTCTTTCTTTTCTTCTCTTTGCTCTGATGCCTGTTCTTTCTGGTCTGAAGGCTTATCTTCCTGCTGTGCCATTTCCTTCTGTTCATCATGCTTCTCTACAGTAGCCGTCTCTGCTTGCTTCACCTCTGTCGCTTCTTCCTGCTTCTCCTGTGTACTTTGCTCGACGTTGTTGTCTTTCTGCAATACATCGGCAAACAGCGAGGCGGCAAGGCTCTGCTTGTATGAATCCCTGTCAGGAGCCACCCACAATCGTTGCCATTGGGACGGACTGACACTTCTCGGCTGCAATTTCTTGCCGTCGATAGTGGCTGCACACAGACATTCGCCCGACTTGGCACGAAACACCGCTACACGCTGGATTCGGTTCAGATCAACCTCCTGCTCATTGCCACCAAAGATGTCAACCTTCAGGTCGGGTTTCGCCTCTGCCATGGCATAATACTTCTGTGCCAATTCTTCACGCACACGCTCGATGTTGTCCATCGACTGCTTCAAGGTGGTGAAGAAATGATTGAGGTCTCCTTTGTCGGGATAGACGGCGAAGCCTTCCTTGCCTTCGGGCTTGATGTACAATGCCCACCGCTCCTTGTCGTCCTTCACCAACTGCACATTGTCGAAACCGATGTCACGGCTATGGATCACGGCTTCAGAAGCATCCAACGAGGATAGGTCTTCGATAGACCAGTTGCGCAACCTCGATACCGTGATTTTCTTGTCGGCAAAATAACTGTCATCGGGACGGAAACCCAAGGCACCATCGGGATTATAGAAACGCACGTTGTCATAACCCTCTTTCTGCAAGGCATTGGTGAAGCGTTGCTTGTTCATGCCCTTAATTTCGTTGTTCACCTCCAACGACGCACCCTGTGGCAGCACCACATCTGCGGTCTTACTGGCATCATCACGCACGATAACCACGGTACGCTGCTCCTCATTGGGATGCTGCTTGATTTCGTCAGCCACAAAGTAGTGGCTGGGCAACTGCCCCTGTATCTGCGCTGTCTCTCGCTGATGCTGGTCGGTTGCATACTCCACCTTTTCACCCAGTTCCGCTTTTTTCAATACCTTCAGCGCACCGTTTACCTCACTCTCGATGGCATCAATCAGGCAAGGGTCTTCCTTCAGTTCCCTCGTCCAGTAGTTCACCATGCCCAGGCTGTCCTTAGACAGACGAGCAGGCAGTCCCAATTCGAGCATCTTCACACCCGAAGCAAGTTCCGTGATGAGCTTCTCCTTCTTCACGGCATCCTCCGACGGGGCTTTGCCGTTCTTCATGACCATGCCTTCACGTGCCAACCGCTGCTGATGACCGGTGGCAGACACCAACTGACGCATCATTTCCTGTACATAGTCGTTGTAATGCTCAAAGTCACGCTGCCGTGGCAGGTAGATAACATCCTTCTCTGTGTCATAATGCGCCACACCTGTGCCGTCCTGACGGACATTCACGAGGTTGTCCTTCATCTTCTGAAGGAATCCGTTGACGCGCCCATGCAGCTGCTTGTCCTCCTTATCGCCGTACCCTCTGTCTTCCATCGTGCCGTCTTTCTTCAAGGCCGTAGTGTAAGCAGTTTCGTTAGCCATTGGCAGGAGGGTCTGGTCGATATTGAAGAGCACACGTATCTCACGGTTCTTCACTCCCTTGTATTGTTGCTTGTCCTGGTCCGACAGTTCTGCGTATGCCTCCTTGGTAATGACATCATCGGGATTGTTGCGGTTGACATACTTGTTCCAATTGTAATACAGGAAGGGCACGCCTTTCTCATGTTCCCTCACGCTCTCACCCCGTGCTTGGCTTCGGAGAACTGCGTAAACAGGTTGCTCTTGCAGCCCTTGGCATCGGAGTCGAGGGCAAGGACAAGGGCATTGAACGGACTGACCGAAAAGCCCTTGGGATAGAGCTTCGGATAGAGTTTACCGCTTGCGTTCAACCAATGTCCCTTGGCATCTACCGCACTCGTCAGTGCCTCAGTCAGCAGCGACACCTGTTTCTCTGCCGCCCGCTTCTCAAAATCTGATTTCTCTTTCATGCTTTTATCTTTTTGTTTATCTCAATCACATTCTATAATTGGCTTACCAAGCCACAGTTCCCGACAATTTTGTTGTCGGGCTTCACTGAATCCCCCTCGGTCGCACTACGCTCTCCCGTGCCTGCTCTTCGTACTGCACTGCTGCCATATTTCGCATTTGGTCGTTCTTGGCGAGTATGGCGTTAGCCAATGTATTCAGTGGCAATGCCCCCGACTGATACGCCCCAATCACGCTGTCTGGCAGTTGGATGGTACATGGCACATTATCGATGTTGGCAACAAGACATCGCCCTTGCAGCATCGGGTTGCTGATGCGAGGATTGAGTGGCTCATCAGGATATTGTCGGTACTGCACACGTGGCGCACCAGAACCCACCACAGTTGGTGCAATGCCTTCCTGCTGTTTTCTGCCCAGCACCTCATGTCCCGACTTGTTGAGCAGATTGGCACCTCCCATACCCATCAACAACATCTTCAGTATGGGATTTTTTACGAACATTCCAGCCACAATGGAGGCCAAAGGAAGAAGGCTATTGTCCATATTCAGCGATTTCGTCTTGCCCGTGAACAGTCCCACCAGTACATCGGGCAGCATTGCCAACACATAGCCAAGTTTTTGCCAATGTCAGAAAAGCCGTTCAGCCCGAAGCTCTGTAAAAGTCCGTCCCATCCGCTTTCATTGGTCTGCAAGGCGGCTTGCTCTGGCGGTTCTACAGATGCTGTTGCCTCTTCAGTCGATGAATCAGGAGTTTCCTGCGGTTCTGCTTTCTTCTCCTTCTCAGCCTCTGCATCAAGTCTCGCCTTAACCTCCAGATACTCGTCTTCCTGTCCGGGTGCGACTATCAAGGGCACATCCTTGTACTTGTCTGTACGTTTGGCTGCTTCGTTTCTCTGAGGGTCAAGGAACGTACCTTTATTCCATGGGAATGAGGTATGTTCAGTTTGTTTCGTCCAATCCATAAATGTGATATTGCTCGTGGGAATCTTGTTCTTGAAATGGCTGTTGGTAGCCTTGATATAGCTGTTCTCGTGATTCTTGATGACCTTTGCCTGCTTGCGGAATGAGGCGAAGACGTTGGTGTCCGTACCGAAAACTCCTTTGCTGATACACTCCTCGACACTGACCTCATGGCTGCTGCCTTTTTTGCCAAGGCGTTCCATGCCGACATTCATCACCATATCGATACCGACAAACTTGGCGAAGGTCGCCCATGAGCCGATACCTCCCATGGCCACGGCATCGGCACTCGCTCCGGCAGCCCATCCCGCCGCCTTCTCTGTCCGAGAGGGCTTATAGGCTGCCTCTCCTCTGGCTTCTATCTCTGCGGCAAGCGGTGACTTGTTCAATTCGTAGGGCAGACCGAACAGACTGCTCTGTGCCGCCTTGCGGATGATATAGTCGGCAGAGGATTTGGGCATACGGTCTTTCACCAGTTTTTCTATCATCAGCTGCTCCATGCAGTGTTCGATATAGGCGTATGCCAAATCACAACCGAGTTGTTTAGAGAGTGCATCGTACCGTTCTCGTCCTATCTCCGTCACCACTGCCTTGCGCCATTCCTCAGCCATCACGGCAAGGTCACGCTGCATGTCCTTGTTGCCGACAATAGCCTCCTTGCACATCGCCAGATAGTCTTCTGTGGTCTTGCTGTTCCACTCGCCTGTAATCCTCAGAGTGGCGTATGGGTCATCACCGGGCATATTGGCAGTGGCCAATGAGCGTAGGATGCCAGCCGTACTGTTGGAGTAGGCCCGCATCTCGTCTGCCTGTCTGTTGGACAAGTCCCGCTGCACCCTGCCCATCACGGGGGCAAGGTGACACCCGAAGTAGTCGCCCATCAGACGCTCTATCTCTGCGAATCGCTGACTGTTCTTTACTGCCATATACCTTTTTATATATTATACTGCTGTAATATCTGTTCCTTTGTCTGCTCGATGGCATTGTGATATATCTCCATCTGCTTAGGATAGTGTTCCTCCAACCATGCGTCCTTGTCCACTTGGCGGTGGATGAACTGCACAGCCATACGTTCCTCTATCTCCACGGAAGGTTCTCCCTCTTCCTTGCCATTGAACCATGCCTTTGTCCACCATCTCACGCCAGCCCGGTCGGGATAGACGCTCACCATCCTCGGTATGTCGAAGCTCTGGATATCCACGTCCAAATCGGCAAGAGAATCAATGATGCCGTCATGCGTCAGGGCTTGCTCTTGGAGTTTTTTTTTTAATACCTCGTCCATCGTGGAGAGATACACCTGATGTCGCATGGCAAGATAGTTGAGAAAGTCGGCAATGAGCAGGTTCTGCACCTTAGCCGCCAAAGGCATACAGCGGTTGCCGATGCCCAAGGGATTAGCCATGCTCGGTATGGTCTCGTAGAAGTAATGCTTGCTCGCTCCCAACGAGAAGATGTTTCTTAATGACTGCTCCGTATGTTCAGGCAGACTATATGCTCCCTGCTGCAGGTCCTCGAAATAGGAGGGGAGGAAGCGGAGCATCAATGTTTCTATCTCCTGATGGTCGGTGTCGTAGGGTGAAGGTATGTTCATGTCCAGTTCATTGATGCCCATTTTGGAATTGTTCTCCAATGCCTTGATGTTGCCGTAGAGCATGGTGAGGAATTCCAACGGATTGATTTCCTCTCCGTCAAACCTCACCTCCATGTGCAGCATGTCGCCACTGATGGCAATGGTCTGACCGGCCTTGACGCTTTGGGAGAAGTTGGCGAAGACATTGGAGAGGTGTCTGTAAGTCACTTCGTATTTGCCGTAGCGGATGGTCTGGTAGATGCCATGCTCCGCGTCCGACCCGATGGCTGACACGGTTCCTGTGGCCACCGCCGATAGCAGGTAGTGGTTCACCGAGAAGTCTATGCCGTGATGGAAGAATGTTTCTCCCGTCACGGGGTGCTTCTGCTCTCCGTAACCCAAGGACATCTGCACGTCCTGCTTTGTTGGCTCCTCAAACGGCATACAGTAGCCGCTCGATGAGCGTAGTATCATTTCTTCTGTATATCTCATATCGCTGTATATTGGTTATCGTTTCATCCCTCTGTTCTGAGTCTCTGCCTCTTCCATGTTCTGCCCATGCGAAGACGTGCCGCCTCCGTTAGGCAGAGCTTGTGCCACCTTAGAGTTGTTCCCGATAATCATCGCTCCAAGCAGGGCACCCGCAATCTTGCTCATCCAACCAAAGCGTCCGAATACCATGAATGCGGCAGCCACTAGTCCGACGATGCTCATACCTGACACGTTACCCTTGCCGATATTGCCAAAGAGATTGCCTATCATGTCGCATCCTCCGCCACCAAACATATTCCGGAAGAAGTCACTGATACCGCTAAACTGGATGTCCATCTTTCCGGCTACAGTGTTCACCGCATCAACGGCTTCACCAGCCTTGCCCGTCAGACGTTGCACATCGTTGGCAGTTTGCGCCACCGCTTCCGTGGCATTCTCGCCGATGACAGCATCACCTACTATGCGTGCCACGCTCTTGTCTGTGGTCAGCTTCTCCCATGTCACATAGCCTGCGGCACTACCCACTGCGGCTGTCTGCATAGCCTTGCCAGCTCCCATAAGGGTGCGTTGCGGGTGGAGTGCTGCGCTGCCTAAGGTCTTTCCAGTTACTCCGATGACATGGCCGGTACCTCGTGCAGCCTTGCCACCATATTTCAATAATGAACTCCAAAATCCCATATCTTATCGTTTTTTAATCACGGTTTTACGTTCTTGCCCACCTGCTTCCACCGCCTCTTGGCAGCCGCCGCTATCTCGGCTTTGTTCGCTTTGGCGGGTCTTGCCCCTTCATCTATCTCCATCCAGACATCGCCCATGGTGGTGTATTTCACCGCCCTCGTCAGTCGTTTCAACTGCTTGTTCATCTTCTTCAACTTGGGACAGATGCCGAAGACTATCTCCACACGCTCCTTTTCGGTCATCTTGTTGCCCGACAGGCATACTGTGCGGATGTCATTCACAATCTCGATGCTGTTCATAATCAGCTCGCGGTATATCTTGTTGCGCTTGGCAGACAGGGCTACGGCAAGTCCATTAGCTGGATGGGCATCTAATTGAGCCACCAATCCTCCCATGTTGTCCACCAACTGACCTATCTCATGATAGAAACCATATATCTGTGCGGCATAGCTGACGATGGAACGAAAGGAATCCAAATAGTTGTTGAACTCCCGCTGCAGGTCGGTAGTGGCTTCCACTTCCTCCTTGGTCCAGATATGGCCGGTGGATTGCAACAGCATCACCTTCTCCTGGTTCTTCAGTTCTTTCTCTGCCTTATTGGTATACATTAGAATCATCCCCGCAAGAGTCGGGTCGTTCTGCGCCCGCACTCCTGCAAAGGATGACAACATTAATATGGAATAAACAACTATAACTCTCATATCTTATTTTCTTTATGATTAGCCACCGTTCCCGACAATTCCGTTGTCGGTCTGTCACTCTCCACTCACTCTCGCCGCCCGTCTCCACCGTCCCAAAGCCTGAGCTGCTATCTCCCCATTGCTGCGGTCTATCATCCCTGCCGTCACGCTGTTCCAAACGTCAGTCAACGTATAATAGCGGATGGAGAGGTAGAGCCGATGCAGTTTCTTGCTGAAGGCACTCAGCTTGTCGTTCAGTGCCCACAGCGTCTTGCTCCTTTCCGCACCAGTCAGCATGTTCTCTTTGCCTCCCTTGGCGACTGCATCTTTCAGCAGTGTGAAGACGGACACCAATTCCGTGGCGGTCTCCATATACAAGTTGTTCATCGAGAGGGTGGCGACGATGCCTTGCGGATTGTTGCTGATGGCCTTGTGCATCTTACACAAGGTGATGAATATCTTCACACCATCGTCGTACAGATAGGTACAGGCTTTGAGGGAAGAGGCATAACCGCTGGCGGTTTTCAGATAACTGTTGTACTTCTTCTCCCATTCGTGTATCTTTGTGAACTCTGCGGCGATGGTGTTCTGCAACAGGGCTGTCTTGGTCTGACCCTTGATTTCCTTCTCTATCTCACCGTTGATGGCTTCGTTGCCCTCTGCCAGTGCCATCCATTCCAAAGGGTTGGCTGTCACAATCTGTGCATGGGCTGACGGCACGCTCAGTACCAATGCCACGACAATGAGCCAAATCTTATCTATTCGTAATCTCATACACGCCCTTTCTTCGTTTGTTCGTTTCTACTCTTGTTCGTATCACACTCACCACGTCATAGCTGTTCTTGATGCCGGTCATTTCCAACTTTGGAGTCGTCCTGTCCATCGACAACACGGTCACGCTTTTCAGTCCGCACAACTGCTGCATCAAGGTCTGATGCTCCGCAAAGTCCACCACTCGGTACAGCTCCATATAATTCACGCTCCGCTGAAACACTCCGTGCTCACAGATGAGTTGCTCGCTCCCTATATGGTAGCGGATGCTCCTCAGATAGATGAATCGGTAGAGTAAACAGAGGGAGAACAAGAGAGTGATGACAAGCAACAGGGTGCTATACGCACAACCGGGCAATCCTCCGAATAGGAGCATTGCCACGCACAACAGCAACAGAGGCAGCTCGTTGATGAAAAACTGCCCGATGCTGGGGCGCAAGGTGATGATGCTATTATCTTCTTGTCTCATACGCTTCTATGATATGTGTTCTTTTCTTCTTTTTCCCTTTGTTTTTCTGCCTTGCCTGCTGCGATGAACTCGGCATAGTCAAAGGTGTCTGGCTCGCCTTTTGCAATCAGTTCCGCAGACTTCTTGTTGAGTAGCGCATCGTTCCAATCCTTGTAGCAACCCAACGGATGATAAGCTTGCACGTGCTCATGACGGAAGCCCATCTCTGTTGCAACCTTCCTGAGGTTTGCCACAAACTGCCGTCCGGCATCATCCTTGTCAAAACCCAAATAGTGCCTTGCGTTGGGAGTGACGGACAGTAGTCCTCGCATCTGCCCTTCAGTAGGAGTACCGCCCGTAGATACATACACCATCTTCACAGGATTTATCTGATACTCTGACATGGCATCGTATGCACTCTCAAACCATACAATCTCGTTGGCTTTCTCCAACGGCTTCCCCGTCAGGTTGGCAATCCACAGTCCTTCACTGCTGTTGCTTCCTTCTGCCTTGCCCTTATAGCCGCCACTGCCGTCCATCTTCGGTCGTCCTCGCTCCTCAAAGCCCACGGTCTTGTCGGGTGCCATGGGCAGTACAAGCGGAAAGGCAAGGTTGGCAAAGGTAAGTCCATCCGTCCGATGCTTGGTAGCCAGACAGAAATGCCGATGAAAGGCGTACTGGTATAGAGGTCAATGCCACGGAACTTGAAATAGGGATAAAACTTCTTCTGTGTTTCCCTGTCCTGCGGATTGAACTTGTGGATGTCGTAGTCATTCAGGTTGAATGGCTTGCTGTCCTTTCTCGGTTCTACGATTTTCGATGGTCTGTCCTCGATGGGTTGGTTGAGCAGTCGGTTGCAGACAAGGTTGACAAGGCGGTCAGGAGACATTCCAGCCTTGTTCTCTGAAAACATTTCAGGATGCTCCTTGATGAAAGAAATGACGTTATACACCTTCTGCTGCGGCGGTTGGAAGCAGCACTTTCCGTTCTGCGTGACGATGAACTTGTCGCCACGTACCCGTCTGCCCTCGCTGTCAGTACGCACATACGACGGATAACGCAAGCCATCCCTCTTGTTCAGATGATAACCTGCGTCCACCAGCACTTCCTGTATGCTCAACCTGTCCAGAAAGTCATCGTATGTCAGCTCGTTCGCTTTCCCTTTTTCAGCCATATCGTCTTGCTGTTTTGTTGTCCTTTGTTGTCAATGTTGTCGTATATAGAGCCACCGTTCCCGAAAGTTTTGCTTTCGGGCTAATATCCTCGTCTAATCTCCGTAGCAACATGATTGGCTTCTGCCTCAAAGTACCTTGCCGCAATCTCCTGTGGTGAATCCACACCAGGTTTGAAGTAAGGACGTGGACCACCATGATGCTCGGCATACAACTCCGGGGCAGGATGGTGGTGATGGTGGTTCATGTCATGAGCAACCTCAGCCGTAACGACCGCTCCTGCCGTCAGTGCTGCCAGTATCTTCGTACCCAGTCCGGCATTGGCTTCGGGACGTGTCTTCATATCCACCTCATTGAATACCTTGGAGAACAGTTTCATGCGATGGTAGTCATCCACTGCCAAGAACTTATCGTAGTCCTTCTGCTTGATTTCGTGCGTGATAGCTTCACCATTGATGATGGCGGTCATGCGATACTTGGCTTCGCCTTTCTTTTCTCCCTCTGCTGGAGGTACTTTCTCCACCATAATATCACCGACTTCCACCTCACGTCCGTGCGCTCCCTCACGATACCAACCCTTGTTCTCATTAATCAAGGCAAGGTCTTCACCTCTCACCATGGCATCACCTTGCAACACGTCCCGTCTGACAGTATCTTCCTCTTCCAAAGGAAGCAAACGTTCCTCGTCTTGTTGCTGTCTCTGCTGCAACTCCTGTTCAAGTTCGGGATGCAGATGCAGGTCGATGCGCTCCTTGCTGTTCAGTGTGTCCATCAGGATTCTGTCAGCAAAGTCGTCCTTGATGATGCCATTCAACAACTCCAAGCGTTGAACGACGGGCACTTCCTTGATGGAGTTGGAGGTGAGCTTCTTCACTTCCTCATCCGTCAGGTCATACACCATGTCGGCATTGACGCTGTTCGATTGGATGGTCAACGTCTTCGCACTTTCATCAATGATGATGCCATGCGATGCCAAACACTCCTGCCACTTCTCATTGGTGAAATAGACAGGCGAGGTAATCAGTTCTTTATAGGGCTTGGCAGGTTCTGTGCTTCTTGGTCTGTTGACGGAAGGCGTTATGATTCCTTCCAAATCTTTCAGCACATCCTGTTGCTGAGGGCTATAACTCTGTTGCAGCCCCTTATAGTAGAACCCGTAACCGCCGCTCTGCAACTCCCCAGGCTTCATTCTGCCGTCCCAACGTTCAGGCACAATCGGGGATTCGGGGAAGAACAATCGTCCTCCAACTCTGCGAAGATGGAATCCATCCTGACTGCGTGGTGTCCAACCTAAAAAGGGTGGTGGCATTCCGATGCGCCCCATTCGTCCATACTCGCCGATACCAACACGATAACCGTGCAGTCCCATGGCCACACGACCGTTGGCATTGCGTGCATGGACGAAGTTCTTGGGCATATAGAAGTCGTTGCCCACAATGCCCGTAAAGGTATTGTAGGCTAACTTGTTGGCATGATTCGTTCCCCAGTCGATCAGAGCCAACATCTGCTTCTCTGTGATGTTATAGGTGAGCAGCGGACTGTCGTGGCCTTGCACCACAAGCTGATAGCCGCTGCCATTGCTCACCACATGCGCCTGCATACCATTGCGCATGAGCAGGTCACGCATCTCTGGCTGCAGGTCCATCTGTTGACTTTGTCTTCCTCTGTCACGACTCGGGATAGCCCAAGAAAATCTTGGTCTCTCCTCTCGCTGCTCCATCGGTTGGGGATTCGTATTCTTTCTTATCGCCATACTTATTCTTCACTCTTCATTTATCAAGCTTCTCCGTTCTCTATTGCCTTCTCCAACTCCTCATCCTTGTGATGGACAAACTGCTCCGCACTCTCTTCACAAATGCAGAGTCCGTTTTTCAGACAATAGCTTTCGTATTCTTCCTGCCATTCAGCAGAATGATGGTTGATAAACTCCAACCATCCGTACTCGCCGCTTTGCATCTTCTCGACGAGCACATCCTCTGGATAATATTTATTTGATGCCATATACTTATTATATTATGTGTAGATTACTTGTGCATGGAAAAAGAGGCGCGGTTGCGCTCTCCATTCTTCTTCTGCTCATTCCAAAGCTCCTCGGTGTATTCCTCTTCAGGCACATAGTCGAGATTGCCGTCATCGTCCATAACCCAACAGCCATAGCACCCGAAGGTGTATTTGTCCCACTCTCTCTTGGTGTTCTCCTTCCACTTCTGACTGTCACCTTGGTTAATCCTTATGCCGGTCTTGTCATTCAGGTCAATGCCCACCGTCACCTGTTCGTCCTCCATGATGAGCGTGAGTGGCTCACCCTTCTGCATCACGGTCAGCTCTGCCGAACTCAGTTTCAGTTCATCCTTCAGCACTTCCAAGTTGCGCCCGATGACAGGCGTTGGCACGGACATCACCTGATTGGTTTCCGTGTCAATCTGCACAAAAGCCTTGCTGCTTCTGCCTTCCGCATCCTTCACGTCAGCAAGGATAGCCTTTCCAGCCAGCAAGTCCTCCTGCTGTTCCTGAGTGAATGACTCTAACGGCGACTTCTCCAACTGCGGATAGAACACGACATCCACCTTGCCGTCCTCCATACGGACCAACGCAAATCGGGTGCGGCTCTTCAATGTCTCGCCCTCCTCATTAGTCACCTGAATGGGTAGCAGTGGCGAACGTCGTCCCTGACCAATATCTTCCAATGCCCACAAGGGCAGGTCTTCAATCTTTTCCTGTGTGAGACCAAAACGAGCCAGTGTCTGATAAGGCACCTCGCTCTCTTCAAATCGTACTTGCTCATACTTTAACTTTGAATTTAAAATTAAACTCGTGCAAAGTTATACACCTATTCAGAGACAAGCAGAATTACATAAGATAATGCGTGCTATTTTTGACGATTATTATTATTTGAGTTTGATTTCTGCTCAAAAATCAAACTCGATTGCTATATTATGTTACAATCTTCTTGTCTTCCCTTTGTTCATTATGCCAGTCCAATAATTGCTTGTTAACTTTGCACCATGAAACAATTTCTACTCATCACAATAGCAGCAATATTCTGTTCATCAGCAACAGTATTCGCTCAGTTCAATACCGTCACGCAGACTAAGGCACACCGCAAGGCAGTGCCAAAAACGACGCAGTCCACAACACCTGAACAACAGCCCCCGTTCTCGCCGTGTCAGCGGCGAGACTCTCTTGCTTTTGCCCAAATACAAACCCAAACGGAGCAGACCGACCGCCTCCCGGCGCTTGTCAGTCCACTCCGTCACATATCTGTCACCAGCCCTTTCGGCTATCGCAGAGACCCATTCACAAAAAGAAAAGCACTACATAACGGGCTTGATTTGAAGGCAAATTATGAACCCGCATACGCCATGATGCAGGGCGAGGTCATCAAGGTAGGCAGGGACAAACGTTCAGGTCTGTATGTCACCCTCCGTCACGGCGACTTCACCATCAGCTATTGCCACCTCTCCCAAAGTCTCGTCACCAAAGGCACCCACGTCTATCCCGGCACCGTCATCGCCATGACAGGAAACAGTGGACGTAGCACTGGACCACATCTTCATTTGACACTAAAAAAGGATGGCAAGAACATCAATCCTGCCATCCTGCTCAATCTTATAAAGCAAACATCTATGAGCAATATGTTTGCCGAGAACACTGCCAATCCTGAAAACTAACTAATCCTTTCACCTTTTCCATTCAGTATCACACCATCTTCGTCATTGTCCTTGCAAAGGTACATGTCATAACCTATTGCCTGGATGCTACAGTATGACGGAGGTGTGATGACCTTGCCATCTGCTGTCATTAGTCCATACCATCCGCTTTCTGCCTCATAACGCCGGCATTTTGCCATCTTCTCCACTGGCAACGGTTCAATGTTTTCCGTCTCACTGGTGAGTGTACCTTCCTCATTGTAATTCTTAGAGGTAGAGTAGCGCAACTCATCAGACTCATAGGTCATATAACTTACGTCATTGATGTAGAAATCATTGATAATCTCACCACTATGGTCGTAACGTTGAATGATGTGGTTGCTGAGAGTAACACTGATATATTCGCTGCTTACCCAAATTTGACCTTTCGTGAACGGAATAACCGTGTTCAGCGTACTGTCCAATACGCTTTTGCCCTCTCCGTTATCGACAACCCAGAAGTTCCCGGAAGATTCGATGGAGAAATATTCTGGCTGCAACACCCACTTGCCCTGCTTGTCCAACAGCCCGAAACGATCACGACGTTCATTGTGGACAATGCAGCGGTTTTTGTGGAATACATAGCCTTCTGCTCCGGGGATATAAGGAATCTGTGGGTCTATCACCACCTTGCCCGATGCGTCGATGAACTTGATCCAGCCTCCATCATCCACCAATGCCAGTCCATCGGAGAAAATCCACGCATGGCTGTACTTCGGCTCAATGACAGGCTTGCCTGTGAACATATTGAAATAGCCGCGTTTCTTGCCGTCACTGTAGCATATCAGTGAGTCCATACCCAGTGGCTTGGCTATCCACCTGATTCCAGTAATGGTCTTCTTGCCGTCAGCAGTCTTTAGGAAACCGTCTTCATCGTAGTAGGTGTAATAGGTGACATTGCGGGAGATGTACTGCGTATCGTAATACGAGCCATCAAAATGCTTGTTTACCTCCAACCGATAGCAAGCAGTACGACAAAAATCCCAACCTGCGGCTATGGCCAGCAACAGCATCAGGAACGCAAAGCAGCTGCCCACTGTTCGACGGAGAATCTTGCCATACTTGGAGTCATCCCTCATGCCCAATATACCGTAAACCAGTTGGCAATGCCAACGAGGAGGGCGGTCAACCCATGCCAGAACAGAATGAAAGCCCTTTTCATTGATGTTATCTTCGTTCTCATTTTCCTTCCTCCTCATCAAAAGCTTCGTCTGCCATACTGGTATATAGGTTGTGCCGCTCCTCTGCCGACATAGGTGCTGCGCATCCGTCTGCCTCCTGCATCTTCATGCACGAGAGGCGAGAGAAGAAGTTCATGCGCGTGCTGGTGTCCTTGCCCATCGAGGCACGTGTGCCCTCATGGCTATAGGCAAAGTTTCGCGAGTTGCGGATAGACAGTTTCATTGCCACCTCTACGGAATCCTGGTGGCACCACAATCGAAATCATAAGTCGCTGAAAATCAGCGACTTTTCTTTTTATAATAACTCTTACTCCCCCTTTTTCTCCCCCACCTATACTTTATACTAGTTTAACCTCCACAACGTTAATATACTCAAAGGACAATACTATTATTTCTACAAATTGTTGCATAGTTGAGCAACATTGATTATTTTTGCAACATGGAAACTGAAAGAAAAATAAGAACATACGGAGGATACTTTGAGAAATTCATGGAGACTCTGAATGAAAAGGAGCAAGAAAAAGTACAATATGGATTGCTTCTACTCAAAACACAAGAAAGATTATCCACTAAATTTGTAAAAAGTATCAGAGACGGTATCTTTGAGCTACGCACTGAATATGGAGGGAACATTTATAGGGTATTTTTATTTTTGATGAAGGAAATATAGTAATACTATTTAATGGATTCCAAAAGAAAACTCAAAAGACTCCAAATAGTGAAATAGAAAAAGCCATAAAAATAAAGGAGGCATATTATGCAGACAAACAATCATCAACTAGTAGATTATGACGCAGTACTTGATGCCAAGTTCGGGGCTAAAGGTACGGCAAGCAGACTTGAAGCTGAGGAAAAAGCCTATGCATTCTATACCGGACAGATTATAGAGGATGCAAGAAAGAAAGCAAAAATAAGTCAAGCTGAACTGGCAAGAAGAATAGGATCCAATCGTTCTTACATCTCAAGGGTAGAAAGTGGACAAACAGAACCTAAAGTTTCCACCTTCTACAGAATAATGAATGCATTGGGATGTAAAATAGAATTGTCAATGTCCTTGTAAAATTTACAATCACTACTATAAACATTTATCCTGTCATAAAACAATGGCAGGATTTTTTTATTCCTCTCCCATTCCCCTCAAACCCTTATATATGAAATAAACAATAACAATAGAAAAATCAAACTATAAATCAAAAACAAAAATACGATACCTGGTCCTATTTATGTTTCAGAGGATGGCATGAATATGGATTGGAAGGATAGATGACAGGAAGTAAGTATAAAGCTACAGTCTTTATATCGAAACCTGATTTGTCTATCGAAGAGCCAAGTTAAAGCGAAGAGTTTCAGACAAGGTTCTTCATTATATATGTGAGGATAATATCTATATGCAAAAAGATTTGTATTAGAAGCCATTTCTAAAACTAACCGAATGATGATTAGTTTTAGAAGTTGTTTCATATTATCCTTATGACAATGAGGTTGTGTCAAAACGCTGACACAGCCTTTTTTTATGCGCAAAGCCCAGACTTTCTCAAGCCCGGGCTTTGTTATTACCCAAAGTTTTCGTATCTTTAGGTATAAAGTTTTTCGTTATGGCAAAGTTACATTTTCGTCCTTACATTCCCAACCAAACCGTTCTTTTTCCACAAAGAATTGATGAAAACATAGCTGCGACCGACCCGGTCCGCATCGTGAATGCTGTTATTGACAATCTCAATCTTGAGAGTTTCAAGAAGCTTTATAAGGAAACGGGCCGTTGTCCTTATCATCCTAAAATGATGCTTAAGGTGATAATCTACGCCTACATGAATAATATCTATTCTTGCCGTAAAATAGAGAAGCAGCTCCTTCGTGACATTCATTATATTTGGCTTGCCGGTAATGAGCATCCGGATTTTATCACGATCAACCGTTTTCGTAACCGTGTAAAGGAGGAAATAAATAATGTATTTACCCAGTTGGTTCTTGTCCTTGCCGATAAAGGTTTCATCAGCCTTGATGTGGAGTATATCGACGGCACCAAGATTGAATCCAAAGCCAACAAATATACTTTTGTCTGGCGCAAGACAGTCGAACGGAACCGTACGAGACTAATGGATAAAATCCGTATTCTCTTGGAACAGGTGGATGAAGCCATTGCACAGGAGAACTCTATAAAAGACACATCCGTGGAGTTTACTCCCTGCAGGCTCTCTGACATAGTGGATGAACTTAAAGAAGCCCTGGAACGCCAGCCTGCAACAAAGGATAAGGAAGAAAAGAAAGCCCTGCGCAAAAAGAAGAAGCAGGTCATGGAACTTGAAGGGTATCGTGACAAGCTGATAGAATACGACAATCACCTTGATACCCTTGGAGAACGTAACTCCTATTCCAAGACCGATCCTGGTGCCACATTCATGCGCATGAAAGAAGATGCCATGAAGAACGGGCAGACCAAACCCGGATATAATCTGCAAATAGGTACTGAAAACCAATTCATCACAGACTTCCGTCTGTTTCCCAACCCTACCGATACACTGACCCTCATACCTTTTTTCCACTCTTTCCAGTACCGCTATAACCGTTTACCGAATATCTGTGTGGCAGACTCCGGTTACGGTTCGGAAGAAAATTACCGGTTCATGCAGGAGAATGGGATAGAAGCCTTCATCAAGTACAATTACTTCCATAAAGAACAGCGTCCTCGTTATACTCCCAACCCATTCCATGCCGAAAGTCTCCATTACAATGCCCAAGAGGATTATTACGTTTGTCCTATGGGACAGCACATGAACCGTATAGGAACCAAACGTGACAAGACAGCGAGCGGATACATCATCGAAAGTGCCCGGTATAAAGCAAAAAGATGCGAGGTTGCCCTTTGCGTGGCAGTTGTTTTAAAGCTCGGGGGAACCGTATTATAGAAGTCAACCACCGATTAAATCAATACAAACGGCAGGCACGGGAAAGGTTGCTCTCAGAAGAAGGTATCAAGCATAGAGGCAGGAGGTGTATAGAACCAGAGGCTGTGTTTGGACAAATGAAATACAACATGGCATACAGAAGATTCCGGCATGTGGGAGAAGACAAGGTTACAATGGACTTTGCTTTCTTTGCTATAGCCTTTAATATCAAAAAAATGTGTGCTAAACTGATAAAAGAAGGAAAGGGGCTCATTACAGTTGCCAAATATATGTTTATGGGACTATTTATAACCCGATATAATTGGAATATAGCAACTTGTTGCCAAATGCATGAGGAAAAAGCAGCATAGCCAAAAGAAAATATAGCAGAACTGTAAAATATAAAAGAGGTTGTGCCAACGTTTTGACACAACCTCATTTTTTTATTGCTTACAAGGCAGACATCCATTTCCACGCAGGAATAACATCAATCTTTTTATTTTCTATGTAAATAACATCCTCATAGTCGATGGTTATGATTTTCATATTATCACACCCGGTAGCGGACGATGCTTCAATAATACCTCGTATCTCCCTTTCTTTTGTTTCAGCATCGCTCATATCCCATGTCACCTGAATAAGCTCCACCACAGACTCCTCCCGTTGTATTACGAAATCGCATTCACTGTTGCCTTGATAATACGAAATCTTATCTGATGGCATACGATTTCTATACAGATGCATAAATACGCTGTTCTCTAGATTCTTTCCATTGTCATTGCTCTGTGGCATAATGACAGCACTGCGTAAACCATTGTCTATACAATAATACTTGTCGAGTGATTTCTGTTCTTTGCTGAGCGAACGTTCATATTTGGGAATTCTGATGAACAGAAAAATGTCACACGCATAATCGGCCCAAAGATAAAGGTCGTCTTTTGTAACTTTAAGACCTTGCGACTTTATATCCTTATATATGGCATTTATAGATGTAGGTTTGGTCAGGTTGGACATTATCCTCTTAACGAAATATCTTACCATACCGATATTCGAAATCTTGTAGTGCTCTACCATATCCTTAAGAATCATTGTATCGAAATATCCGTGCAACAACTTTATCTGTTCGGAACGAGTATGTGTAAGAACTATTTCTGGGAAGGAACTTACGCCGTTATATTCCAAGAAAGCATTCCGTAGTCTGGCTATGTCCTGCTCAAGATAACTATCAGTTCTAACACCGATAAACCGACAATATTCATTGAATGATAAAGGAAAAGTTTCGTATTCCAAAGGGTATCCTCTCAATGCGGAACTTAATTCTTTGGATAGCATCGTAGCATTACTTCCGCATACATAAATATTCTTGCAGTAAGATTTGTAAAGGCGCAGCACAAAGTATTCCCAGTCTTTTATTAACTGAATCTCATCCAAAAAGATATGTACATCTTTGAATGCCACGTCAGGATACATCTCCATATAGGCTACAACCACCTCATCAAGTTGTGATGCGTCCATGCTCTTTAATCGTTCATCGTCGAAACCTAACCATAAAATGTTCTTAGAAGGTACTCCGCCTGCAACAAGTTCGTTGATAGCTATCTCCATCATGGTAGATTTTCCACATCGTCGCACACCTGGTACTGTTATAATCTTTTTACGTGCTAAAGGCAGCTTAGTGTCTCTATCTATAACATCGAACGGTATTTCACTCTGTTTTATAGCAATCAGAGATTTTATAATATCCTTTCTCATAGTCTTTCCTTTTTTAAAGGACAAATATAGCAAATTCTTTCCTTTTTTCAAGGAAAGGAATAAAAATATCTATTATCCAAGTATTTCAGGTCTGATATGGTGCTGAGTATCATAAACTTGAATCTTACAAAAGCTTGCCTCTGAAATTTTAGGGGTATCTCAACATTCATTACTAATGTTAAAATCCAAACTTCCTGATTTGTAACTATTGTCATATATCATATGAAGTTGTAACGCTCGACCGATAAAACATTGTAGATTATCAGCATATCATTGACTGATAGAACTCACTTGCGCGAGCTGTTCAATAAGACTAATTTTCATTATTGTCCACTAAAAATCGCAAATAGTTCTTTGAAATAATTGAATTACAGTTTATTAGAAGAGATTTTCTTGCGCAACGATTTGAAATCATAACTTTGCAGCCTTTTATGTTAGGCTGTATATGAATAAAGACAAATACGTTTTCGCCCAAATGGTTGAGTTTTTAGACAACTACAAGTTTCTCCGTATCGTAAAGAAGTATGATGGCAACAAGTATGTTAAGCATTTTACTTGCTGGAATCAACTTCTTACTTTGATGTTCGGACAATTGTGCAATCGTGAAAGTCTTCGTGATCTGATTGTTGCACTGAATGCACATCAAGAGAAATGCTACCATCTTGGAGTTGGGAAACATGTCACCCGAAGCAACCTTGCAAAAGCAAATGAGAACCGGGACTACCGTATCTTTGAGGACTTCGCATTCCACATGATAAGCGAAGCCAGAAAGAAAAGAGTAAATGACATATTCAAACTAAACGGAAATGTATATGCCTTCGATTCTACCACAATTGACTTGTGTCTGAAATTGTTCCCTTGGGCTAACTTTAGTACATATAAGGGAGGTATCAAAATCCACACTTTATATGATGTCGAAACTCAAGTTCCTGCCTTTATCCATATAACCGAAGCAAAGATAAACGATGTCAGGGCTATGGACGTAATAACTTATGAATCTGGCTCATTCTATGTTTTCGACCGTGCATATAACGATTATCATCGTCTCTACAAGATACATATGATGGATTCGTTCTTTGTTGTACGGGCTAAGACAAACATAAAGGCAAGAGTACTCAAATGGAAACGACGTTTACCCAAGAATATATTGTCAGACTGTGAGATTGAACTTACCGGTTTCTATACCCAAAAATCATATCCTGAAACGATTCGTTTGGTGAGGTTTTGGGATGAAGAAGACGAACGGGAGTTCGTTTATCTGACAAATGCAAAACATATTCCAGCCTTACAGGTTGCGGAACTTTACAAGAATCGTTGGCAAGTGGAACTGTTCTTTAAATGGCTCAAGCAGCACCTGAAAATAAAGAAATTTTGGGGTACTTCCGAGAACGCTGTAAAGATACAAGTCTACTCAGCAATCATTGCCTACTGTCTTGTGGCTATCATGCAACATGATATGAAACTTAACAGATCGACATACGAGGTTCTACAAATTCTTGGTATTTCTCTTACGGACAAGACTCCATTAAGAAATCTATTCAGCAAAACTAAATTCAATGATGTCAAAGAACAAAGCGGTCTTGATGGACCAAATTTATTTAGTAATTATAATTTTTAATTCGTCCTCTAATTTTTAGTGAACACTAGTGACTAATTTTAATAAATTACCCCGTTTTATAATCCTTAAAACCCTTATATATAGATATAAACAACTAATAATTAACGATTTAAATATAAGGAGAAATGAAAAATTAGAAACAACTAAAAAATTAAAGTAATGAACAAGGACGTAATTGTCATTGCTCTGGAGATTATTACTATAGTCACCAGGGAAATTAGAGATTGGATGTGTAAAGGGAGAAGATAGAATACCGATACACAAGTTTTTAACATTTTAAGGATAAGTAAAATGGAAACAAGACTAACAAAGTATCAGGATGTGGAAGATGCTGTTATTATCGACCAGCCTGAAGAAAAAAAAGCATTTATCCTTGGGAATACCAGGGGAATAGAATTGCAGAACTTACAGGATGATTATTTGGTACCTGTATTTAGTAGAGATAATGTCGAGACAATCAGTCATAACGACTTTATTAATACAGTATTTGATGCCGCCCAGACTTTTTATCAAGGGCAGCAGTTTTTGGAGCCTAACATAAGGGTCAGTCACGAAATGAAGCTAAGAACACGTAAAGGTTCAGGAAAGCTTGTTGAAAATCTAACAGACGAAGATTCAGGCTCATATTATCAGAGAATGATGTTTATTATAGAAATTCCAAGTATAACTTATAACATTGAAGGAAATGATCTTACATTACAGATTGTAGGTGTGAGGTCTTACAGTGAAACGAACTTGCTTGAAAATGCCAGCCAGAAACAGCTTTTTAGAGTTGGTGTAGGATTCCTAAATCAGGTATGCACTAACATGCTATTAAGTACAGACGGAGTTAAACTTGACATAAAAGTGACAAATACAGCAGATTTGTATAAATATTGTATGGAACTTTTCAGCAGATACAATTACATAAAGCATGTCGAGGAAATGAGAACTCTTAAGAACACATTTATTGACGTAACAACTTTTGCACAATTTTTAGGTAAAGCGAGGATGTACCAAGCCTTGCCTCAAAGTGTAAAGACAGATCTTCAGTTGCCGGAGCTGATATTGAATGAAGCTCAGATAAACGCAGCTGTGAGAGATTACTATTCTGATGAAAATTTCGCTTCATTCGGAAAGAACATGTCCGGATGGAATTTTTATCAATTACTCACTAATTATAAGAATAACTACATCGATACAATGATGGAAAGAACTATAAACGCTTATGATATATCTTTAGGTATTACGAAAGCAATATCGGGAGAAGATGATAAATGGGGATGGTTCATTGAATAATTATTTTTAGTAAGATACCGGAGGAGGTATAGAATATCAAAGTTTATTAGAAAACAGAATTATAAACCGAGATAATCTATGCCTCCTCTTTTTGTTTCACCATTAAATAATAACAGAAATGATAAACGTAAATATTGAACTTTTTAAGAGAACTACACCTGTGAAAAAGATTGAAATTATAGAAAATCTGACACAGACCGAATTAGGAAGAGTAACAGAAGAAACCATACTCAAAATCGTCAAGGAAACAGGACGAAGAAGAAAAGGTACAAGGGATTATGAATTTTACATTAATCCCGACAGAAGAAAAGGAAATAATTGGAATTCTGTGGTAGAAGGACTATGGCTCTACAAGGGAAAACTAAGTGTTATGGTATATGTCCAATTCGATAATACAGATACCAGTTTAATAGTACCATTTCAGTATTTCTTTAAGAAAGGTGATTTTAGAGGAACGGTAAAAAGGGATGACCACTATGGGAATCCACAAACCCACTACTATGTGTATGATGAGAAAGATAAGGCAGAAGTTTTAAGAAGCTTTTGTCTTGAATACGTCAACACCAAGTATAAATCAAAACTTAATACTAACAATTAAAAACGATAAGGATTATGTGTAAATTCAACAAACCTATGATTCCTGCTGATGCAACAGCAGATGAACGTCGTTCGCTTATGTTCAACGCATTATATTCAGCTGACCTCTCTGAGGAAACTGAAAAGAAAGCAAACCTGACTTATATTTCATGGAGTCAGGCATGGAAGGTATTCAAAATATTTTATCCTTCAGCTACTTATAAAATTTTCACAAACCCAAATACAGGACTCCCTGTGTTTGAAAGTGAAATGGGGCTGATGGTTCATACATCCGTTCAGGCCGATGGTATTGAATATGAAGATTGGCTGCCGGTAATGGACTATAACAATCGGGCTATGAAATCTGTACCCTACACGATACAGGTATATGACAAGCAGAGCAAACAATACATAGAAAAGCGAATAGAAGCTGCCACAACATTTGATTGTAATTCAGCAATTCAAAGAAGTATGGTAAGGGCTATAGCAAGACATGGCTTAGGATTATATATATACAATGGATTCGAGCATATATGTGATGATTCCGAACAGCCTACTAACAATGTAACTACACAGCAGAAAGGTAATGTAAATCAACCTGTACAACGTCAACAGAATAATACTCGTTCACAGGTAAAACCAGTACAACCCACTGTAAAAGACGAAGCAGCTACAATCAAAGCAGAAATAATTGCAGCTAAAGATGTTACATCATTGGTTTCTCTCTATCTCGATTATACAGAAGCGATAGAAAGCAATCCGGAACTTAAAAACCTTCTCACAAACCGTAAGAAGGCATTAAAAACTTTAAATTCATAAAATTATGGCAAGAATAGAACTTATCAATAATGGTATACTCTTCAAGGAAGAGGAACATGAATACTGGCTTGGAAACAAACAACTTTTTGGAATTACTCAAGCCATACAAAAACAGGTAGCAGGACAGGAATATGATAATTGTCCTGAATATCTTATTAAAAGAGCCGGAGAATATGGTTCAGGAGTACATAAGTCAATCGAACGTCTGATAAATGAGTTTGAACATGACGGTACATTAGAGGTGGAAGATTTCAGAAAGCTCACAAAAGGAATGAATATTGAATCTTGTGAATATAATGTTTCAGACATGGAACATTGGAGCAGTAATATAGACCTGGTTACAAGATTAAGTGATACAGAGTTCGGTTTATGTGATATAAAGACTTACTCTAATGCAAAGCTACCAAATCACAATTAACAAAAGCGAGATACCAACTCTCAATTTATGCTTATCTGTTTGAATTGCAGAATAAGGGTGCTATAGTGAAGGAATTAACGGTTATCCATATCTGCAATAAGATAAAAAAGGACGGTACGATAAATCATGTAGCAGAACTTGTTCCAATAGATAGAATTCCCGGTGATATATGTAAGGCTCTATTGGATGCAACACTTAAAGGAGAGCAATTCCAGAATCCTTATGAGCTTCCTAAAGAAGTATCAGGAAAGGTGAAGCGTATCATAAAACTCATTCAAGCCAAGAAAGAGGCAGAAGAGGAACTTAATATCATAAAGAAAGACATTTTTGAAACAATGATCTTCCTAGATGTGAACAACTGGAGAGGTGAAGGTATAAGCATTACCAGAACTTCAGATACGACAAGAAGTAGTTTTGACTTGGCTTCATTCAAGAAGGCATTTCCAGACCTTCCTTATGAAAACTATATCAAAACTTCAAATGTGGCAGGGTCACTGAAAATTATGACCATGTAAATTTAACTCGGAAACTTAGACCGGGGAGATAATCATAGAACAACAAGAATAATATGATGTCTCTCCGGTCTTTTTCTTTTATAAAACTTATGAATATGAAGAAGATATATTACTGTCCTATTTGTGGCAGAGAACTAATAAAGTCTGAAATCAAAGGTTACAGTTTTCAATGTCTGCATTGTGATGAAGATTTTACTGAATCAGAAGTAATAATTAAAAACGAAAAAGACAATGAGAAAGAAAAGTAATAAGAAACAGAAAAGCATGGAATTTCTTTTTGGTAAAGAAAATGCCAAGAAATCAATGTATCAGACAGTCTATGAAACTCACCATGAAATAGTCAGAGAATGTGAGTATTGCGACAAACCTTTGAACAGATCTGAAGTGAACAATTTTGGAAGCTTGTGTGAAAGGTGCTATATGGAGGAATATTATGGACGTTAAGAATTATTTTATTGTTCCTGACTGTGAGCATTCGGGGGACATAAACCATTACACAGATATTATAACTGAAAATGGTGGAAATATTCTAAAGGTTAATTGGAGCGGTATGGAAGATGATGATGCTATAATTGTCTATTCCTGCCCTTATGAGAAAAAAGAACTTATAAAAACAGCTTTGGAAAATGGATAGATAAATATGGGACAAAAATTACATGTAGCGAAGAAGTATGAAATCGAATATTCATCTTCTTTCGGATTTAACAATAAAGTGGTTGAATTTCATAACCTCTTGACGGCACTCGGTATTTCTTATAATGGGGAAAGCTGGGATGATGATGTTGAGGTTAATAGAGAGGACTTCAGGCATGGGTTGGAAAAACTGAAAAACTATGACAAGCTCGATGAGGAAAAAAGAACGAAAATTGATGAAGCTTTGAGTGAATTTGATGAACCTGTTGAGAAAATCATAGAAATAATGGAAAGGCTCTTGATTGTATCAGACCAAGAGAACGAATATATGTTGTTAGCTTTCTTTTAAGATAATAACAGGCATACTTTAAGCTGCCATGAATTTGTAGAGCATGGCGTAGCTGTATAAATAAGCGAATCTACAATAACGGAGGATATGTGATGTATAAGTCATGTGTCCTCCTTTTTTATTAACAACAACTTAAAATAAGGATAATATGCTATACTATAAATTCAAAAACTACGAAGAGTTCAAGGAGCTTTTCGGGATTGTAAAACATGGTAATGGGAACAAAAGCAGAAAGAATAAAATCCTGCTTGCTTTCATAAAGAATAAGGAACTGCTACATAATGCGGTTGTTTCAGGAGATTATACACTACTCCACATATCGGATATCACAACAATGAAGAATACGGTGATAGAAAAAATAATAAGAAGCGGTGGGGAGGATGAAACATTGTCATATTGTGTGAACCTGATTGGAAAAACTTACTACAGTTCAACTTATGGGACTGATGGGAATAAAGGATTATGTGAAGATGGTGACATGAAAGCCGTAAGATATATAAATTATGAGAAAGGAGAGAAAATCTTTAAAATGAGGCCGGGAAATTTTACAGGGCTATCATACTTGAAACAGCTTATGGAAAAACTCTTCCGGAAACAATACTGAATTTCCTTTGTGAGGAGTTTGCTTCAGAATGGCAAACCTATTCTATGGGGAAATTACCGAAGAACAAGCTTTTTGTGAATAAGGATTTTGAAAGAATATACTCTTCTGATTGTTGTGAGGGTGATTTCGATTCGTGTATGGTTGACAAGGAACAGCACAGTTTCTATGAGAATGCAGTAAATGCAAGTGCAGCCTATCTTGAGAATGAGGAAGGAAAGATTATTGCAAGATGTATAATCTTTAATGAAGTAAAGGATCAGGACGGAAAAATATGGAGACTTGCGGAAAGACAGTATTCAAGCGAAGGTAATGAGATTCTGAAAAGGGCATTAATTGATACTTTAATAAAAGGAAAATATATTGATGGTTATAAGAGGATTGGTGCCTCATGTAACGAACCTAACGCATTTGTTAATGTTGATGGAAATTCACTATCCGGTAAAAGATTTACAATAGACTGTGATCTTGGATGGGATGAGACTCTAAGCTATCAGGACAGTTTCAAATGGTATAATATGGGTAAAAGAATTGCAGACAACTATGGTAATGGTGAACTGGATCTTGGAACTACTGAGGATTGCCTTGATAATTCAGAAAAAGAATATGATGATTACCACGGATATTATTGTGAGAGTACTACATGTGTTTATGTCGGTGGTAGAGAATATTACTGTAATACCAATGACCTTAGTGATTTTGTATGGGTAGAGTGTGAAGATGAATTTCATCATAAAGATGATGTAGAGGAGTGTCCTGAATGTGGAGAGTATTTTGTCACTTCAAGAGGTAAATATTCTGATATTACAGAAGAATATTATTGTAATGATGACTGTTTGGATAATGCAGAGGCCAAATATAAGCGAGAGAATTGGTATTATTCTGACTATGACGAAGATTATTATGAAACAGAGGATGAAATCACCAGCTTCTATAAATGGAACAGTATTATTGGAGAGTATGAAAAGAAAACAATATCAGAAAAGACAGTCGATGAACTTTTGGATAAGGAGAAACTTTACCGTTTTGGTGATGAACTGTTTGACACTGTGGACTGTTTTTCTAATCTTCCATACGGTTATCAACTAATTAAAATGGCAGTATGAATTTATTGAAGAAACTATATGAAATCCATAGCCCAAGCGGAAGCGAAAAGACTATGAAGAAGTTTATAAAGGGCTATGTGAAGAAACATATCCCTGGAGTAACATTCAGGAGTGATCATGTGGGAAACTTATATATGATAAGGGGGAATTCAGAAACTTACCCCTGTATTGTAGCTCACTTGGATCAGGTGCAGAGAGAACATTCAAAAGACTTTAAGGCTATAGAAACAGAAGAGATAATATTCGGTTACAGCCCCAAGAATAGAAGAAGAGAAGGAATTGGAGCTGATGACAAGAATGGAATATGGATAGCTTTGAAATGTCTGGAGAAGTATGAATGTATTAAAGTAGCGTTTTTTGTATCAGAAGAAATAGGATGTGTCGGTAGCAGAAATGCAGACCTCGGTTTCTTTGAAGATACGAGATTTGTTATAGAACCTGACAGAAGAGAATATGAAGATCTGATAACGGATATTTCATTTACCTCATTATGCAGCAATGATTTTTTAAGGGACATCGGTTTTGAGAGGTTCGGATATAAAGAAAAACCCGGTATGATGACTGATGTACTTGAACTTAAAGAAAGGGGGCTGGGAGTAAGTTGTATAAATCTGAGTTGTGGATATTATGAACCCCACTCAGATGAAGAATTTACTGTAAAGAAAGACCTTCTAAATTGCCTTAGACTGGTAGAACATATCATAGAGAATTGCCAGTCAGTCTATCCTCATGAAAATCTTGATTCGGGATATTATAATGGATATTACGGAATGGATGCTGAAACTGAGATATGGGATATACTGAGTTGTGACCCGAATTTATCAGTGGAAGACCTTTATGAAATGTATCATACCAATTATCCGTTTCTTGAGGTAGAGGATTTTCAGAGAATATATAACGATTTTAATGAACAAATGGACGAAGAAGATTTATGGAAAGATATGAACTCGAAGAAAGCCGTGAATACAAAGTGGCCATGGTTTTAGAAGATGCACTGAATAATACGTGCTTTGATTATAAAATGTTTGCAGAGTCGGTTAAGTATTATCATCCGACACTACAGCAAAACCTGTTCAGACTTATAAGGGAAATTATAAATGTACAGGCCGACGTGAACAGATACTACGATGCAAGAAATAAGGCTTCACATGAGGTAGCAAAGAAACTGAAGGTCGTAGTGGAAAATGAGTGTTTACCCTATATATAATAATGTGTATGGAAAAGAATGATTCTTATGATTTGGAATTGGCTAAGTATATCTGGTCAATCCTAAAAACACAGATTACAATTTTCATGTCCTGGGGCGTTGAACCTAAAAGTATGAAGGTAATAGATGGAGGGCTTGAATTTGAATGTAACGGATTCAAGCATACCGGAAAAGTGCAGATTGTTCTTGATGAAGGGAAAGATCTGTTTGAAGTGCACCTAATTTCTGAAAATGGAGAAAAGGTGAAAACTATAGAAGACGTTTTTCTTGATAAACTCATTTCTGTGGTAGATGAGAATATTGAAAAAACGGAAGACTATAAAAAACGGATTTCTGAAACATATCATATTATGGAGTTTTAGGGAATCTAAGGGAAAAAGAATCCTGGGAAAAGTAGGAATATCAGAAAAACCGAAATTTCTCAGGATTTTCTGTTTTAACTCTTGCCTTAATGGTTATTGAACGTTCGTTTAGTATCCGTGAAGAGTGTTAATGAAATGTTAAACAAATATGGAGAAGCAGAAATATGTTGCTTATCTCCGACAGTCCACTAAGAAACAACAAAATTCAGGACTTGGAGTAGAAGCACAGAGAGAAATAATACAAAAATACCTGAGGACACAATTCCGATTTCTGAATATATAGAAACAGAAAGTGGAAAGAAATCTGACAGGCCTAAACTTTCAGAAGCTTTGGGAGAATGTAGAAAAACAGGGGCTACATTGATAGTGGCTAAGCTTGACAGACTATCCAGAAATGTAGCATTCACAAGCAAACTCCTGGAAAGTGATGTGGAAATAGTATTCTGTGATTTCCCGAAGGCTAATAAACTTGTCCTTCATATCATAAGCAGTATAGCGGAATATGAGGCAGGACTTATATCACAGAGAACAAAACAGTCTTTGAAAGCTAAAAAAGCAAGAGGTTTCAGTCTGGGAAAACCGGAAAATCTTTTGGAAAAACTTGATAAGGCTATTGAAAACAGTAACAGGACCAACAGGATGAAAGCACTCGATAATCCAAACAACAAAAGAGCTGCCGCATTTCTTAGAGTTCTGATTAAAGAAGAAAAATCATTATCAGAAATGGCGAGGATTCTGAATAAGGAAGGATTTGTAACTTCTCAAGGAAAAGAATTCAAACCGTCTCAAGTAAGTGTATTAATCAAACGTTACGGATTATGAATTACTATTACAAATACCACTTCTATGCTATTCAGTGTGGTAAAAAGATTAAGTTTCATGTATGTGCCAATAATGTTTACTCAGCTATTCAGAAGGCTAATAAGATATATCCGAGAGCTGAGAAGATACAAATGCAACATACTGAGAGAATGTGATTGAACTTTAAAAACTATTGTCGCCACAGTTTTCTTCATGGTGGAGTTTAGAAGGTGACACATTATTATATTATTATGGAACCTAAATTTGTATTGATACTGGATAATAGTACTGGAGCTTTGAGTATAATAGAATTGACAAAAGAAGAGCTAAGAGAATCAGAAAGTTATGAAGACTTTGAATCATTTCTTACAACTATCGAAAATAAGTATGGATTCAGATTGACTTATTCTTCATGGATGACTACTGAAAAACTTGACATCTATAGATATAAAGACGGAAAGGAGGTTGAAAATTAAAATGTAATAAGGGAGACTATCTGTAAAAAGGTAGTTTCTCTTTTTTTTATGGCAGAAGAGCCTTCTTGTCGCAGTCCTTACCATGAAGAACACATTCAAACAAGTGTTTCAGGTAATCCTGAGGATCTATATCGTTCAACTTACAGCTTTCTATCAGGGAGAAGATGAATGCCGAGTTTTCTGCGGCTGCCTCACTTCCTATATTCATACAGTTCTTGAGCAGCAGCTTTACAGGTTTCATTCTTTGCTCACAGAGATTGTTGGATATTTCCGCTGAACCGTCCTTGAGGATATTTCTCAAGGATTTCCACTGGTTTATCGTGTAGTTCGCAGCCTTTCTCATCAGTTCGTTAGCCATAATCTTCGCATCATGCATCATCATGACCACCTTATGATGGATACGTTCAAGAATAGGTCCTGTAAGTTTAAGTCTTTTTTCCTTTATCTGCTCGCCGCTGAGTTTCATTGTGCGGAACAGGTCTTCATTCCTGAATAAATCACCGATAGAATCTATTATGTCCATCGCCGTCCTGTCTGATGGCAAGGCATCAACCCACAACCTCCTGCAGTGTGTCCAGCATCCTATATGAAGCACCTTTGATTCTTCTCCGTCGAACATCCTGTAAACCGTATATCCGTCTGTAGATATAGATCCCATAAAATGCTCAAGGAAGGTCTTTGCTACATCAGAGGCTCTGCTGCCGTTATTGTAATGATAGTAAACCAACTTGACATGCTTTGCAAAGAAAGCCCATAAGTACTTTCTCCTGTAAGCCTTACCTTCCGGTGTTTCAACTCCGACAATTTCGGTAGTCTCATCAACCATAAGGTATTTTGCCTGTTGTACAAACTCCTTGAAGACATCTTCCATAAACTCCCTAAGCCTGGAGATTCCGTTATGGATATAGCCGTTCAGCGTGGTATTGCTTATGTGGATGCCTTCTCTTGCAAGCAGTCTTATCTGTCTGTTCTCAGGCATACTGAAGTCATATTTCAGACAAAGCAGACGGGCAAGCAAATCAGGGGAAAAGATTCCTCCAAGGTTTTTCAAGGGATGCTCCATCGTGTTAGTGAAAGTGCCATCTGCAAGCTTTACCCTTGCCACCTTGTACACATGCTCCACGTTATGAGCACGTACATGTTCTATAAACCTGTATTCCCACACATCAGCCATTCCGTTACGCTTCATAAGCCTTGCACCATCCGGGAGTTGGTAATAGTCTTCTATTTCATGAACAATTACCTTATCCACCTTCAGCCTGGTCTTTGCTGCACGGGGAGCAGTTTCCTTTTTCCTTGAAGGCCTGCAGTTCTGTGCAGGTACGTTACCGGAAGAGGTATTGCTGCCGGTACCGTTACCATCGGTCTTATTATCATCATCACCTTTCTTGCCAGAACCGTCGTACTCGGACTTCTCCATTGCAGACTTATCAATGTTACGGTTGTTCAGCAGCCTTCTTTGTTCTGAGGTACGGCCGAAACGGTGTTTCCTGCCGTCCTCAAGCTGAAGCCTGAGATTGGATATCTCATTTGCCAGCATCATGTTCACCTCGTCTTTTGCCTCAAGCTGCTTTCTCATAAGTTCCATTTCCTTTCGATTATTCTCGACTGTTGTAGACAACTCATTGATTGTATCAACCATAGCCTTGGAGTTCTCTTTGTTTGATTCTTCAATAGCCTTAAGCCTCGCAATCAGTTCGTTTACTTGTTTGCGAAGCCCCGCCTTTTCCTCATTCGCCAGACCCAGCTGGCAGCAAAGTAACTCGTATGCTCTTTCATCAATCATGATATAAAGGTACGAAAAATCAGGCAGTTACGCAAACTTTTTATCGTTTATTTTTGTGTCATTTTATTGATAATCAATGTATTAATATTAATCTTTCGGACTGACGTACATCTTGTCAACTACTATGCTTTCCGTAAGATAGGCCATGTCCGACCATTGTATCCGGTAGCATCTGGAAACTTCATCAAACACAGGTTTCTTGAACTTTCCCATGACAGGACGTTTCTCGTAAAGCACATAAAAACCGCGTTCGTAATGAAGTATCTTAACGACCTTCCGGTTACGGGACATGAACATATATACATTGGATGCATCGCTCGGGTCAAGTGACATCTCTTCCCTTATACTCTCACACAGGCGAAGATTCCTTTCCGCAAATCCACATTACCGTTGAACAGGTAATAGTTTAGGTTAGCACTCAGTCCAAGCATATCATCCTATCATTTTATTAAGCAACAGACTCAAATCAAGAACTGTGGTGTTTCTCAGAAACAGTGTTGCGCCAGATGCCAGTTGTAACTTAACCCATTTTATTGGTGGTTCGCCTTCCGGCTGTTTCACTTCCATCTTCACGGTTGGACTATTGCAGGGTTTACCGATTATCTGGACTTTTGCAACCTTGGGTTGCTCAACCTGGACCGTCTTGCCTAACTTCTCGCTCCATAGCTGATGACGTTGCCAGTTCATGAACTTGTCGTAGTTTACTCCATAATCCGCACAGAACTCGCGAAGATCCTTGGTCTCGCTGCATAACCGGTAGAGGTCATATACCTCCTGATAGTTTACTTTTTCTTTCGCCATAATCATTGATGTTATTTGGTTATGACGCAAAGGTAGGTTTAGGAAACATACGTGTCAAGGCGGAAAATAGAATGCTTACATTTCTTTAGTTCAAATTTACTTTAGAATCATCTGGATTTCAAAGGTTTATCCAAAAGTAATATTTATTGAAAATCTGACTTATCTGGAAATGACACAGTTTGAATTACGGTCTCGCTAATTTAATTTACATCCTCGACAGTCTTATTTTACACAAGCTATTGCCTACTTTTTTATGTTAATTTTTAATCTTTGAATCAGGGCGCCTGCTCCTAATTCGCATAAATTATTTAAATTCTATTTTTTCTTCAGTCTCCACTACTTCAAGCATTTTATTTGCCTTTCCTTTATATACGTTGTTATTAAACTTTAAATTTTTTGAACACACAACACTTATAACCGGATTATCTGGAAATTGTTGTGGATATGTTCCACTGTTAGTTATAATATTATCTGTAAAAGTTAACCCATCAACGTTAGTGATTTGCAATATCAGATTGTCAAAATGATTGAATGTATTTGATTTAATATTAATATTACTAAAAGCCATATTTTTATTTTTCTCATCTGTTCTAAAGCATATAACCCCTCTATCCATACCGCCAATAGTACAATCTTGGAAAGTATTATCCTCAATAGTAACATTTGCAGCATTACCAGATTCAAACCAAGAAGAACTTTCAACAGGGAGAAGTATAGCTTCCATTTCTGTAGAGAAATAATTATTTTTTACAACAGTTTTTTTAGGAGTAGAAATAAGCAAACCTCTGGCTCTATTTCTACTAATATCACAATTTTCAACTAAAACTTCAGGGTAAGCTGAAAGATTTTCAAGCAAATCGCCCACTTTTATGTTATCAGGTATAGATTCATTCAGATATACAATCTGATAGCGTCCATTTATCTGATCCGTCCCCTTTACAGTCAATTTATGATAGGCATGAAATGAATCAGACAAACGAACCAATCCTACTGTATCTCCAGTGCATGCAAGCCTGAAACCTAATTGCTGAAAATGCCCAACTCTCATTCTTAGAGTTTTATCATCAATTATCTCATAAACTTCCTGATATGCACCATGAACATTCATTGCATCGTCAAGCTGATTATGAAAAACACAATTGCGAAGGGAAACTTTTCCTCTACAACCTACAAAATGAGTAGCATCTGCAGTAGTCGACACCATCCTGTTACCAGATGGTTCAACGACACATTTATATAAATCCACATTACTACAGTTCTCAAAAAGAAATCCCATTCCTCCTGCATGATGAACTATTACATTTTCTGCTGAAAAGTCCTCTGTATCATTAGCCTTGAATGCTGGTGCAAATCTATTTTCACCCTGCTCTCCTTTTGAAGCTAATACCATTCCTATTGGAGGCATTTTTTTCCTATGGTTATACGCTCTCACAAGACCGGGTTTCAATTGTTTTACCTCCAACTGATTACGTCTCCCTCTATATCTTATATAATCATCTTTTGAATCCGTTTTATATTTATATTCAAAATCTTTATAATTCTTTTCTTTGACTTTTGTCAATGTTGTTAAAGGTGTATATATCTCTGTTTGATAAGCAATAGCCTTTCTTGTCGGGTCATATAATATACTCTGCCCCAAAGAATGTTCGTAATATGGTTTAACAAAAACCAATTGTCCGTTACGTATTTCATAAGGATATTCCTTTGATATACTCATATCAAAAGAGCCATCACTGTTATGCGATGTTATAATTGACTCGCTATGGAACGGTTCCGCAAAATCAATTGAAAGATTTTTCACTCTGATATTTTTACAGTTTTCCATTAAAAAAGGAATCATCCTACCATGAAAAATAAACTTAGAACCATTCCCGTCAATGGTCAGATTTCTTTTATCTTTAAGCATGAATGCTATTCTTGCCATCACATCATTGTGATTGGAAATATAACAATATTTCTCGTAAGCAAATTCAGGATAGAAATGATAAGTACCTTTTCGAAAGAAATAGTAGCAGCGGCATCATAACTAAGTTTATTAATTATGTTATAAACACATGACGTAGCATCATCGCCTTCTTCTAATGATATTGTAAAATTCAGGTCACCATGAATATTTGAGGAACAAGATGCTGTAAGCAGCATATTAAAAATAAAAACCGATAACAACAAAAAAGTAAATTTCATTCGCATAATATTAAATATAAAAAACAAGAATATTAATATCAATAACATCTAACCTCATAAAGTCTGATATGTGGACATCCGTAAGTTTCTTTCAAATTAATTCTTACCTTAGTCACTGACATTGCCGGGAAACTGACTGGAACAAATCTTTTTATATTATCAGTAATTTCACCACAGTATGCCATCGTCCCTTAGAATAAACATCTACCGAGAATGTTTTAACAAGTTCAGGAGCATACCAGGAACTTGATCAAAATTCTTTGCCGGATTCTTATGCATCATTATCTTTCTATGAAGATTTGTGTCAAACTTTATTTCTACACTCGACATTTCAACAGGCTTTTTCCACTCCAAGAACAACTTTTCATTCAAACCATCAGACTGCCAATGATGAATTTTATTTTCTTCATCTCTTGCTACACCATCAAACAAATTATGGACATCACCTGATGATGTAGAAGTAGCCCAAACTTTATCTACAGTTCGAGTTAGATCATTAGAGTCATTAGCCGGTCTGTTAGGAATATAGTAATCGTTTCGTAACATTCTTTCTTGAAGTTCATCAATATAAGAAAGATATATTTCGCGCGGATTTATATTTTTTTCTATACACATAGCAGTCGCCACACCAACAGCCTGTCCCATCATACAGCAAGTACCAATTATGCGAGTAGAGGATAGAGCCATATGCGACACACTAACATTACGTCCTGCAAACATTAAATTAGGAACATTCTTTGAATAAAGACAACGATAAGGTATTTCATACACTTTTTTAAAACGTTCGTGGAAATAACTCGGACGCTGATCCAATGACAAAATCCCACCCGGACAATGTTCATCTAAAGACCACCCTCCCCAAGCCACAGCATCATCGAAATGTTTATAGCTAAGCAGGTCTTTTTCAGTCAGAATATAATCACCCATAAAACGTCTTGACTCGCGCTTACCAGGAAGGGATCCCACCCATTCCAAGGACAAATTTGCAGCCTCTGGATACTCACCTGAATTTTTGACATAATCCCACACTCCATAAAAATAGGCCATCAAATCATGTCTATTCTTTTCACGGTCTGCTATAATATCTTTAGGACTACCAAGCTCTACCCACCAAAACCCCTCCTTAAGGTTTTTGATTTTACGATCAACAGCCTTTGAAGCGTCAAACTTCTTTGTATAAGACGGCGGATAGAAAGGTACTGGACGCCCCATATCTTTGGTTATCATCATTATACTCTCCCCCATCATCCATCCGTCCGGTTCATCCGGAGCGTATTTCTCTCCAAATTCAGCTTTTCCTTCGCGTCCAGTACGATATTCGGCTCCTGAAGTTGCAGCAAAAAGCCCATCTCCAGAACAGTCAACAAAGATTTTAGCATTTATAACAACTTCTGTTCGGTAGTAGATTGCCAGCAAAAAGCAGACTTTATACGTTCACCATCCATTATAGCCTTTATAGCCTGCGTGTTCAGCATTAGTCTCAGATTAGGTTGCCTTACTACATAATCATACAAAACATGATCCCAAATGGGATATGACTCTTGCGGATTGTATTTTTTATTTTCAAGAAGTATCTCTTCAATGATTCCGGTTTCACGTTCAACGGGATTCTTAGCTTTTAAAGTCTGAACCCCATTTACAGTAACTCTAATTTCACTTGAAGCATTACCCCCTAACACAGGACGGTCGTTTATAAGAACAACATCTGCGCCTTGCCGGGCAGCAGCTACCGCAGCGCTTATACCAGACATCCCAGCCCCTATTACCGCAACATCACAATTAACTGTTTTACTTCTCTCAGGTATTTCACTACTACCAGTTCCCAAGCAATACCATTTATGTACCCTTGTTGAATCAGAGACAGCCCTTGCCTGATTAATAAATATAAATGACAAGAATATGCCTAAAAGATAGATTAAACTTTTATTCATAAGATTATTAGGTTTTAAATTTCATATGCAAATATAATCTTATGAATAAAGGTTTGTGTAGCAATAAATAATTAATATGTATTTCTGAGTATTTAAGTCATTATCAGATTCTATTTACCACGCTTTCCTTATATTTACTCGGAGCAACTCCATATTTTTCTTTAAAGAGTCTGCTGAAATGAGTTCTGCTCTTAAATCCTGTCATCATACAAACTTCTTTAACATTATATTCTTCTTTAACTAAAAGTTCCGCCGCTCTTTGGAGCCGGTAATTCTTCAATAATTCAAATGGAGAATCATTTGTAAGAGCTTTAACTTTTTGAAAAAATAATGAACGATTTACTCCTATTTCTTTTGCTAAAAGTTCCATATCAACACATTCATCATCAACATATTCATTAAATTTAGCATATAATGCACATATAAATTCATTGTCCTTTGCTGAAACTTCATTCTCGTTAGCAGCGATATTCAATGGTACACCAGATTGAAATCTTTCCCATAATTTAGCTCTATTATCTAATAATGTGCATATTCTGGTCAACACATGCTTAGGATAGAATGGTTTAGGAATATAAGCGTCAGCACCGGACTGTAATCCCTTAATCTTGTCATCTACTGTATTACATGCGGTCAATAGTATTACAGGGATATGGCTTGTCTTTAAATCTGATTTTATCACATTGCACAGTTCATTACCATCCATCTCCGGCATCATAACATCGCTTACTATTATGTCAGGCCACTCTTTATTCATACCATCCAGACATTCTTTACCATTAGCAAATGATTTGAGTGTAAAAAACTGACCAATAATCTCAGTCAGGAAAGAACGCATCTCTGTATTATCTTCAACTAAATAGACCAAAAAACGTAAATATTTAGAATCTATCTCAATTGATTTTATATCCCAATCTCCAACATATAAATCAGTTTCACCTTCTTGCTCATTAGTTTCATCAATAACATCAGCCTCTGTTACATTTTGTATGATAGGTAGATTTACAGTAAAAGTAGAACCTTCTCCTAATTTGCTTTCAACACCAATATTACCTGAATGCAGCTCTATAAGACGTTTTGTAAATGCCAGACCTATACCTGTTCCTCCTATGTTTTTCAAGCCCTGATTAGAGGCCTGATAAAATCTATCAAATATATAAGGTAGGTCTTTTTCTGATATGCCATCACCTGTATCATACACTTTAATAGTTAAAAGTTGATCATGATAAGAAATATCTATACCTACTTTGTCTCTCTGAACGGTATGTTTAAAAGAATTGGTAAGAAGATTATTCAACATCTGCTCTATCATACTGTAATCAGCATAAACGTTTACATTTTTATTAGGATAGTTTACAACAAAATCTTTATTATCGTATTTTGCCATAAACATAAAATCTTCAGTAATATCTTTTAAGAATTTATTGAATGAAAACATACATGGTTTCACCTTTAACATATTCCGTTCATTTAATTGAAGTTCATGAGACAATTCAATTAAATTAAGCATCTTCTTAGCCTGTCGCTTTATTATAGCAAGCTTTTCTTTTACATCAATATCAAGTGAAAATCTTTCTGATAACACTGTAATAGGGGCAAGAATTAAAGTAAGAGGTGTTTTAAGTTCATGTGAAATATTAGAAAAAAATCTCTGTTTCTCTATATTCAACAATTCTAAACTCTTTTTCTGTATAGCTTCTTCTCGTAACTCATACTTTAATCTTTGAACACGCATAAGATTATACACAATAATTGAAATAAACAAAATAGCCAGCAGAACATAAATCACATATGCAATTGCAGACCTGCTAAATGGAGGAGCTATGTTTATACCTATAGAAATGGGCTTAGTCCATTCATCAAATGAATTAGAAGCAGACAAAGAGAGTCTATAGTTATCAGGTTTAAGACCATTAAAAGAAAGTTTTTGATCTTTTGCCGGTATTTGAATCCATTCATCATTTAGCGGCTCAAGCTTATATCTTATAAAATGATCGGTAGCCACCTTAGAGTATAAAGCGTCTATATCAAAAGAGATACTATTTTCATTATATTTAAGGTTTAAAACATCATTGTCAGACAATCTTGAATCAATAATAATTCTATCATTATATTTTTCGTTCGGTAATATTTTATCACTCAATACATTAAAAGATCTAATATGTAATTGTGGAAGGTCCTCCTTCTTGGGAAGTAAATCCGGATTAAAATAGCAAAATCCTTCAAATTTAGAAAAAACCAATGTTCCATCATTCAACATAAAACTTGCGTACCAGAAATCATCAAAAGGAAGACCATCAGATGTTCTATAAACATGAAATGAACCACTATCATTTCTATAAATGTTCAATCCTATATTAGTTGCAATCCATAAATTTCCTGATTTATCACACAGTAAGCTTTTTACTACATTATTTGACAAACCATCTTCTTCTGAATAGGAAATAAACTTCATCCTTTGTCCATCCTCTTCTATAGCCCTACATAAACCTCCTTGTTCAGTTCCAAACCATAATATTCCACTTTTATCACGTATAATGCTTGACACAAAATTACTGGATAGAGAATGTTCATCTCCTTTGTCAAACATATAATGTTCTATCTTGATATCCTTTATAGGTTTCTGTCTGTCAATATATAATTGATACATTCCTTGCACATCTGTTCCTACAAACATAGATGAAGTTCTACTATCCCAATACATTGCTCGTATCTTAGATATGCCACAAGAATCCAGATGTATTGATTCCACTTCGTCTATCTCATGGTCAGAAGTAAAAGAGATACGATAAAGATTATCTATATACCCTAACCAAATATTACCCATAGGGTCTGAATAAAAAATCTGAGGGGAGTCATCTTTCAATAATAACAGCTTAACGTCCTTGTATTCTTTAAGTTTGGCATTCTTATCATAAGAGTACAATCGGTTTTCTTTAGTTAGAATCCACAGTCTGTCTAATGAATCTACATAAAAAGACTTAACATTGTTTTGTAATTCCTTACTAATGACAGAAACGAATTCTGAGATTTTATTCTGTCTGAAATCATAAAGATAAAGAGATTTGTTATTTTTTGCCAATAAGCCATCACCGTACGCGGCTACTTGATAAAATTTGAATCCTTTGAAATCAACTTTCTTGAAGATTTCATTTTTAAAGCTGTAAAAATGAATACCTCCATCGAATGTAGATATACAATAGCTATTGTCTAAAAACGATATCTCACTAATCCTTTTGTAGTCAAGTAATTTCATTTGATATTCAGAGTTACCGTCTGATGGATAAACCATTACACCATCATTTACAGTACCTATCCATATCCTTTCATTATCCTCCAATTCAAACGTTTTTATAGCACTTCCTATATTAAACGTATTATGTATTTTTATTTCAGAAAGAATACCATTGTCAACCACATGGCTGCAATCATATAGGATAGAGCCACTGCTTATATATATATTATTATTTCTCGACACTCGCAAACAAGAAGAGTCTTTTATCTTATCATTATTAATCTTGTATAATTCTTTATTAGTTGTATTATAACAAAATATTCCAATATTAGAAGACAAAAGATAATTATTGGCATCTATAGCACATAAATCATTAGCTTCAAGTCTTTTAGGATATGATATATTAGTAACTAACGATAAATTCATATCATACTCCAATATACTGTTACTTTCAGAAAGACAAATCATAATTTTCTATGTTTGTCAAACATAATTCGTCGTATTATAAAATTGAAATTCGACTTGAATTCATTCTTATTGTTTACAGATAAACGATAGAACTTATATTTATCATAGTCAAAGACTGTAATTCCTTCATCGGTTCCAAGCCATAATCTGCCATATTCATCTTCTGCAATACACCTGATTCTATTGCTATTGAATAGATTCTCAGATAATGTGTTTTTGTATATCTTTACGGTAAATCCATTATATTGATTTAAACCATCGTATGTACAAATCCACAAATATCCTCTCGAATCTCGCATTGTTGCCGTTACTCCATTATGAGACAAACCATTAGAGATATTTACATTATTTATATTACATAATGATAATATATTTTCATTACTTGAAAACATACTAATAGCGGTCATCATAAATATTATATAGCACACAAAATGTTTCATAAAAAGGAGTATAATAAAAATATTAAGTTATTTGATAACAAAACTAAATATTTTTATGGTAATAAACAAAAAAGAGAATGTTTCCATTCTCTTTTTTGTTATAAGTATGGTATATCTACAACTTTCTTCTATTACTTTTTTGAAATCTTAATATCATCCACGTAGACAGTTCCGACTCCTCCCCATTTAGGATTCGAACTTACAGAAATAGACATTTTAGCGCTTTCTAAATCCGGGAATGTTATATCCTGTTTAAGTTCTACCCATTTATTCTTTTCAACTCCTTTCAAATTCCATTTTATTGGGATAAACTTAGTATCTTTTGTCGCTAATATATTGGTAGAAAAGCCCATAGGGCATACATCATCTGCATAAACTTTCAGGCTTACTGTATAGGTTCCCGAATTTAAATTTATCTTTGAGCCAGATTCTTTCTCTACAATTGACTGACATTGCAAAGTTTTTATATTTCCGAAATCCTGGCAACTGATTTTCAACGAATAATCACCCGAAGCGGCTTTATCCTTAGTAACCATCACCTTGTCCCTTTGTGCAGGTACTATCCACCAATTTACAGGTTTCTCTTTTACTTCTGTCTCGAAACCATAAGCCATTTCATTTAAAACATTCTGTGCGTTGACAGTACCAATTCCGAATACCATAAAACATCCCAAAGCTAAAAAAATCTTTTTCATGAATAATAATTTTAAATTTGTTAATTACTTGGTTTACTAACATCACGATACATCTTGATATCATCTATATATATAATTCCTTCCTGAGGTGTACCATTAATTGTCGGGAATAAGATATTTAATTTTGATTTACCGGGAACTAAAGGCTCAGCAAATCTGTACTTAGCAGAAACTTTTATCCACTTATCGGTTTCTTTATCCCCTAAATTCAATTCCGCTTCTTGAAGAGTTTGGCTTGAATAGGGGAATTGAATACCAAAGTTTATCTTACTCAGTGTCCCTTTATCCTTTATATAAATCCATCCCTCAACAATATAATCACCTGCAGGCCCGTTCAATTCTGATTCAGCTGCAGCTGTTTGACATTGTACACCATTACCGTAATTAGTTCCAGCAACAGCTTTATTTGAATCGTACAATAAGCTTCTATTACCTGAATAAGCAAAATCCGAGCATACACTATATACAGGAAAATGCTGCAAGTACCATCCGAAGAGACTCTTATCATTTTTTATTTCTCCCTCAAAGCCTCGTATAACAGGATCAGTTATTACAGGATCGAAATATTTCGGTTTCACGTCAACCATATTTTGCAATGTCCTGTCATAAATATCAACAATCGGATTTCCTTCAAAACCTCGATAACTTACTTTTATCTCCTCATCTTTATATACCGGATTCATTAAATTAAGAATTAAAGCATTAGATGTTTCATTCAAAGCCAAGTCAGAAATCTCCACATTGTATTCATCAGATATTACTGTAAAACAGCCTAAATATTCCTGAAGTTTATCTTCTGCTATTTTTAAAGTACTCTTAAATGACAATTGAATCGCCTGCATATCAACAACTTTGCACTCTTCTACCACAAAAGGCGTAGTGGGTGCTATTATATTTACCTTCAAAGGAATATATTTACTTTGTTTTGACGCAGGTTTATCCGGTTCCTTAACGCCTTCTTCCTTTGATTTTCTTTCCATTGACAGGTAGCCCAAATTGCCTTCCGAAATCTTCGCAGCCTGGAAGACACTTGTCATTCTTATTATCTTTGGGTCTTCATTTATGATTTCTTTCTTAGTTTCGATTTCCGCAAGTCCTGTATTAAGTTTCCAAAAATTTTCATCAGGTTCGCCATAAATATCTGCCGATATTGTTAATTCCTCACCTACCTCAATAGACAGTTTGTCCCAAGCTGATGAATTTGCAACAAGATACTCCTCGTCTCTTGACACCTTCAGTAACTCTTCATTATTTCTTGACATTGTAATATCTGCCGTGACATAGTCGAGTATCTTAAAATGCATTAACGTATCAAAAACCCACACTCCTTTCTCTTCATCAAAGAACGATTCCTTAACTGGGTCTCCGGGAAAAGTCTGTTGATTCTGACCTGCTTCAGAAAGTCCGTCATATATCACCTTATCCCTGAAAGTATTTGTCAGTCTGACGGTTTTAGTGCCGGGTTCCTGAAACAGCACATGTACTATATTTTCGTTCGAGACTTTACCCGCATCAGGTATTATGAATTGTTCGAAAACAGTATCAGCCTTATTAAACTCACCTTTAATAAAACAACATCCTTCATCAATTGTCCATGAGTGAGACAAGGCATTATGCGACAAATCCATAAATGAGATTGGATTGCCTTTTTCGAGTATATGTGTCGACCATTGATTTACCACCTGAGTATTGATAAAAGCAATATCTGAGAAGTTATTAGGAACAAACAGACTTTCGTTCTCACCACATCCCGATATCAAAAGTCCGGTCAGTGCCAACGATGTATATATAATATTTTTTATACGCATAGCAACATTATTTCTTATATAAATTAGGATTATTCTGTTCTTCTAACAAAGGAATCGGCCAATAACCGTTTCTTGTCTCATCGTAGTTCTGGGCAGCAAGTATATAATCTTGCAGTTCAGGATATAATTCTCCTTCGGGTGATGGACCATATTTCAACCAGACTTTATACCTTGGCTTAGTACTTTCCGGAACATTTCTTGGTTCAAGATGATACACTTCTTTACTAAGTTCGGTATATCGTTGTTTTGCAATCCCCCATCTTCTTAAATCTATAAATCTCAAAGCATTACCCTCTGCCGACATTTCAAGAGGTCTGTCGACATCCTGCAACTGTTTAAAGAGGGTTTCTGCATTATATAGTTTCCCATCATATGCTTTCATCGGACTAAAAGACGGATTCTGTCCTGGTGTTCCTAAGAGTTCCAAAGCCCATCTGTCTCTAATAAGATTCATATATTTCAATGCTTCCTCTACATCAGGATTGTCCTTTCTCAGCATACATTCAGCATACATCAGATACACATCAGCAAGACGATTAACAATTACATTCTTACCTGATTTTCTTTCTCCATCCGGCAGATTCTTCTCATCATCAATTATATCCCAATTTGAATATTTCCTGTAATAACCAACTGCCGTTTTTTCGTTTACTGAAACCTTAACAGAAGTATACGGGCTAAGATAATAAGGAGTATTGTCATCTTGCACCACTGCTATCATTGCAGAGGCTCTGAGAGAAATAGATCTAAGACTGTCTTTCTCTTCTCCATTTTCATCTATATAATGTATTCTGTTACGTTCGTCATTCGGATTCATCTTTTCTGTCTGATACAAATGTGTAATCCAGCAAGGCAGTGTAAATGACTGAGAACTTGAAGTGTATCCAAGCCTGTTGGTCGGAGCATTTTCATCATATGCATTCATTTCAGGATGTACTCCCAACTGATAGTTAATCTCAAATATAGATTCCTTGTTAAACTCTCCTGCCGATGTAAACATCAGACTCATATCATCTACAAGCTCGTATCCATATTCATCATTATTTATCACATCATTAAAATAAACAATGGCCTTTTCAAAATCTTCTGAATAAAGATAACTTGTACCGAGAATTGTAGCCGCTGTTCCTTTTGTTACTTTTTCACTTTTGCTACCATAATTCTCAGGAAGATTTTCGTATGCATATTTCAAGTCTTCGCGGAAAAACTCCTGTACTTCATCAGCAGGTGATACAGGTTTATGAAAATCGTTATCGTTTTTAGGGACTGAATCAAATATTATCACTTCTCCGTTGTTAAAAACAGAATGAAGATAAAAATGGAAAAGCCCTCTGAAGAATCTGGCCTGTGCCATTTGCTCTGTCCATTCTTCATTTTTCACCTGACCTCTTTCTGCAAGAAGATTAAGGGCTTCTATAGTCTGATTAGCCCTGAAGATACCTGTATATAATGCCGACCATTTGTTAGATACTCCACTGTAAGATTTTGTATAAGTCTGATTATAATAAGCGGCCAAAGTTTCATTCTGTGGATTCCCACTTCTTCCATATCCAGGATATCCCATATCCGAGCAGATTGTCATTTCTTCTATACTTAATACATTATGATTAAACATCGCATTATAGACTGTAGTAAGCAATGACTGTGTACTTTTCAGGTTTTCAATTCGATCTTCGAATGTAGGAGCGTTAGGATTAGGGGCGTCAAACGAATCCATACAAGCAGACAGCATCAAGCCTGAAAGTGTTATTGTATAAATTATATTCTTATTCATAAATTAAAAATCCAATTTTACACCAAACATATATTTTTTACTTATAGGATAACCTCCTTTGTCAAGACCTCTTGTGGAAAGTCCGTTACCACCATTCTCAGGATCCATACCGGAATATCTTGTCAACGTAATAAGGTTCTGTCCTGTTATGAAGAATCTTATGTTTGACAGTTTAAGTCTTGTTGTCAACACCTTTGGCAGTGTATATCCGAGAGTTATAGCTTTCATTCTGAGGAAAGAGCCATCCTCTACCCACAGGTCACTGTATCCTATATAGTTCATATGGTCCTTACCGTCACCTCTGTATGCAGGTATATTTGAAGTTGTATTAGCTTCCGACCACTGATACAATAGTGCTCTGTTTCTTCCGCTGTCGAATGACATAGCTTCTGCACCGTTGATAATTTCATTTCCAACCGATGCGAACCACTGCGTCGAGATGTCAAAGTTTTTATATACTATATTAAGATTCCATCCCATTTCAAAATCCGGCAATCCACTACCGCAATATGCTCTATCATTATTAGTTATGGCACCGTCACCATCCATATCTTTAAATATGAGGTCACCCATCTTGGCATCCGGCTTTATCTTCTGATATTCCACAAGTTTTTCTATCGTATTTGCCACTCCTGACGTTTTATAGAGGAAAAATGCTCCGGCTTCATATCCTTCTGCAAATACCGTAGTTACAGAATTGGCATCACCGCTTATAATCATAGAATTGGAATTATACATTATAGCTCCATCTCCACCTAAATTAGTAATTTCATTAACGTTTTTGGAGAAGTTTACATTTGTTTTCAGGCTGAATTTTCTTTTGGCATATCTATAACCTAAGTTAAGTTCTATACCCTTATTCAGCATATTTCCAACATTCTTTGTTACAAGAGAATTTGTACCTGTACCTACTCCGGTAGATGCAGGCAGTTTCACTGTAGCAAGCATATCCTTCTTGTCTGTTCGGTATATATCGCCCGAGAGTGTAAACATATTCTTCATAAAAGCCATATCAAAACCGACATTTGTCTGTATGGAAGTTTCCCATTTTACGTCAGGATTTGCATAAGTAGTAAGAATAGAACCGTAGTTTACACTTCCTGATGCTGTAGGATAATCTATACCGGATTTAACAGTCGAAATATAACTGTAGGACGGGAAGCTCTGATTACCAGTAGTTCCGTATGATGCTCTTATCTTGAATGTGTTCATCACTCTTGAAAGTTTTTTCCAGAATTTTTCGTCGGACACATTCCATCCACCTGAAACCGATGGAAAGAATCCCCACCTGTTTTCTTTAGCAAACTTTGAAGAGGCATCGGCACGTGTACTGAGGCTCAAAAGGTACTTTTCTTTGAAACTATACTGCACCCTACCGATAAATCCCAACAATCTGTCTATATAAAACGTTTTTGAATTTGCAAATGGACGCCTGCTTGCTCCGTTTATCACCTCAATATCGTTGTTCATAACGCCATAACGTCCTGCATCAAAACCTTTGAAATCATATTGTTCATAAGAAGCAAGAGCATTTACCGCCAGTTTATGGGATTTGTTGAATGTTGTGTTATAGTTAAATCCACCAAACCAGCTGAGTGAAAATCTGCGTGTAGCTTCATTCATCGCCTTACTTGAACTCGAGCCCACACTTACTTCCGTACCTTCACTATCATAAACCGAAGCATTTGGGACAAAATTTTCCCTGTATGTATTGTTAAGATTTATTCCAACTTTAGTAGTAAAAGTAAATGACTTGAACAGCTCATAGTCAAAACCGAAGTTTCCGGAAAATGTATTCTTGTTTGTTTCGTCCTTTGTCTGGAAAGCTCTAAGCAACATACTAACCTGATTAACCTCTGATGAATATCCTACGCCTGGCACCTCAAATTCGTCCTCCTCCCTATCTATATAAGGAGTATACGGCATGAAGTTAAGAGCCTGTCCCAACGACGTTCCTGAAGCTTTGCGAGTCTTATCCATTGAGAAGGAGGTACTCAATGACAGTTTAACACGATTCTTTCTGTAATTTAAGTTGTTTCTCATATTAAATCTGTCATATCCGGAATTCATAACTATACCATCCTGTTTGTAGTAGCCAGTCATTACGCTATATGTAAGTTCTTTTGTACCTCCGGACAATGTAAGGTTATAACTTTGTTCAGGGCGCAATCCCTCTTCAAGTATCATGTCCATTACATCGGTATTGTTCATATAATAGTACTTATTCTTGGAAAGCATATAGTTTATTTCCATGTCCGAAAAACCATCGAGTCGTCCATCCAATATTTCACAATATGTCTGTTCGCGCGTATCCATTACCTGTGAAAGCTTGTCATAGGCTATTTCCTGAAAGCCATAGGTGGCATCTAAGGAAACTTTCATCTTTCCTGACTGTCCTTGTTTTGTTGTTATCAATATAACACCTGCGGCACCTCTTGTTCCATAAATAGCACATGAGGCAGCATCTTTAAGGATATCTATGGTAGCGATTTCGTTACTACTCAGATTTGGATTTCCTTCCTGAGGAACACCATCAACAACAAACAAAGGCGTGTTTGAACCTGATATGGAAGTTACGCCTCGTATCTGAATATTAGCCACCGAACCAGGATCACCTGCGCTTGATGTAACACTCACACCTGAGACAAGTCCTTGTAAAGCCATACCCACGTCTGTACTTACCACATTCTGCAGTTCATCAGATTTTACCTGTATAGCTGCTCCGGTAAGCTCTTTCTTCTTGACAGTACCGTATCCTATGGCAACTACTTCATCAAGCAAGACTGCATCGGATGATAACACGACATCCATCTTGTTTGATTTTACTGTCATTACCTTTCTTTTCATACCGATGTAAGAGAAGGCAATTTTATCTCCTTTTTTCGCCATTATAGAATATTCCCCGTTCAATCTGTAATAACACCAGTCTTGTTATCTCCTACGATTTTCACAGTAACACCTATCAATGGCTCTCCATTCTCTTCATCAGTAACTATGCCTTGCACTTTAAGTTTTCCCTGAGCCATAACGTTTATCGATATGGTCACAAGGAGAAACGACATACAGAATAAATGTTTTAACAATGTTTTCATTATATTATTTCTTATGGTTAGGAATTATTTCTATTCTAAGCTAACTTCGAGCAATTGTACCTCATTAGGTTTCATCACTATCTGTGTTGCAGATTTAAGGCCTGTAAGTACTTCGCTTACAGACTTGATATTTCCTTTAGCAGCTGACATACTGACTGTAGCATCCGATTTTCCTATATTAACAATGTTTACAATATACTTATCTTTATCTTTATCTTTTGCTATAACTCTCCATTCGCATCCCGGCATATTTCTGTCATTTGTTTCAGCAATAGAAATCGCAGGCATTCCTTTATTTGATTTTACAGCAGCCAATGCCTTGTTTTTCATCTCATTTAATGTTGACACTACAATAAGTCTTCCTTTACCTTGTTTCAAAGTCAAGTCCATTTTTCTGCCATACTCGTCAGTCTTGAAACTTTCGCTGTCCATAATTACGGTTCCGCCCTCGTCAAGATACTTTTGGATAATCTCAATATCCGATTTAAATGCATATGGAGTCTTATATATGACAATTGCATCCCATTCATGAGGATTGTTTTTCAGTATCCCTTCTGTAGCAAATCCTATTGGAAGACCGGAGAAATTGAGTTTCTCGTAAATACTAAACACATCATTCATATGTGCCGGCTTATTTATAGACGAGGCTTTTGTATAAAATATTCTCAGAGGCTTACGCTGACGCTGGAAAGACATTATATAATCCGATACTGAGTTCAAATCTATCATTGTGGCATGTACTTCATTGACAATCCTCGGCTGATGATTATTCGAACCGGCATAACCGTTAGAATCCGAATTCTTTCTGGAAGAGCCGTCTTCTCTTCTACACCAGTACCATGTCTGAGTAGCCGTAAGTCCATGAATAGTCGCCAACCAATAATTACCCCTGGCATATTCCTTTGTTTGGTACAAATCTCTGTACTTTCCGGTAGAAAGCATATGCCCTTCTGTATTAAACATTACTTTATCAGGACTGACCGACTTCATAAAATCGTATGCCATACATATTTCCACCCAGTCGAATGCATAATTCTTCTCCCAAAATTTAGGTTTACCCCACATCCATGCACCGCACGAGCTTGCATCGTTTCCTATTATCTCACTATTTCTCGTTAGAGCTTCAAGGTCTATACCACTGTCGCGCTTATTGTCTGACCAAAGATTTGGCATTATCTTGATATGAGTCTTAGCCTGTGGGTCGTATTTCCTGATTTCATTCTTCAGGAAAGAGAACCATTCTGTCACCCTGTCCATATTGAATGCCATAAAATCAAAATACATAGGACTGCCTTGCATTGATTCTTTCATTATCCTCGGTCCATTTACAGATGCGAAGTCTTTATAAGACGTACCCCACAACTTGTTCAACTCGCCAATGTTTCCATGTTTGTTCCTTAGCCATTTCCTGAATTCTTCATATGCATATTCCGATATAGGTGCCGAAGCCCAGGTTTTCTCTATACTGTTCCAGTGAGGCTCATTACAAAGCATATATCCCAGCTCTGTATATTGCTTCCCGGCCATATATGGCACCGTACCTTTTATCAAATCAGAATTCACCTGCCTTGCAAGCGGGTGGTTAATGTCGTACATTGTATATTTTATACCAGGACCATCTTTTACTGTCGGATCTTTTTTTTCAGCCCATTTCGGGAAATTTGAATGATTAAGAAATACAAAACCTATGCTTCCGTCATCTCTCTCTTGAAGTTCTTTAAGAACCTTCGGACTAATATCCCCCTTGTCATTGATGACATTTCCATTAGTCAGAAAAAAACCGTCAAGATCGCCATGATACTCGATATACTCTTTTATACGTGGTTTCCACGTCCAGTCTGCCAAGAAAACAGGCTTACCTTCGTAGACCAACATATCTTTATCAACCTTCACCTTTGTCCAATCCACAACAGGCGTAGGCAAACGTTTCAACTCTCCCTTCATCACTGCGTCAAGCTCGGCGATTGAAGAGTTCATCATTTCTATAATTTCTTGTCTTTCAAAGTCAGGAAGTAGCTTAGCATACTTTTCAGGTTCTTTCTTGTATCTGGTCACTAACGAAAAATGCTTTACATTGGCATCAACGTTATTCTCATCCCATGTTGCATAACCCATGAAAATCTCAGCCGTACGTAAAGCTGTTTCTTCCTTCAGAGTGTTTACACCTGTTTTTTTTGCCTTGGCTATAAGCTTGCGTAACTCCTTTATTTTGTCAGATGCTTCATCTTCTTTGCTTGCATAAGATAAAGACTCTGCCCAAGCATCGGTATTCGAATAATAAATATCAGCCGACGCATTAAAAGCAACACTTAGGAAACCAAGAAAAGCAAAAGACTTAACTGAAGTAATTTTAAGACTCATGATATTCTAAATTTTATGGTTAAACTATATTTTCTCGCAAAAATACAGAAGAACACAAAAAGTCTGGTAGCTATAAGTATTTTAAATGTAGCTGACGGTAACATGTCGGAGTCAACAAGAAAACAAACCTGCAATTAATCATATAATACAGAATGTAAAGACTCCATATAGCTTTTGCTCTTTTTCTTTTTGCGTCTGACACCTGTCCGACAAACGTTTGACACGTGTCAAACATTCATTCGACACCTGTCGGACATTTGTTTGACACGTGTCAAACAATATAAACTCACCGCTATAATTTCATGAGAAAACTAATATTCCACACTCATTTTAAAGCAAAGATACTTCTTACATACTTAAAGATACATTATTATTACGCAAAACTTTTTATTTTGCGATAATTCGAAGATTTATTTAATTATTTACCAAGCAACCATGAAACTAAAATCCATTTTAACATCGGCTTTAGCCGCATATTTACTATCTTCATGCGGACAGACAGTAAAGACAGACCAAACTGATTTCAATAACTGTTGGACTTTCCATCTTGTAAAAGACACAGCAAACTTCAACACGGATTATTCCAAGACCGACAATGAGACTAAAAACTGGGAGAACGTAAGATTGCCACATACGGCCAACATTGAGCCACTTGTTGTGAACAATCAATGGCAAGGAATATGTTGGTACAGGAAAACTTTTAATATCTCAGACTACAGTAAAGAGAAAAAATATTTCATCGAGTTTGAAGGAGCGATGAATATCATAGATATATGGATAAACAACAAGCATATTAAAAGAGACATGGGGGGATATCTACCGGTAACAGCAGACATTACAAATCATGTTAGAGCAAAGGAAAACACCATATGCGTAAGATTAGACAATAGAGACAATCCTATAACAGGTCCCAAGCCTCTTAAAATTTTGGACTTCAATATGTATGGAGGACTGTACAGAGAAGTAAATTTCATAGAGAAAAACAATATTTACATATCAAACCCATCGCTTGTGGATATAGAAGCCGGTGGAGGTGTATTCATCACATACCCTTATGTGGATGCTAAAATGTCGGAAGTTAAAATACAGACACACATCATTAACGAAGGAGCCAAGGACAAGAAAGCGACACTTAAACACATTATCAGAAAAGGTAATGAAGTGGTGAAAGAATTTTCCATCGATATAAACTTACCTAATGGGAAAGAAGGCGTAACATCATGTAATACTGTTAGTATAAATAACCCCTCTTTATGGTCGCCTGCAAATCCGTCATTATACACGCTTCAAACAATTATAAGCGATGAATCGGGAAAAGAAATAGACAGTCAGACAAACAGATTCGGTATCAGAAAATTTGAATTTAAGGACAACCAACTATACATAAACGGAGAAAAAACATATTTACGCGGAGTGAACCGCCATCAGGAATATCCTTACATAGGATATGCATTGTCCGACAATGCACAATACAGAGATGCATATAAGATTAAGAAAGCCGGATTCGACTACGTGCGACTCTCTCATTACCCACACTCGCCGGCATTCATGGACGCATGCGACGAACTGGGTTTAATTGTTGTCGACGCAATCCTTGGCTGGCAGTATTATGCCGACAATGACGAATTCCGTAACCAATGCTACCGTTCTGCTAAACAATTAATTCGACGAGACAGGAATCATCCGTGTGTACTGGCATGGGAAGTTTCACTAAATGAAACCAAAATGCCTATTGAATTCATGGAAGTTCTCGACAATATTGTACACAAAGAATACCCAGGCGAAAATGTATATTCATGTGGATGGATGCCACAAGTCTACGATATATATTTTCAAGCACGTCAGCACCGCATATTGCACAAAGATGAAATGAAATTCGACAAACCTTACATCGTGTCAGAATATGGCGATTGGGAATATTATTCAAACAATGCAGGTCTAAACCAACACAAGATGCCCAAAAACATGAGAGTGGAATACTCAAGTCGCCAGTTCAGAAAAGATGGAGAAGAAAGAATGTTACGCCAGGCAAGAAATGTTCAGGAGGCACATAATGACAATATGAACATTCCGGCTACCGGCGATGGCTATTGGGTGATGTTTGACTACAATCGCGGTTATCATGACGACATTGAGGCCTCAGGGGTAATGGATATCTTCCGTATCCCCAAATTTGCATACTATTTCTACAGCAGCCAGAGAGACATCACCAACGATTCTGACTGTATTCTTAAAATAGCATCATATTGGGACAAGAACTCCCCTACAGACATTAAGGTTTACAGTAATGCTGAAGAGGTAGAGCTGCGCCTCAACGGAAGACTCATAGGAAGACAGAAACCTGATAATGACAAAAACTCCACAAACCTGAAACACCCACCATTCACATTCAAGATTGACGAGTTTGAAAAAGGAGAACTTAAGGCCACAGCATTCAATAAAGGCGAAAAGATAAAAGAAGAATCCGTATTTACACCCGAGCCACCTGTAAAATTGGACTGCGAAATTGATATAAGCGGTAAAGAACTTGAAGCAGGATGTAACGATGTGGCATTCTTGTACATATCTGCAATAGACCGGAATGGGACTGTAAATCCGGAATACACCAAAAGTATCAATATTATCCTGCCTGATGGAATAGAGCTTATGAATAAAGACGAAGTAAAGGCCGAGGCCGGTATAGCCACAGCCGTAATAAGAATAGATGAAGAAAGAGGCAGTAAAAAGATTTTTGTAAATGACGGTGAGATAAGTGGCGAAATAGACATCTGTATCAAATAACAAACCCTTTAAAACTAAAAACGGAAAACAATGAGTAAAAGAAAAAATCTGACTACGGCAGCTGCATTCTTATGTATAGCCGCTACAGCGCAAATCAAACAAAAGCCCAATATTCTGTGGATAATGGCAGAAGATATGGGTCAGGATCTTGAATGTTATGGAATGAAGGCGGTTCGCACGCCTAACCTCAACAAAATGGCATCCGAAGGGGTACTCTACCGCTCGGCATGCTGTACAGCTCCAATCAGTTCACCAAGCCGCTCGGCAATGATGACAGGAGTGCATCAAACTATTATAAACGCACATAACCACAGGAGCAACAGAAATCTTCCACTGGATGAAAAATTCAAACCCATAACATACTATTTAAGAAAAGCCGGATATACCTGCATACTCGGCAATTCCAATGTCATGAACAAAGGCAGAAAAACAGACTGTAATTTCAAACACATTCCACTTGGAGAATGGAACGGAAAAGATAAATTCGGGCTATTCGACAAATATGATGAATTCACTACAGAAGACCAACCGTTTTTTGCACAAGTACAGCTTGTTGTTACACACAGAGGCGACTGGTGGAAGAGAATTACAGCTGAATCGCAACATCCTGTAAATCCGGACAGCGTTGAACTGCCTCCTTATCTGCCTGACGATGCAAGAATACGCCGGCAGTGGGCTTCATACCTTGACCAAGTAGAATATATGGACCATGAAGTGGGCATACTCATGAATGAGCTAAAAGAAAAAGGGATGCTTGACAATACAATAATATTCTTTATAGGAGACAATGGAAGATGCGAAGTAAAGGGCAAAGGTTACCTATACGAACCAGGAATAAAGATTCCAATGATAGCATGGGGTAAAGGAATAAAGCAATCTGTAGTTACAGACCTTGTAAGTACAGTCGACATATCCGCTACAGTGCTCAATCTTGCCGAAGCAGAAATGCCGGACTATCTTAGTGGGAAACCATTGTTCAATCAAACTACAGGCGCACCGAATCAAGGATATGACACATTCTATGCAGCACGTGACAACTGGGATGAAATTATAGACTGTATGCGTTCTATCAGTACTGACAGATATAAGTATATACGAAACTATATGCCGGAAAAAGGATGGGACGAGCATCAACAGTATTTGGAATTTCATCGTCCAGCAATTCATGTATTAAGAGAGTTGAAAAAAAATGGTAAACTGAACAATACACAATTACAATTCATGGAGGATCATAAGCCGGAAGAAGAACTTTACGATTTGAGAAACGACCCTCATGAAACAAGAAACCTCGCTCTATTGCCACAATATCAGAATATTCTGAAAGATATGCGGTTTCGAATGGACAGTTGGCAAAAAAACAATAACGACATAGGTCTGAAAGACTTGAACGACAGAGTGCCGGAAGATATGGGAGATGTAAAAAATTACGTTATGAATAAGTATCCCGATGAATGGAAAAAACTCACTGAAGGTGAGATATGCGACTCTTACAAAAAGTATTCATCAGAAGCAAAGAAGAACAAAAAGAAGAAATGAAACTATCATATTTATGTATAATGTTCTTTCTGTACCTTTCCAATATAATAACCGCACAAGAGAAAGATACGATAACAGTACTGCTTATAGGAGATAGCACTACTAAAGGAGCGACTCCAAGACGAGTAAAGCCCAATGGCATTCACTTAGAAGAAACCATAGAACAGCTATCAGCTTTGGAACCTTTTATGCCGACAGTGCGGGTGATAAACAGCAGCCAGGGTGGAGAAACCGCCCTGGCTGTAGTGGAAAGCGGAAGGTACAAAAAGGAAATATATCCATTAAGGGAAAGAAGAATTGACTACATTTTTGTCAGATACGGAATAAACGACTGGTTTAAATGCAAAAACCTGAAAAATGAGTTCCCCGAGAATCTAAAATCGCTACTCGAAAAGATAAAAACGGATTTTCCGGAAGCAAATCTCATTCCTATGACAATCGTACCTTTCATGCCGTTTGATGAATGCGAGCAAGTGAACGAACTGATAACTGAAGTTGCACAAGAAATGAATCTTACCATGTTCGACATATATACACCATATAAGAAAGCCGTGGTTGAATCCGGACCTGATACTTATCATGTAAGAAGGATAGAACTTAATAAAGTGGATAAAAAGTATCACGGATGGCTGAAACCTTATACTTATGACTATAAGCAAAAAGGTAAAAACATGAAAGTTGTATTAGCAGATGACAATTCTTTAGATCCTATTTTGGGAAAGTACAAAGCATGGTATTATGACCGTCATCCGAATTTAGCCGGATATCATCTTATAGGATATGAAACAGTGGAGTTTCTGAAAAAAAAATTAAATAAAACTTTTAAACAAAAATCGAATTATGAATAAAAAAGAAGTGGTATTATTTCCTTTGCTAGCGGCATCGGCAGTAGTAATGGGGAAAAACGAGTTGCCTAACATTTTGTTTTGTATAGCCGATGATGCTTCAAGAGAAAGTTTCGGGGCATACGGAGGAAAAAACTGTAACACTCCCGCTATAGATGCGCTGGCATCAGAAGGAGTAGTTTTCACTAATGCATATACACAGAACCCTAAGAGTGCTCCGTCAAGGGCTTGCATACTGACGGGTAAATACTCGTGGCAACTTAAAGAGGCTACCAATCACTTTCCACATTTCCCTTCGGAATTTACTCTCTATCCACAAGTATTGATAAACAATGGGTATCACGTAGGTTTTACAGGTAAAGGATGGGGACCGGGAACGTACGACACAAAAGATAATCCGGCAGGACCTGAGTATAACAAACTTACGGTGAAAAAACGACCTGCTAAAGGTATCTTCAACACTGATTATTCCGGCAACTTCAGAATGTTTCTCGACGAAAATAAAGATGGGAAACCATTCTGTTTCTGGCTGGGATGTAAGGAACCGCACAGATTCTACGAGAAAGACTCGTGGAAAAAGAACGGAAAGAACATAGACAGTGTTTATGTTCAGCCTTTCTATCCGGACAATGATATAGTAAGGGGTGATATAATGGATTATGCAGTAGAGGTAGAGTGGTTTGACAAGCATGTAGGCGAGGCAGTCCGGATTCTTAAAGAAAAGAACATGTTGAACAATACTATAATTGTAGTAACTTCGGATCACGGTATGCCATTTCCACGTATCAAAGGTCAGATATACGAAGAAGGGTTCCATGTACCGTTTATAGTGTACTGGAAAGGTAAGGTTATGGCCGGGCGCACTGTGGATGACTTCATAGGATTCCACGACATAGCTCCTACCTTGCTCGAAGCAGCCCAAGTAGACGGTGACTTCGGTATGTCAGGAAAAAGTTTTCTGAATCTTATAACATCAAAAAAGAACGGACGTATAGACAAAAAGCGTGACCATATGATTCTGATTAAGGAGAGACACGACGTTGGACGTGCAAATGAAGATGGTATTAATTTAGGATATCCCGTGAGAGCTATTAGAACGGATGAATATCTGTATGTGGTGAACTATAAACCAGAAAGATGGCCGGTTGGCAATCCGGAATATGACTACAAAAACTGTGACAACTCGCCTACAAAATCTTATCTTACAGGGCTTAAACCAGGAGACAAAGATTATCACTACTATGAAATGTCTTTCGCGAAACGTCCTGGAGAAGAGTTTTATCTTATCAAGGAAGATCCACACTGTATGAAAAACCAGGCGTGGAATCCTGAATACAGAAAAATAATGGACAAGCTGAGAAAGCAAATGGAAAAAGAACTGAAAAAAAACGGGGATCCAAGAATGAATGGCAATGGGGATATTTTCGACAAATATCAGTATATGGGCAAAGCTATGGACTATAATAAGAAAAATTAAGATACTTGTTTAAAATAAATTGACCTGGTGATCAAGATTGGGATACCACCAGGTCAATTATTATCGTTAATACTCAAAATCTATAAATCTCATAGAACCGGCAGGAACATCTATAGTTACATTGTTTTGGTCGATTTTTATCTTTTCTCCGGTGAGGACATCTATAGCCTTACGAGGTTTAGTATTCTGAAGCGTTACTTTTGCTTTTACCTTTGAAGGCGAAACATAACCCGGATCTATCAGCAAAAGCCTTGAGTGGGTGGCGTCTATTTTATACAAACTCCACGAAGCACCTTCTACAGTAATTGGAAGTTTTTTAGCACATTCTTTAACTGTAGCCAACATAATATCTCCGAACTCTCTTGCAGGGATTTTCTTTCCATTCACTATTCCATGATGCAAGTCGCTTACTACATATTTTTCATCTGATTTCTTTATTTTATCCTCATAATCATACGAAGTAATGGGAACTATACCGTAAGGCATTGGTGGAATGAAATTCAACCATCTATAATCTACTCCTAACGATAATTTAGAATAGTCGTAGTCAGTTACAGATGTTCCACACCAGTGTACTCCGGCTTTTCCTACAACCGCATCATCGTCAGAAGTTCTGTAAAGAGTAAGATTGTGTCCCGAATTGTTGACTCTCTCAAGATATTCCACATCTATATCTTTTACCAGATGCCATGAATTGACAGACAGTATTTCATCGCGGTTTAACATTGGAATAAGACCGGATTTTATAAGTGCAAAAAAGATGTTATACCCAGGCCATTCGAGATACTGAATTGGGAACAGCACACCATGACTACAGCCATAAGCCGCCATGAGCGCCGCATTACGCAAATATGGTGATACAGATGTCTGTCCTCCAGGAGACAATGGACGCCAAGAGGTGGGATTGTCATCTACAAGACGCATGGAGTAGTCGCCTACATATCCGCTAAGATACATACCGACTCTTCCTGTAAAGTTCAAATCCTGAAGACGGTTGTTGGTATCTTCGGCAGATGGAACGATTATATCACTATATTTGCCTGAAAAGAATACTCTACTCCATAGTTCTTCGTGAGCATCACCTGCCCAGAACATATTTTTATATCTGAAATAAACTTTTGTAGGCGAGTTATTCTTGCGTATGGCAGTTGCAATCCTCGGAATATATTCATCTACAAAATATTTTATTCTCGGGTCACTGGTGCCGTTCATCTCGGCGTAGATAAATCCATAACAGGTTTTAGGCGCAACCTCAAGTATCTTTTCAAGTGTGTTTATCCTTACATAGAAAGGGTCATTGCCATGTCCTACCCACATTTGGAAAGGTTCCCCTTTCTCTTCTTGACGGCGTGCCCATTCCACTATTTCGTCAGGAGTCATATTGTATTTCATCCTTTTATCCTTTTTCAAGGCATCTTTTCCTATAGCAGCTACAAGGTCGTCCCTTGATGTAGACTCACTGAAAGTTACTCCCGTAGATACCATGAGAAGATTTCCACCATTAAGTTTTTCAAGTTCTTCATCCAAAACGAAACCTTTGAGCCATACATCTTTTCTGCCTGCTTTATTACCGTCAAGTCCAAGCGAAATAAAAGGTTTTTCCTTCTTTTTCTGATAGGCTGGAAGTTTGAAATTAAGAGCCTGATGATATAGTTTGTTAAGATTATCCCTTACTTCGGCATAAAGGCCGTCATACTCATGACTTGCAGACATCCATCCCGATTTTCCGAGATTAAAAACATAAAGGGTATTGTCACCACTCACTTGACCGGCACCAAGCAACATTTTACTGTCTGGCATAAATACCAAATTATTGAAAATAACACCTTTATTTCTCTCTCCGTATTTTTCCAACAGTTTTCCTTTGAAGTCGATAAGATATCTGATACCTCCATACTGAAAAACTATTTCGTTCGTTAGTGGAGACAATACAGTTCCTTTGGTATGAGCATATCTCTGCTTGTCTTTACTACCTGAGAATTTTAGTAGTTTTCTGAAATCGGCATTAAAAGCCACAACCTCTGCTGTTTCAGACGCACCGAACAGTATAACATCATCTTTTCCATCGTTGTCAATATCCGCCACGGTATTGTCGGTTATCATCGTACTGTTCTTCACAAATTTGGATATCGAAGAACTGCGGTACTCTTTTTTTGTTACAGAATCTATAAACCCCATATATTCAGACCTGAATTTGTCATGACTGTATGTAAGAACGAACAAATCTTTCTTACCATTCTGAACAAAGTATCCTGCATCAAGAATACGGACTGTTCCTTTAATAGGGATAAAAGACAAGAGATTTCCGTTTGAATCCAACTCATATATTTTGAAATTATTACCTCCTGCAAAAATTCTCGTTTCATCGTCTTCGCCTACTACGGCTATTTCCGAAAGACGGGATATCTCAGGGGTGGTAAACTTCCATAAAAGTTTACCGTCAGACTTCCATGCATATACAGAACCATTTCCACTTACACCTAACAAATCATCCTGTTTATCTCCGTCTAAGTCATGTGCTATGATTTCAAACATTACAGCAGGATTGTCCGACATATTTCGCCACAAAGTCTTGCCGGCAAGATTGTTCAATGAAACTGTTCCGTTTTCTTCTGATATATATACCATTTCTTCTCCGCTAACTACGGCACGCACGCAGTTACGTATTGCTCCTGTCTGTGGCACTATATTTTTGGGAGCACCACTTAATGGAATTACCACAGACACAGACAACACCAGACATAATGCTATTTGTTTTGACTTATTGTTTAACCAAACCATAAATAAAGATTTTAAAGATTATAATGCCGTTTACTAAACGTTCACCAAGTGTTCATCGGCTGTTTGCTATGAGACAAACTTTGTAGCGCAAAGTTTGAAAATATATGAATTGAATTAGCTACACTAAAGTTTACATAAATGGCTTTTGCAGCTCGATATCTATAAATCTGAACATTCCGCACGGAACAGTCACATCAAATGAATTATCTGTAATGTTATACGAAATCCCATCAAGTATGTCACAGACTTTCTTCACCGAGAGATTGTTCAACATCACTTTAACCTTTCTGTCCATCGGTGCCAGGTAGCCTCCGTCAACCAAGGTCAGTCGTAAATGCGTAGGTGAAACCTGAGCTACTACCCAACCGGTCTTCTCTCCTTTTACCAATACCGGAAGTTTCTTCGCACCTTCTTCTATATCTTTTTTTATTTGTTTATAAAATTCGTCAGCCTTGTAACGCTGTTTGCCGTCCGCTGAAAGATAATCCACTCCGTCTGTTATATACTCCTTCAATATGGATTTGTAGAAAGGATGCAAATTGTCGGCCAGATTGCCTCTAACTGAATTATTCTCTCTCAAAGCATTATTCTGAACCGGAGTTATGAGTACCATACCATTAGGATATGGTGGAATTATATTCTGTCGTCTGTCAATTACGCCTGAAGCATAAGTTGAAAAATCCCAAGGAGTAAGAGTACCACCAAGCCATGAAGCATTCATATGGCTGAATACCTTAGGTTGCGTTTCTTCTCTGTTTTTGTCAAAATATATCCACCATTTATGGTCTTCCCCTTCTTGCAGATAGATTTCTTGAGGTTTATACATGCTTAAATGAACTGGAGAGAAACTTAGTATTTCATTTCTTTTAGGGACATACAAAGCTTCTTTTGCAAGCAATTCGTATGCAAGGCTCGCATGATATTCCAGTTCTTCTGTATCTGATTCAGCCGAATTATGAATATAATTTGCACCACACGCAAGACTGTAGACCGTCTTCCTCAGTACATGATTAGAAAGCTTTTGTGACGAGAATTGTCGCGAACGGTCGAAACTTGGATCATCGCGCGAACAGCGTACCCCCCATCCGTCAACACTTCCGGCTGTCCATAGCCCCATACGTCCGGCTATACTCAAATCCTGCGTCTTGTCAGTTGTTTCTTCCAGGATAGGAATGACTTCGGCTGCATATTTACCTGAAACGACCGGCTCCCAATCTTTAGTATAAACCTGTCCTTGCCAGAATACATTCTTTGCACGGAAAGCCACGTTAGACTTTATGGTACCCATAAATTCCACCAGCGGATAAACCTGATTTTTCATTACGAACCCAAAATCCTTATCTGTATGGTTCATTTCCGGATATATGTATATGGTCTTTTTCCCATCATGCTCATATCCATACGATGCAATTTCCTTAAGCACGTCAAGAGAATAATACAACGGATCATTCCCATGGCCTGCCCACGTTGAAATACCTTTCACTCCATCATACGACGGAGTGAAATAATCAACTATTTCCTTTGCTGAACGGTCATACTTGTTTCTTCTGTCCCTTGAATTAAGATATCTGTTTCCTTCATAAAGTGGTAATCTCCACGAAGGTTCCTGATTATGTCCCCTATTCCATGGCGAGCCTAAAAGGACGAGGGATTTAGAATCATCAAGTTCTTGGAATATAGGATCTTTTGTACCTTCAAATCCGGTCACACAAACAGGTTCTCGCAGCCAATCAGGTTTCTTAAAGTTCTTCAAATTCTTTCTTATCAATTTAGTGTAGTCCATAATCCGTTGTATATTTCCCTGAGGCATCAATTCCTCATAGTCATATTTCCATGAAGATTTTCCGGTATTGATAATATGGATGCAACTACCACCGTCCTGACAACTTGCAAGAATGATATTGCCTTTATCATCCTGCCACATATCATTGTATGCAAAAGTTGTGAGGAGTTTATCCTTTACTTGTTTCGAGTACCCTTCAGAAGAGAAAAAAACCATTGCATTAGACGACAATACCCCATAATCGTATCCCGAATTTTCATATAATATAAAGTTGGTTCACCCTATAAGATACTTTCCCAACATTTTTTTGTTGAATAGGATATGAAACAGTTTTGCTTCAGTATAAGAATTTGAGAATTCAATTCTTCCAAACTCATTACCATTTAATACAGATGAACCAAATATCACTTCATAAGTACCATCACCGTCCGGATCTACCACACGGACATCGCCAATAGTCCCCCTCTGTTTCAATGGTTTTACGACATGAGATAGAACTTTATTTTTCAGAGGTTCAATTACATAAAACTCTCCAGAAGACTGCATATGATTATTCGACCCATGCATTAACAATAAATCATTCCCTTTATCCAAAGGAATCGGCCTAAGAAAATTTGCTATATGCTGAAAGTTGTATTTCTTGTCTATCTTAAAGACTTTTGCTTTTGAATAATTCTTGCTTGGCAGTTTTTGAACAAGTTTTCCAGTCAAAGCGTCAAGATAATAACAGTCTGTAGAGAAATCACCACATACGACATATGGTTTATTGTTGCTTTTAACCACACAAACAGAATACATAGGAGTGCGGTGCACACCATCATATGGGGTAAATGTCCATCTTATATTACCTTTTAAATCAAGACAAACTATACTACCGTTTGCATTAGCCGCAAAAACCTCCTGTTTACCATCTGCATCAATATCATCACACCATAAATCATGGTTCATAGTTCCGTTTCCAACGTCAGTCCTCCATAAGATATTACCGCTATAATCGGAAGCAAGAACAACTCCGTTATAATCCGAACCGATAATTATATTATCATTCCCTTGTTTGGCCACACGGACTTTCATCACAGTATTGACCTTTGTGTCTATCGAACTAATATTGCCAGCCAATACAGACAAAGGCATAGCGCTCACAAACAGCGTCATAAATAAAAACTTCTTTCTCATTATCTCTTCCACATTAAATTGTTTTATTTTTGGAATGCAGGAATACCCTCTGCTATCTTCCATGTATCTTTTGGATTTCTTTTAATATCTTCTTTATAAAGAATTTTATTCTCATGATAAGGAAAGCCCTCTGACTTTAATTCAGATATCGAAACATCATAATAATCACCTGTAGAATCTAAAACCGGCGCAAACGACGGTCCCTCTACCTGCGAATAAGCTTCATCCTTCTGAATTCTCAAAATATACTGATACATATCAGGTTCGTAAATCCACACATCTTTTGCTTCTATCTGTGCCTCTTTTCCATATTTACAAGCCACATTATGCACCTTACTATCCGAACTGTATGTACCTATTTCTGCATAAGGATTATTTTGCGAATCTTTATCTATAAAGCCGCTCCTGATATCTACAGCTGATGCCGAACTCAAAGCTGTAACATTCTCTACAAGGACCTTACCGTTGTGCGATGTATGAGGGGAAAACAGGACAGCAGCTCTTCCATACTCATTATGTATATTATATCCGTAAATGTCATATACACCAACATTATTACCCGCATGCGACTCAAGACGAAGAGTAACACCTCCCTTGGCTTTCAAGTCGCGAAACAAGATATTTCGTGCGGCATGGAGCTGGCACAACCCATATCCCTGACTGGCATTTTCAATTGTACAATTATTTATCAAACCGTTTGTGGGACGCGAGATGTGCCATGAATGTACATCCTCTGCGTCGGCTCCTACGAAAATAATTCCACAATATTTTGTATAGTGGTCAAGAATATGTGCATCAGCAATCTTAAAATTCTTCACCATCCTGCATAATGCAAATCGCACAGGCATTGTTGGCGGAAAATCATCACCAGGATCAGGAGTAAAATGAGAGTAATCTACTGTATATTGTTCACCGTTAAGTCCGCTGATGCTGCAGTCGTGTATAAATGAGTTTTCAGAATCATTCTTCGAGGTAAAATACAACATGATAACATTTTTCGTTTTCTCTCCCCAATATGGTTTGAGTACAGCATCCTTATGTACCAGAATATGTACCCCCGATTTCATATAAACTTCGGCAAAGCAGTACGTCCCGGCAGGAATGAGCAGATTGCCGCCCCCCTGTCCGGCCATATCGTCGATAGCCTTCTGCAGCAGAGCCGACTGGTCCTTATTCTCGTCGCTCACCATGCAGTAGCTGTCCGTCACACTGCGTAGCAGAGCCGCATTGTCTATCTCCGTACCAATGATGTCCGGTATTCCCAAAACCGATTGCAGAGATTCCTGCTTCGTTCCGTCCGCATCTTCTTCCCACGAAGGGGAGTATCTGTTGCATGCAGACATCCCCATCATAAGTAATGTTGCTAATATAAGATGTGATTTCATGTATAGATATCAATAAGGATTAATAATTTAGAGTGAATTTGCTTTCCACATTCCTTTTAATCACTACCGTACCGAGCGAAGCCGAGTATATCTCCTCGCTTACGTCCGTTCCGTCCGAAACAGTCAGTTCGGAAGCCGAAACAGTCATCTCCACTACAGCATTCTCTATCGTCTGAGGATGAAGATAAAAAGATTTGCTTTCAATATTCAAATCCACCTCCACAGCTTCATCGCTCAGAACAAATTCGTTCACTGAAGGCTTCCATGACTGAATAACCTTTGCGGACGACAATGACAGAGCGGTGATACTATTCTCCTCCGGCAATCCCGGACACTCTACTGAAAATTTACCTAAGAGATGCTCCATGCTGATGGTAATCACACCTTCGGCACTAATCGTTATTATTCCGCTGTTATCAGCCGGCGTGCCTGTTTCATCCCCCACGTTTCCATCCTGCTGTACGTCCACTTCAGATGTGGAAGCATAGATGATATCCTTATTAAAAGCATTGTCCGGAGAAACAGAAGACTCTCTCGAAAGAGGAACTGAAGACAAGCATTGCTCCTTTGTCACAACCATATCCTCGATATCGAATGCCACAGCCTTTATATTGGCCACATCATCCGTCAGTAAAACAGTCTGTTCCGTAGTTGTTATATTTCCACTTACGTCACACTGATATGCCTTCCATTCGCTACCATCACCTTTGCTTAACACTACATAATAGTCTGTTCCCACCGGCTGGTCTATATATAAATAGAAGTCAGACAGTTCCGAAGCGTCCGCGCGACTTTCAATATTATTTATATCAAATGATGCAACTATGGCGCAGTCCGCATTGTCCTGCTTTACAGTTTCCTTCTGACACGATACAAAAGCCACCGAAAGCACAGCAGCTGAATATATAATCGATTTTGTTTTCATACTCTCTGAATTTATGTTTATTATTCTATCTCTGACACTTCCTTCTTACTTATTATATATGGGAAGACTGGATTGTCTTCTGATTTCACATACTCATAACCAGACTCTGCAATTGCTGCATTCATGGCGGTAATCTTTTCGTCTGTAACTCCGTTATGGCAGATACTTCCTCTCCCAACTGCAATTCACTTTCAGTTATAGGTGACGTATTGGCTTTAGTGGAATGCAAAGCTATGCAGCCTATATCTCCAGTCCCATCAGGATTATAATAATAGGAAAAACTGTTTTCTGATACATACTTGTCTCCGGTCTTATTCTCTATAATATACCTTCCTATCAAAGTTCCGACACTATTATTTTTATCAGAAGACAGTTGCTCGATACCGGCAGAATAGCATCCGATCATTTTACCTCTTGCCACACCGGAAATTCCACCGGCATAAGTCGAGGCAGATATCTTGCCTGATGCATAACAACCTATTATCTCAGAATCAGATTTATATGCTTGTCCCGATATTCCACCGGCATTTGTTCCATTTACTTCGATCGAAGAGCACTGCAAGCAATCAACTTTCCGTTTTCCAAAGACCCCACTATTCCACCGCTGTGTTTAGCACTTGTAATCTTACAATTTTCTACATGACAGTTTTCAAGAGTAAGTAAGCCGCTGTTGATAGAAAGGCTGCCGATAAGACCACCGCTGGACCCAGTACTCCCATTGTGACACATGACAGTACAGTTTCTTGCAATACAGTTGCTGATACGTCCGTTCCCATAATAGCCGGCCAAAGTTCCGGCATGAAATACCTTACCATTGTTATCAGGTGAAGAATATATTATGGCGTTTTCTATTATCAGATTAGAAACTAAGGCTCTCTCATTCTGCACTCCGAAAAACAATCCACCATGATATTCTCCGTTTCCACTTACCTTAAAATTCTTTACAGTATGGTTTCCACCATCAAATGTAAAGCTAAAGCCATTTTCTGATGTACCTATAGGAATCCATTCATGGCCTCCCAAATCGATATCTTTCTTCAGGCGGATAAATTTATTCCACAAATTAACCCCATCCGGTTTTTTTTCGTTAATAGCTTTTCTCACAAAAGCCAAATCCGCCCCCGACTTTATCAGATACGGCTCACTCTCCGTCCCGTTTCCTTCCAGACTTGCAGAAACCGTTACTCCGTCCCACACATTAATCAGGTTCGCACTGCCGCCGTTCTCCGTTGTCCAGTCCTTTACGGTGATTTCGCCGGTAAACGAAGCCGTCATTTGAGAGAAAGAGAGATTGTAGATATATTCCTTTCCCGAAACCAAATCCTTGGAAGATGAGCTTTTTGCCGATACTTCCGAGCCATCCGAAAGCGTCAGTACGACACTGTTCTGATAACTCGCTTGCGGGATGACATAAGCAGTGACAGTCGACTTTTCAGAATCATAATAAGCGTTGATATCAATGTTCTCTCCTGTTGCCGACCAATCTTCATTCCAACCAGTGCGCGTCATTCCCGACTTTGATTTCAGTACAGCCTTAGTGATTGTATTTCCCTCCGTATTGCCTATCTTTATAATAATCTTCGAGAGAGCATGATCGAGGTTTACTTTCAGCACGTCGTTCACCACCTCCGCTGTCTTATTGTCAGAATATAAGAAATCGAACGAATACAGTTTCTCGGCAGAAGACATATCCACTTCTTCAGGTGTTTCACCGTCACTAATACCGTCAGCACCACTGTTCCCGTCAGGAGTACCATCACCAATAGCACCACCGTCAGTACCACCGCCAGAAGCTGCACCCTCACCGGTCAGTGAAATACCCGTAGCCGTATTCTTTCCATCGGGATTTACAATATATGCAGAATACGTTTCTTCATTATCAATACTTAGTTTCTTGTCAGGATCCGTTGCGCTCCACAAACTCTTATACTCATATCCGTATGTTTCAGTCCCGTGATGGATAAAAAGCTTCGTGCCCTCTGCCCACTCTCCATTCTCTCCATTTCGTGACACGGCAATCTGCCTGATTTCCCCAGATGTTTCGTCTATAAATCTTTCGTTATTGCAAGAGTAAAGCACAGACAGTACCGACAACCCCAATGCCACACTTATATTTCCTGTTTTCATAAAACTCATATTTTAAAAGTTAACCATTACTCGCCAGGGACAGCAGAAATCTCAGTCTCACCCCCGGACGCACTTCCATGATTCTTAAGCATTACGTTCACAGCCTTGCCGGACTCGAGTTTCAGACCATTCAGATAGCTGCTCGAAGCCACTCCCAGCTCCAGTTTCACAGTTTCCACTTCTTGCGGAACAGCAAAACAGGTGTACTTTCCTTCTGCATCCTTCAGAATCGTAATCACTGCATCCCCCTCCTCGTAGGACAGCACAGCCGTAGAGAAATCCCCTGTCGATGCAGTCCATGTGAATTTATTACTGATGCCTGAAGCTACAATACTCTCCGGCAATGTTCCTTCCGAAATTCCTCCTTCAGAAGTCTCTCCGCCACCTGCAGAGCCTTCCTTCTCAAAAGAGAAACTCAACTTGCTGAACAGATGAGAGAACGAAATCTTCAACCTGCCTTCATTATCGATACTGCAGCCATCATCCCCACTCTTTGCATAAAGAATATCCTTGCCGCCCAAGTACACATGTTCCGCACTGCAATATTCATCTAACGTAATCGCAGTCCCATCATCCTGAAAACACATAGCCGAGAATCTGAAGTTTTCGGGACTGTCTATCAGCAGTAGCTCCTGCTCATTTCCATCAACTGTCCATCCACCACCCACTTCAGTATTATACTTCATCTTCACAAAATAGTCATTCTCCGTGCCCGTCTGGTCGATATAGAGATAGAAACTGTTGCTAAAAGGCTCGCCTGTCTCAGTTCTCGACATACCCTTTGTCAAGACAGACACCTGAATATTTCTTGCAGACGCCCCATATTCTTGCGCATTGTCCGTTTCCGTCACGTTGTCAGTACACGCTGCCATACCCAGCCCCAACAATGCAACTATTGTGTATCTTAAGTTGTCCATATTATTTCATTTTTTATTCTTCTACATTTCTTATATTACTAATAACATAAGGGAAAAACCCGTCTTCCGAAGCCACATACTCCAGACCGTCCTCCTCCAAAGCCGCATTCATCATATTCACCTCTTCCTCGCCAATGGCATCCACTTTCATAAGAACCGGCACTTCACTATCGTCCATATTCAGATTTTCAGGCTCGGAGACATTATTCCCAATTGCATTCAGTTCCGACACAGAGAAAGATTTGATAATAGAGCTTGAGATATTCGAAGCACCATCCTGCATCGTACTCTTTGTAAACTCTCCTATTATGCCTCCCAAGACAGATTTTGTATCCGCCACACCTATATTCCGCAACACAGAATAACAGCCCCGGATATTGGCGAATTTATTTGTACCTACTATGCCACCAAATTTAGCTGGTCCGCTTACATCATAATCCACATTAGAATAACAGCCCAATATATTCTGAAATATTACGGAATTGGATTTATTGTTTGTCGCACCAACAATCCCTCCCAAAATGCCTGACGAACCGGATATTTTACCATCAAAACTGCAGGCAATAACCTTGAGATTGTTATTTATAAGCCCAACTATTCCACCTGTATTTGCACCTATATTTGCACCTGTTCTTACTTCCATATCAGTCACCTCGCAATTCTTTATGACAATATTCGCCACCTGACCGTTTCCCATTATCGCCCCGGCATTCTTTCCTCCTTCTATTTTACCGCCAATAACCTTACAATTTTCAATTGTCAGATTCTGATGAGCATATCCTACCACAGCCGATACATTCGAAGCAGTTGTATTATTTGAATATAAATCAGGATTCACTATTGTCAGATTCTTGATGTAAGTTTCTGCAGATGGCCTGCTGTCGCCGAACAAGCCGATATACATCTTGCCAGACTCGTCATGCACCTTCAGATTATAAATCCGATGACCATCGCCATCGAAACTTCCGGCAAACTTCCCTTTAGAAATTCCGTTCCCTATAGGCATCCATTCCTTATTATCAAGGTCGATATCAGAGGTAAGCCTGAAGAATATTCCATTATATTCCAAAACATTAGAGCCGGAATTCGGGTGTTTGTTCACCTCCTGAGCCATCAGCGCCAGCTGCTCCCCATTACTTATCAGATACGGGTTCTCCTCTGTACCGGAGCCACCGGCAAAAGATTCAGCCACCTTTCCGCTCCACTTCGGAATGACCACAGCCTCCTGTTGCGTTTCGCCACCCCATTCCTTCACATCCACACTACTGTCGAAACTGATGCTCAGGTCGCCCGTATTCAGGTCTATCGAAAGCGAATACTCCTTACCGACCTCCAGCACGATATCATTCCTATACTTCGCCAACTTAGGTTCATCCGTTTCACCGACCATATACAGCGACACCTCCGGACGCACCCACACGTGCGGAACGACATAAGCCACAAAGCTACTGCTGCCTTCGTACGGCAACCTTATATCCACCTTATCCTCTACGTCCGGCGTCCACTGTTCACCATCGAATGTCATCACTCGAGGCGACTTTAACATGACGTGCTCAACCGATGACAAGTCCCTGCCTTTCACATTAATCACTATCTTCGACATCACATGGCCGAACTCCAACGACAGCTTTCCGTCCGCCGGCTTCTCCAGACCATAGTTTATGGAGTACAGATAATCAAAACCATCAAGATTGTTCGCTTTCTGCTCTACAGCGTCATCATCACCTGCCTGCAATTCCACCTTGTCAAATCCGGTTCCCGTCTTCTCGATATAAGCCACAAGGTCTATCGTGGAGTTCCCGTTCCACTCCAGCACCCTTTCATATTTCCCCGGCTTACCTGGTGTCCAGCTGCCACCACCGAAAGTGAACACATCCTCTCTTGCTTCACCATTATCGTCCGTCACCGTATAGTTTCTCACCTTCATACTGGTGTCATCCTCCCATACCGAAGCATCCACTCCTGCTCTCGAAGCAAGGACACACACAGAGTCGCCTATTTCCGCTGCCCTCTCCATTCCGTCTTCGCATCCAGAAAGAGCCAAAACTGACAATATAGAAAGCCATGATATATATTTCATTTTCATATTATTTCAATTTTAAGTTAATATTTCAATCCTTGCCGTCTATCACCATATCCCCTGCCTCTTCCACAGTCCATTCAGAGGAAGAGATATCCACAGTTTCAAACTCGAAGTCATAGTTGCCATCCTCTTCCCAGGGCTTTATAGTCACATCACCTGTCAGAGTAATCTTCTCTCCGAGATTGTTCACTCTCAGATTGACCTCTGTAACCTTCGCCGCTTCCACGTTTATACGATCTCCGCTGTAAGTATACTTCTTTCCGTTCATCGTCAGACTAATGCGCACATCTTCCTGCGGAATAAGAACCGTTTCGCAAGTGTTCTCCGTCAGTCCCTCTTCAGGCAGCAGCGACAAAGTGGCGATATCCTCCTTCACGTCCAGTCTCGGTTCTGCTCCGTAACAGTCAAGCACAGCCATCGACTTCACACCCTCCAGCTCCAAAGCCGAAATCTCAAGAATCTCACCATCGAAACCTTTAAACTCGAAGTTGAATACCACCTTGCCAAGCACATGTTCGAAAGAAAGACTCACCGGGTCCATCGTCCTCTTCACACCCTTCTTCACAGCCAGGAGCAAATCCTTGGAATTATCCACCGGCAGAGCTTGCAAATCCTCGAAAGTCAGATACCTGTCATAAGGGAACACACCCACAAAGTGATGCAGAACACCCTCCTTTTCGCTCCAGAACATATTCTTCGCCGTCACCCATACATCGTGATTGAGATACACCGGATTATTCTCCGCAATATATTCCTTCACCGACGGCATCACATCGCCATTATCCGAAGCCCAGAAGAACAAGCTTATCGAATCCTCATGCCCGAAATCATTCTTTGCCGCCGCACGACTGTCCGCCATAGCCGCACTTATACGCACACATCTGTCGTCCGTACCCACATCTTCCACATTGCCGCATGCCATCACAGCCCCCGCCATGAATGCCGCACATATCATATAGCTAATCTTTTTCATATTCAGTCATTGTTTTTAGTCAAGTTCACCCTCCACCGTTCCGTTATCATCAAAATCCTTTATGTCGAAATCCTCCTTATCGAGGACAGTCACTATACCCTTATCCTCCGTTTCACCCGGAATGACCTTAAAGTTAAGCAGCAACACCTCGCCCGAGTCTACAGCCACATCCTCACCATCGTAGGTATAGCTGATGCCCGACACCATAAACGTCGTACCGCTGAGCAAAGTCTGCGGAACAATCTGTGCAGCAAACAGCGATTTCACCTTCGTACTCTTCTCCAGCGTCACCTTCTCCCTCACATCTTCCGTCCTCACTTCGCCCGTCAGAACATTCAGGAAAGCCTGATCATACATTTCGAGAGTAAACGACCCAACAGTAGGAGCAACATCTCCATCGAAAGAAACCGCCAAAGCCGCAAACACACTCTTAAGCCTGATTTTTTCGGTCGGCAGCCCATTATCGGCTGAAACCCGTGCATACAGCAAGTCAGTTTCACGGTTGAGAGGCACAGACTTGAGATATTCCAGGTCATAATCACCGTTCAGATGAGGATACAGAGCCACAATACTCTCAGCCCCCTCTGCCGTCTCCACATTAAGTTCTTCAGCCGGAAGCCATTCGCCGCCATTATATCCCCACCTGATATTATTGATAACCAATCCCGACAAATCCACAATCTCAGCATTCTTTTTCCACGCAAGGAGCGAAACACTGTCGCCGGCCACAAAACTCTGTTTCCTATGTTGCAACTCCGTCAGCGATTCAAACCCGAAACTCAGGTCATAAGTCCTTTCCTTCACCGTATCATCTTCCGTACACGATGGGAGAAATCCCACCATACACATAAGCAATAACAATATGTTCGTAATATTCCTCATATATAAATAATTTTACATTAAACGTTATAAACTACCTGCCATATGGCAAGTAGTAATGTTATCCAAATCTTTTTACCTTAAAAGCCGCTAAACCTTAATATAACATTATTTCTTTCTCTCCGAAGCATAAAGCGGATAATCATGATTCACAGTATGTTCCCTTTTCATAATCTCCATCGCCTTGGCTGCAATTTCCGGATTGAGAGCAGCCACATCATTCACCTCAGCCACATCGCTACTGATATTGTAAAGCTTCAGAGGTGCATCCTTGTCCTTAAGCAGCCCTGTACGTATAGCCTTCCAGTCGCCCATCCTTACCGCCACATTTCCCTGATGCTCCCAGTAGAGGAATTCGTGAGCTTTCTGCTCTCCATCCCCCGTAATAACAGGCAAGAAAGATATACCATCCGTTTCGTCTACATCCACTCCAAGCAGCTCCGCAAATGTAGGCATGAAATCATAGAATGCACCTATATGTTTTGAAATGCTGCCGGCTTTTATTTTATTTCCCCATTTTATTATCATAGGAATCCTGATACCCCCATCAGTCATACTTCTTTTATATCCGCTAAAATCACCATTGCTATTCCAAAAATCCGGATCGGCTCCGCCCTCAAGGTGAGGCCCGTTGTCGCTGCTGAATATCACTATCGTATTATCGTCTATTCCGAGTTCTTTGAGCAAAACTACCACATCGCCAACATACTTGTCCACCCTTGACACCATAGCAGCAAAAGTGGCATGAGGTTCCGGCTGCGAGCAGTAAGCTTTCACATCAAAGGCCGGATCTCCATATTCCGCACCTTTCTTTTCTGCCACAAAAGGAGTTTCCGGATACTTTCCTCTATACTTTCCAATAATACTATCCTCGGGAGCCAGAAGTTCCGCATGAGGCTGTATCACGGGAATAAAAGCAAAAAACGGCTTATCTTTATTAGCTCTGATAAAATCCAGAGCCTTTTCATGTATCACGTCCGGAGCATAAACAGCCTTGGTTTTCGTATCATTTCCCTCTAAAAGGACTTTTTCCTGATTATGCCATAAATGAGACGGATAATACCTATGCGCCTGCCTTTGGCAGTTATACCCGAAAAATTCATCAAATCCCTGATTGTTCGGGTCCCCTTCCGAACCAGGAAAGCCAAGTCCCCATTTACCAAATGCACCTGTAACATATCCGTTATCCTTAAACATACGCGCAATAGTAAATGTCCCCTCCGCCATCGGCAACTGGCCTCACCTTTCAGTTCTCTGTTACCTCTAACTTGAGCATGGCCTGTATGAAATCCTGTCATCAGAGAACATCTTGACGGTGCAGACACCGTACATCCGGCATAAAATTGGGTAAACTTCATCCCCTGCGAAGCAAGGGCATCTATGTTAGGAGTATTGAACCTCTCCTGTCCATAACAACTCACATCGCCATATCCCAAATCATCAGCCAGGATAAATACTACATTAGGGCGACTCTCTAATTTGTTCTTTTCGGATGCAGAACAAGATGCCAACATACAAAGAACAAATAATGATGTAAGATTTTCTGTTTTCATAATTTTTAAAGGTTATTATTTTTCTTCGAGTACAAAAATACAATTACTAATATGTTAATATGTATTTATAGGTATATTTATCGTATCTGCAGGTACAGGAATGTATCTTTAAGCAATTGAGAAACATAATAATACCTACAGATACATCTATTATACAACAAGATACCCACAGTATGGATTTACAATTTATATTTGCAGATATAAAAAAGGAAACAAATTCTTTAAAATATTTTATCATGAAAAATTATTTATTATTCAGTTCTGTTTTGGCTCCTTTAGCCATAAGTTCGACTGCATGTTCTTCAACAGAGAAAACAGAGAAAACAAGCAAACCAAATGTAATAGTAATCCTTGCGGACGATTTGGGGTACGGTGACGTAAGCGCATATGGAAGTAAAACCATTTCTACACCAAATATTGACAAACTGGCGAATGGAGGTGTTTGCTTTACTGATGGGCATGCCACTTCTGCTACATCAACACCTAGTCGCTATGCGATGTTTACAGGTTCATACCCATGGAAAAACAAGAATGCCAAGATTCTTCCTGGCGACGCTCCCCTTCTGATTGACACAGCACAGTTTACAATGCCGAAAATGTTCAGAAATGCAGGATATACTACAGCGGCAATTGGCAAATGGCATCTTGGAATGGGTTCGGGAAATCCGGACTGGAACGAGAGAGTAACTCCTGGGGCAAATGAAATAGGTTTCGATTATTCATGTCTTATAGCAGCGACAAACGACCGTGTACCTACAGTCTATGTTGAAAATGGTACAGTAGTCGGACTTGACCCTGAAGACCCTATTCAGGTAAGCTATAAAACAAATTTTGAAGGAGAACCAACAGCCATAGACCATCCGGAAATGCTGAAAATGCACTGGGCGCACGGACATAACAACTCAATAGTAAACGGCATTCCACGTATAGGATATATGAAAGGTGGAGAGAAAGCCAAATGGGTGGATGAAGATATGGCTGATTATTTCGTAGGTAAAGTAATGAACTTCATTGACGAAAACAAAGATAAGCCATTCTTCCTTTATTATGGACTTCACCAGCCACATGTGCCACGCGCTCCGCACCAGAGATTCGTGGGTAGAACTACAATGGGACCTCGCGGAGATGCTATTGTAGAGGCAGACTGGTGTGTTGGCCAACTGATAGAGAAACTTGAGAAAGAAGGTCTGTTGGAAAATTCTTTGATAGTATTCTCGAGCGACAACGGTCCGGTACTTAACGACGGTTACAAAGACCAGTCGCCGGAACTTGTTGGCGACCACAAACCGGCAGGCGGATTAAGAGGAGGTAAATACAGTCTGTTCGAAGCAGGAACAAGGGTTCCATTCTTTGTCTACTGGAAGGGGCATATCAAGCCGGTCAAATCGGATGCCCTTATTTCGCATATGGATATGCTTGCATCATTTGCCGAGCTGATAGATGAAGAAATTCCTGAAGGACTTGACAGCCAGAACTTCTTACCGGTGTTCATGGGAGAATCTACTGATGGTAGAGAATCATTTATAACTGAAGCAATGGGCCGCCTTGCATACAGAAAAGGCGACTATGCACTTATACCTCCATACAAAGGTGAAAAGGTAAACAAAACAGGAAATGAACTCGGAACTGTCGAAGATTTTGCTTTATATAACCTGAAAAATGATTTTGCCCAGAATGAAGATTTGGCTGCTAAAGAAGGCAAAATGCTTGAAGAAATGAGGCCGAATTCTTGAATTCTGTAGGAAAATACTACAATCCGAATAAAAAAGGAGAAACTCTAAAATAAATCTATTACTGCCGGATAGTGGAGATAATCTTTACACTCCACTGTCCGGATATTTATCCTTAAACTAATTCAATAATTTATGACTATACCCAAAATCTGGAAAAGAATTACATTTCTGTCTGTATTAACACTGATAACAAATTCATATACAGCCGCAAAAGAAATCATCAACATTCCGCTACAGAATGGCGATGTAACTATGAATATAAGAAAGGCTATAGAAAGTGCCAAGACAGACGATATAAAAATAATACTTGAAAAAGGAACATATTTCTGCAAGCCGGACTATGCTACAGAAAAATACTGTGCAATAACAAATCACGGCAATGGCTCAAAGAAAATCATATTCCCTATCAAAGGCTTCAAGAAAGTGGAAATAGAAGGCAACGGAGCTACCATCTTATGCCACGGTCAGTTATTCCCTTTCCTGATAGAGGAATGTAACGAAGTGAAGATATCAGGCATAACGATAAACTGGGACATACCTTTTACTTTTTTGGCTGAAGTCATAGACATCAATCCAAAAGAAGGATGGAGAGAAGTTAAACCTTTCAGGGATGGTTTCTCATGGAAAATAGAGAAGAACAAGATAAAGTTCCCGAACATTGACGGATTTAACTATTCGATATTAGGCAGCACATTGCCTTTCGACAAGGGCAAGAAGAAAGTAGTGACCGGCGCACAGGATATGCACAGCGACCCGTCAAAGGTGGTGGAACTCCCTAACGGCAACCTGCGTATATACGAGAAACAAAAATACTACCCACCAATCGGTTCACTGCTTAGCTCTAAAGGCGACAGAGAAAAGGACAGATATGCTCCTGCATTCGATTTCAAGGAGTGTCAGAACATCACTCTGAACAACGTAACGGTACATCATGCCCTCGGAATGGCGTATCTTTCGAACGTTCTGAAAATATAAAAATAACAGACTGTAAAGTGGTTCTTCCTCCTAATTCAAACAGAGTAATCTCATCTACTGCAGACGCCACACACTTTGCCAACTGTAAGGGGGATATTCTGATTGAAGGATGCACATTCGAGAATATGCTTGATGACGGAACCAACGTCCATGGTACATACGTAGAAATAAACAAGATTATCGACTCGAAAACAATACGTGTGGCATTAAAACACTTCGAACAGACAGGTTTTAAATTTGCAGCACCAGGCGACGAAGTGTGGTTCATCAAACATCCGTCACCTGCAAGAGCAGAAACCAATACAGTATCCAATGTCAAGGTATTAAACGAGACATACATGGATCTCACTTTCGAAAATGCCATCCCTTCCGATTTGAAAAAAGGAGATGTGGTAGAAAACAAGACATGGAATCCTACATTTACTGTAAGAGGATGTACCATAAGAAACCATAGAGCAAGAAACCTCATAATCAAGACACCACTGAAGACGGTAATAGAAAACAATAACCTCTCGTCTATGATGTCGGCCATTCTTTTCAGAGGTGAGACATTTTTCTGGTTCGAATCGGGAGCCGTCAATGATGTTACCATCAGGAACAACAAGTTCAAGAACTATGCCGACTGCGGAAAGCCTCATGCAGCAATATATATAACCCCTCGATTAGGCAAGGATTTCGACCAGACCGAATGTTACGACAAGAACATCAAAATCATAAACAATGAGATAGACGGATTCAACCCGAGAGTGGTATGGGCAGACAGAGCGGAAAACCTTGTCATTAAGGGAAACAGGATTAATCTCAACAATGAAGAAAAAGCTCCTTTCCCGGATGCTCCGGTATTCCAGTTGGAAAATTGCAAAAATGTCACAATCGAAGATAATATACACACAGGACTGAAACCGGCTAAAGTTCTGGAGGCCGACAAGAAGTCAAGAGAAACTTTGAAAATTAAAGGAAGCAAAAATCTAAAAATTCGAATAATTATGAAGAATCTAATCACAGTCTCCACCCTACTGTTAGGAAGCCAGGCAACGGCATTCGCACAGGAGCAGCCCAACATAGTAATGCTGTTTGTAGATGATCTTGGATGGGCTGATTTGGGATATAACAACCCTGTATTCGACACTCCAAACATCAACAAACTAAAGTCCGACGGACTGTATTTTTCAAGAGCCTATGTAGCCAGTGCTACTTCAAGCCCGAGCAGAGCATCGCTTCTGACAGGCAAAGAATCGTTAAGATGCGGATTCGTAAGACATATATATGGTAAAGATACAAGTCTGGAGTTCGAGACATTCGATAAAGATCCAGGAAAAATGAAATCCAGGGCATATCTTCCATTAGAAGAAATTACTTACGCTGAACGTCTTAAAGAATTTGGTTACTACAATATGTTTGTCGGCAAATGGCATCTCGGCACAGAACCATATTCCCCTACAAAACAAGGATTCGATGCCATGTATGGCACATGCGAGCATGGGCATCCTAACAGCTATTACCAACCTTTTTTTAAGACAAACAATCCTTTTCCAAAAGCTGACAAGAATGCTTACCTGACAAACCTCATAGGCGATGGAGCTGTAGATTTCATTAATAAATACGACAAAAAGACACCGTTCCTGCTCAACGTGTGGTATTATGGAGTACATGGCCCGCAGATAGGAAGAAAAGACTTGGTGGCAAAATATGAAAAGAAAGGGCTTACCGGAAAATACGCACAGTATGCAGCAATGATAGAGGCGCTTGACGAAACTGTAGGAGAAATCAGGAGTTCGCTCAAGAAAAAAGGAATTGCTGACAATACGGTTATAATCTTCTCCGCCGACCAGGGAGGGGCATTCAAGAACGGTCATTTAAGAGGTGGCAAGATAGGTGGCGATGCACTGGCCGAAGGCGGCTCGCGCGTGCCTTTTATAATATACGACCCTACTCATAAGAAAATGATGGGCAAGACTATAACTCAGCCGATAGAAACAATCGATGTATACCCTACTCTTGTAGAATTGGCCTCAGGCAAACCATGTAAGGACAAACAGGTGGTAGGTAAGAGCCTCGTTCCTGCTCTAAACGGTAAGAAGCTAAAGGACAGAGACCTGTTTATGTTCCGAAGCTACGAAGACCAAAATGCGGCTATAATAAACGGTGACTGGAAACTGATTAAATACAGAAGCGGAAAAGTACAGCTCTATAACATCGAGTATGATGAAAGCGAGACTACTAATCTTATCAACGTATATCCGGAAAGGGCGAAAGATATGCTTGAAAGGCTGAATAAGTGGATAGAAGAGGCTACGCCTAAAGAACTATTATAATTTTACTGCAAGTTCCGCATACGGAACTTGCAGGATAAATATTTTAAAGCAATCCGACTTTGCAGAAACATCGCTTTAGCAACGTTTCAGATTTAAACAATTTAATCTTACAACCAACATGAGAAATACAATCTTATTAACAATACTATTCTTGTTTGAAATATTTAATATATCAGCAAAAGAGAATTGCCTAAGTAAAAACTGGAAATTCTTTTTGGGAGATATACCAGAAGCAAAATACGTGGATTATGATGATTCTGAATGGGAAAATATTAACATACCTCACGATTGGGCTTTTGAAAAAGGTTATTCAGCAAATGCCCAACAAAAAGACAAAGGAGGGTACCTCGGTGGAGGAATAGGATGGTATAGAAAAGAAATATTTCTCACTGAAAAAGAACTGGCCAATGATTTTGTTTTCATTGATTTCGAGGCTTCATACATGAACAATCAGGTATGGATAAACGGAAATTTTGCCGGTGAAAGACCATATGGTTACATTCCTTTCTCTTTCGACATAAAAAAACACCTTGTTAAAGGCAGAAATATCATCTCAGTAAGAGTAGACAATAGTATGGAACCCAGCGCCCGCTGGTATCATGGCTGCGGAATATATGGAAATGTATCATTAAGAAGCCACAAAAATGCTTTCTTTGAAAAAGATGGAATTTTTATCACTACCCCCTCGAAAGACAAAGTCTGTGTAAACGCAAAAGTTATTTCAGCCGAAAAATCTGCCAACTATTTAGCCAAACTGGAAATTTTTGACAAAGCAGGTAAATGCAAAGCACAATCGGAAACATTAGAGTTTTCCACTAACAACAACAATGCAGAAATCAACTTCAACCTAAAAATCAAAAAGGCCGAGTTGTGGTCTCCTGAAAATCCTAACCTATATACATCAAGAATAACACTTACCGACAGAAATAACAATATAATCGAAACGAAAAGTATCGATTTCGGATTCAGATATATAGAATGGAGTCCAAATAAAGGATTTATACTGAACGGAAAACAGTATAAACTTAGAGGCGTATGCGAACATATGGAAGGAGGTCCTACTGGAGCCATTACAACAGAACAACTCATCAGATGGAAAGTTAAACTTCTTAAAGATATGGGATGTAATGCCATCAGAACGGCTCACAACCCTCATCTGCCTATTTTCTATAAAGTTTGCGATGAGCTTGGAATGTTCGTTATGGACGAAATATTCGACGGATGGCACAAAAAAGCAGACTTTGACTATGGATTCCAGGCTTTCGACAATTGGTATGAGAGAGACTTAAGAGATTTCATCAGAAGGGACAGGAATCATCCCTCAGTGTTCCTATATAGTATAGGGAATGAAACTAAAGGCGACGTTGCCAAAAGAATGGTAAAAATATGCCATGAGGAAGATCATACGAGATTAGTCACTTCAGGAGACTCAAACTCTGAAGATATGGATGTATATGGCGTGAACGGATGGAGCGAAAAGAAAACTTTTCTTGAAACATATAAGCCAGGAAATAGAGCATTCATAGGAACAGAAAACCCTCATACATGGCAAGTTAGAGGATATTATAGAACACAGACGTGGTATAGAGACAAGTACCCCAATAAGAAACAAGATCCGATGTTCATACCCAACCTTACGGATAAAGAGATTTTCTCATATGACTGGACATCACCAGACAGAAGAAAGAGTGCAAAACAGATATTCAACTCTTCGTATGATAATGCCACCGTGCGAGTTACAGCCAGACATATCATAGAATCGTTAAGAGACAAAGACTGGTTCTCCGGAAGTTTTAGATGGACTGGTTTTGATTACCTTGGCGAAGCAGGATATGTACATGGAGGATGGCCGTTCAGAGCTTTCCAATCTGGTGCACTTGATTTGGCAGGTTTTCCAAAAGACTTGTACTTTCTCTACCAAAGTGAATGGACAACAAAGGATATGGTTCATATTCTGCCACATTGGACACATCCTAAAATGAAAGAAGGAACAGAAATACCTGTATGGGTGTATACAACAGGCGATGAAGTTGAACTTTTACTCAATGGGAATTCTCTTGGGAAAATAAAAAAAGGGAAAAAATGGAATGAAATGCAATGTGAATTCAGAGTCCCATGGACACCAGGAAAGATTGAAGCAATAGCATACAGAAAGGGAAAAGAAATAGCCAGGACATCGCAAGCCACAGCGGGCACACCTGCTAAAATTGATATTGACATCGAAAACAAGAATCTGAAAGCAGACTGTCAAGATATCAGCATTATATCCATAAGTCAAAAAGACAACAACGGAATATTATACCCGTATGGAGAAAACAGAATACATGCCAATATAAAAGGTGATGCAAGAATCCTATCATTTGAAAGCGGTAACCCTGTTGATACAGAAACAAACTTCATTGCAAAATCAAAAAGATGTTTCTTTGGACTTAACAGGATTTTCATCCAGTCTACAGGTTATAATGAAAATTCGCCCGTTACATTATATCTTGGATGTATATCAGGCGATAAGAAATTATGGGCTTCAGACAAAGTTTCAATTTTATATGAAAGCATCTCATTAAGAGGAAAGAGTCCCCAAGATAATGTTGAGATATATTATACTACAGATGGTAGGAAACCTGACAAGAATTGTAAAAAATACAATGCCCCATTTTCGCTAAAAGAGGCGGCTACAGTTAAAGCTGTTATATATATAAATGGTAAAGATGAAATTTACATGCAGGAAAGTTTTGGTCCAAACGAAGGCTTATATTGGGGAAAGCCAGGAGAACCGGCATGCGAGTTCAATGGAGAACAGGCTGAAACAGCCAGTCTCACTAACTGTGTCAAAACTAAAAAAGATGGCGAAGGGTATTTCGGCGACGGATTTGTTATACCGAAAGCAGGTAAAGGTTCTATCACATGGTATCAGGAAAATGATGGTGGAAAATTCAATGCCAAAATTTCTATAAGATACTCACAGAAAAGTAGCAGCACATATTCATATATGGAGCTGTATAATAACGACAAGCTGTTGGAAAGAATTAAATTTACCGATACAGGAAGTGTAGGTCCCACTGGCGTGAAATGTCAGTTCCTATAACCATATATTCCGGAGCAAACAATATAACCTTAAAAAGTGTAAGCAATGATGCTACACCAAGTATTGATCAAATAACAATTTTACAATAACAAGCGATGAATAAATTTACATTAATGGTGTTAACAGGCTGCGCACCAATTACAGGAATATCAGCTGCCGAAAAACCAAACCTGGTCATAATCCATACAGACGAGCACAGTTTCAGAACCTTAAGCTGCTATCAGAATCTTATGCCTGAACAAGAAGCCTTTGTTTGGGGAAAAGGATGCAATTCAACAACCCCCAATATAGACAGAATAGCTAATGAAGGGGCTATATGTATGAAATACTACTGTAGTTCGCCGGTATCGACACCTTCAAGAGCTTCAATGATTACAGGCCTCTACCCCCAAGCCACAGGAGCACCCAAGAACGGAATGTTCCTAAGTGATAAAATACCTACATTTGCATCCATATTAAGCGAAAACGGCTATGCCACATCGTATGTAGGCAAATGGCATCTTGCAGGAGATGAGAATAAATACACGTTCGGCATAAAATATAATGGAGGATTCCAAGACAATACATACATGATGACAGGAGGACACGCTCCTTACTTTCATATAAAAAACGGTAAAGTAGTGGCAGGTATCGGGGATAAAGCTGCCGCAAAACTTCCTGCGAATGAAATAATCCATCTTACAGACTTCTTTACCGACAAGGCACTCGATATACTGGAAAGGGACAAAAACAAACCATTCTGCCTCATGCTGTCCATTCCGGATCCGCATACACCGGACTATGCACGCCCACCATATCACGATATGTACAAAAATCTGAAGCCGGAAATGCCGTTTACGATGAAACCTGAATATGCATCACAAAGACCAAGCTGGGGAAAAGGCAGCGAAAAAGACAAGAACGAGGCAAAGACATTCGATACAAAGGCCCTGAAACAGTATTTTGGTATGGTAAAACACATAGACGACAGTGTAGGCAGGATTCTTAAATTCCTTGAAGACAACGGCTTACTGGACAATACAATAGTGGTATTTACATCCGACCACGGAGATATGTTCTTTGAACATAAAAGAAGGAACAAAGGAGTTCCATACGAAGCCTCGTCTCGCATACCGTTTGTAATAAGATACCCTGGAAAAATCAAGGCGGGAAAAGTCATAAACAAAGCATATGTGAATACAGACTTTGCTCCTACCATACTTTCACTTATGGGTATAAAACTGACGTAAAATTCCATGGTAAGGATACTTCTGCCGACTTCACAAACAAAGATAAAATTGTAAATGGCAACAGAATAGTACATTTTGCACAATGCGATGGCTGGTGGGCTGCTGCAACAGACGGCAGATACAAACTGGTAATAGACAAAAAAGAATCGCCATGGCTAATCGACATGAAAGAAGATCCGTTTGAACTTAAGAACTGCTATAATGATGCAGACAAGAAAGCAATAGCACAAAAGATGCAAACAGAGCTGATGAAACAACTTCAAGAGTTTAAAGGCACGGGACTTAACAAAAAACAAGGATATATACTAAAATAATATGTCATGAACAATAATATAATAAATTTAGGTTATGCACTGACATTCGTACCTGTACTTTACGGATGCAGTGACAGCACCGGAAAAATTAAAGAAAACACCTCTACAAAACGCCCTAATATCATACTGTTTGTGACAGACGACCATGGTATGGATGCATTGGGATGCTACGGAAACAACATTATCAAAACTCCTAATATGGACTCGCTTGCCGCTAATGGAGTAAGGTTCACTCAGGCATATTGCACTAGTGCAAGTTCAGCAGCAAGCCGTTCCGTCCTGCTAACAGGTAAATACGGACATGCCATCGGAGCATATGGCCATACACATGATTACCATCATTTCAGTACTTTTAAGGATGTGCGTTCCCTTCCCGTAATCCTTTCGGAAAACGGATATTTTACAGGCAGAATAGGCAAATATCATGTAGCCCCTGAATCCGTATATCATTTCGACAAAGTATATAAAGCCAATCCTAGAAATACTGTAGAAATGGCAGAAAACTGTAAAGAGATTTTCAATTCTGAAAAACCATTTTTCCTCTATTTCTGCACTGACGACCCACATCGTAGCGGATTTACAGAAAAAGTCGACAACTGGAGTTCGCCCAATCCATTCGGTAACAGAAAAGACGGATACAAAGGATGTTCCAATATAGTATATTCGCCGGACAGTGTCATTGTTCCTTCATTCCTCCCTGACAACAAAGAAACGAGAGAAGAAATTGCACAATATTATCAATCAGTTTCCAGAGTTGACCAGGGAATGGGTAAACTTCTCTCATATCTGAAAGAATCCGGAAAAGCCAACAATACCATAATCATCTATATATCTGACAATGGCATGGCATTTCCCGGAGCAAAAACAAATGTATATGAACCTGGATTAAAGTTACCATGTATAATCAGTTCACCATTCATTAAACACCGTGGAACAACTAACGATGCCATGATTTCATGGGTAGATATGACCCCTACTATTCTCGATATGGCCGGAGTGGACATAAGCAAGGAAGATTTTATGGGACGTTCTTTCCTGCCCATACTTGATGGAGAAATAACCAAAGGATGGGATAAGATGTATGCATCGCATACATTCCATGAAATAACTATGTATTATCCTATGAGGGCTATGAGAAAAGGAGACTACAAAATAATATGGAACATTGCCTATCAGTTAGAATATCCGTTCGCATCAGATTTGTGGGTTTCATCAACATGGCAGAGTGTCCTCAGAAACAATAAAAAATATTTCGGGAAACGTACCGCCGAGGCTTATCTTCACAGGCCCGAATTTGAACTTTACAATCTGAAAGAAGATCCTGATGAAATAAACAATCTGGCGACAAAAAAGGAATATGCAGATATACTTGAAGAAATGAAGAATTATATCAAGAAATGGCAACTTAAGACCAAAGACCCATGGTACATCATGTGGAACCATGATGCTTCACTTCAAGGCGCAGGAGAAAAATTATAAATAATCAAACCTATTTTTTACATGAAACAACTATTCTCATTTATACTATTGTTCATGGGTGTGCTTGGATATGCAACGCCCTCAGTCGGGACTCAGGTAAGAGTTACAGAAGATTTTAATGCCAATTGGAAATTCTCCCTGGGAGACAGTCCTGACAGAAGGGAAATCCAATATGACGATTCCAGGTGGAGAAAACTGAATCTCCCTCACGATTGGAGTATCGAAGGCGACTACACACCGGACTTCCCTGCCGGAAAGAACAACGGCTTCTTCCCTGAAGGGTTAGGCTGGTACAGAAAAACATTCACAGTTCCAAAAGAAGATGCCAACAAACAGTTTGTAATACAATTCGATGGTGTATTCATGAACTCAGAGGTATGGATTAATGGCAGATACCTTGGAAGACGACCATACGGATACTCAACATTCAGATATGACCTTACCGATAAACTCAAGTTCGGAGGAGAAAACGTAATAGCAGTAAGAGTTGACAACAGTAATCCTGGAGCCGACAGATGGTATCACGGATCAGGTATATACAGAAATGTACATCTGATAAAAACAAACTATGTACATTTCCGCCATAATGGAGGTATTCATATCACCACACCTGTAGCAGAAAAACATTCTGCAACCATAAAAGCCGATTATGAAATAATGGGAACTTTTTTTGATGATAGCGAAATCAAACTCTTTAAGAAAAACAGATGGCTGCGCGAAAAAAACGAGTGGAAAAATAAACCTCAAAAACATAATTGTATTATACGTACAATAATTTATGACCATAAAGGGAGAGAGATAGCAAGAACAGAAAAAAATCATATCATCGAGAACTACGAAGTAAACTATAAAGCAACCCAAACAGTTTCTTTCAAAAATCCAATTCTGTGGAGTGATAAGAGACCATACCTATACACTCTGAAAAGTGAAATAGAATACAATGGCAAAATACTGGATGACGCAGTTACAGAAATAGGTATCCGGAAAATCGATTTCGTACCTGGAGCAGGACTCTTTGTCAACGGCGTTGAAACAAAGTTGAAAGGCGTTTGCCTCCATCATGAAGCCGGTAGTCTCGGTGCCGCAGTACCGAGAAAAGTCTGGATATACCGTCTGAGTAAATTAAAGGAAATGGGGTGCAATGCTTTAAGAACATCACATAACCCTTTCGAACCGGCCTTCTATGAGGTATGCGACAGTATGGGGTTTTATGTAATGGACGAAGCCTTCGACGAATGGACCAGCGGATGGCAAGTAAACTGGACAGAAAATCCTACCGGTAAAGCTATGAACGGCTACAACCATCTCTACAACGAATGGTGGCGTACCGATTTGGCAGATATGATAAAAAGAGACAGAAATCACCCATCAGTAATAATATGGGGAATAGGAAATGAGATTCCAAACTATAGACATTATAAGAATGCAGGCGAGACTATTGCCCCTATGCTGGTACTATGCAAAGAACTTGATCCGACCCGACCTGCTTGTGTAGGTGACAACAATTGTAAACTGACAGACAAGAATGGAGTAACAGAACAATTGCCAATTATGGGATTCAATTACATAGAACGCGATTTTGGCAGCAAGGACATGTATAGACCCATGCACGAAAAATACCCAGAGAAACTGTGCTTTGGAAGCGAAGTCAACAAAGAACTCTGTTACCATATAGCAATGAGGGACAACCCCTACGTAATAGGAGGGTTCATCTGGACAGGTATAGATTACCTAGGAGAAACCAAAGAACTTGGAAGAAGAGGATGGAACTCATCACTACTGGATCTTACATTAAACAAGAAATACGAAGGAGCTCTGTACGAAGCTTGTTGGACTGAAGAACCAAGGATTTTCATCACTTCTTGCGATGTCTCAGCATCAGGACCTATGGAATACACTACATACGGACAGGCTGGCGAACGTGTCGTATTAAGCAAAGAAAGGTTGTTTAGCTGGAATAAAAGAGAAGGCGAGAAAACTTTTGCCACAGTATACAACAACTGTGATGAAATAGAACTCAAGCTAAACGGCAAGTCTTTAGGAAGAAAGGAAACAGGAAAGGACACTTATTATGCAGAGTTTGAGGTCTCATACAAACCCGGCAAACTTGAAGCTATAGGCTACCGCAACGGAAAGAAAGTCGGTACATGCAAACTTGAAACAACAGGATCTGTTTCTAAGATTCAGGCCAATCCGGTATGGAAAGAAATGTCAAGAGACGGAAAAGATATTAATATAATAGAGGTAAGACTAACAGACGATAAAGGCAGGACTGTCCCAGAGGCTGAAAATGAGATCATCGTTTCCGTAACGGGTGGAGCAAAACTTATTGGTATAGACTCGCCTAATTTGTATTATACAGGAAATTTCAAGACAGACCGTCGAAAGGCACAAAACGTACATTGCTTGTCACTGTGCAGTCAAACGGCAAAAACGAAAAAACCGTCATTAATCTATCATCAAAGGGAATAAAAGATACCACAATCAGTTTCTAAGCTGACCATAATAAGAGTGTCATGAATCATTAAATCATGACACTCTTATTATGGTTATCTGTCAGTTCTGAAAGATGATACTGGCATCCCATTTCCTCCAAACAAATCGCCGATTACAAAATCCCTGAAAGCATATCTTGCATGTACCGGCTCTTTTACATCATCATTCCATAACACAACTTTTTCACGATCAACAATTTTCGCTTCAGCCGGTAAAAATACACCATCCGAACCTGCAACTTCAAAATTCCTCAATACGTTCCCAAATGAAGTAATACCTAATGGTATTCTATCAAAAGATAGAACCAATTTATTGCCTTCTCTTCTTTTTAATGCATATCTAGGTGAATCTGATAAGATAGAACTTATACCATACGTATGACTTAGAGCTTTATATGCCAAACGCTTACCTACAATATCCTTTTTTGACGGATGAATAGTCGATGAATCACCAGAATCCATAAGAACAGCCATACCGACATTATTTATTATACTTTCACACTCCATCTGCACTTCACGCAACAATGCAGCCTGAATATTGCTCTTATTTTTAAAATACATATAAGGAGCTATTTGTACATAATAAAAAGGCATAGTATCATTACAGAACAACCTTCTCCAATCTTTCACAAAAGACTGAAACAATAATTTATATTCTTCAGGATTAGCCCTGTTAGCCTCACCTTGATACCATATAACACCTTTGAAATTAAAATCCTTTATTGGATTTACCATTCCATTAAATAACGTAACAGGTTGAGGTTTTTGCGATATTTCATCAGTGGCTAAATACCCCTGAGAGATATCTGGAAACTTTTTCAGAGCATCGGAAGACATCCAGCAAGTAATATTAGTACCACCCCAGCTTGAATTAACCAATCCAATAGGAACTTTTAGTGTATTATAAAGCTGCTTACCAAAAAAATATGCAACCGCACTAAAATCTGCGACATATTCCGGAGAGTTAACGTTCCATGTACCGTTACAATCTTCTTGTGGCATTTTCGACATACATCTTTCCACTTTAAAAAGTCTAATCGGAATATTTTTGTCTGCATTAGCAATAGTCTCAACAGAGTTGATAACCGGTTGACCATAGAATCCTTTAACAGGCATTTCCATGTTTGATTGTCCGGAACAAAACCACACTTCTCCCAGATAAACATCATCAATGCTAAGTCTATCCCCATCATCAAAAATTATATTATAAGTCCTCCGGCCGATGAGTCGAAATATCAACCGTCCATTTCCCCGTTTCTGAGATATTTGCCACATATAGTTTAGCGCTCCATGAAGTTTTGATTTTCACTACTCCTGATTTATCACTCCATCCCCATAGTTTCACGACCGAATTTTGTTGGAGAACCATATGTGAAGCTAATATTGAAGGTAGTTTAACTTTAGCATTTATATGCGATAAAGCTAATAACAAAACGGGGATTACCAATAACTGCTTTTTCATTTATTTACTTTTTTTATCATAATAATCTTTCATCACAAACCATGCCCTTTTCTTTCTATATTCCGGTGATATTAACCCTTTCCTGTTCCACCCTTTTTGAAATAAAGCATGCGAACGACGAGGGACTCTAAAATCAAATAAAATCCAAGGTGAAAGTCCTACTATATCTTCTGAGTTATCGAAAGATATTAAATCCTTCTTATAAACATTCTCCATATAAGTTTCGCTCCACGAGTTCAGATTAGTAGTATCTCCTAAATCATTACCTTGTACACACTCAGCCCCAAACTCACTTATTATAAGAGGTTTTCCATACGCTTCCCATTTCAGATTTTCCGGCTCGCAAGGGAATTTCTGATACCAACCAAGATATTTATTATATCCCACTACATCCAAGAACTCAATTAAAGGGTCTTCAAGTTTCATTACTGTCCATTCTCCTTCTTTCACAGCTTGTGACTGGTGGAGAGCAGAAGATACCAGTCTCGTATTATCCAAGCTCTTTACCCTAGTAACCAATTCAGCCAGGAATTTGTTTCTTGGCTTGCTAAATTTTGAAGTCTCATTACTGATACTCCATATAATCACACCACATCTGTTTTTATCCCTTTCAATCATCTCATCGGCCATAGTCTCCGCAAGTTTACAGACATCCTCTGAAGCAAAATTAATTTTTTGCCACAATGGTATCTCTTCCCACATTAAGATACCCTTCTCTTCTGCAAGCCTTACAGTATATTCGCTTTGAGGATAATGAGCCAGGCGAATAAAATTACAATTCATTTCTAATGCGCTGTTTACAAGAAACTCTGCATCAGCTTTAGAATACCCTCTCCGTTTCTCGTTGGCTATCTCTTCATGAAAGTTAATTCCTCGTAAATATATAGGTTCCCCATTTAATAAGAGCTTATTGCCATCAACCTTTATGCTTCTGAATCCTATTCTGTCTGTTATTTTGTCATTACCGGATGTAATCGCAACATCATACAACTTAGGTTTCTCAGGTGACCACAGTTCTAATGAAATCTTTTTTGATGAATGAGCAATACCATTTTCGTCTGTCTTTAAAGTGATTTTCTTATTTATTTCGTTCAGTTCAACAACTATCTCCTTTCCGGACACATTTTCACCATTTAATTCGACTGTGATGTCCAACTTCCCGGTATCATCATTGTCTAGACGTATGAAATAATCTTGGATATAATTTTCAGGAACATACACTAAATCAACATTCCTTGTTATTCCACCATAATTCCACCAATCAAAACTAAGAGCCGGAATAGAGTTTTCACCTCTTATATTATCTACTCGTAATATAATATAATTATCTTTTTCCTTTAATTTTCCGGTTACTTCAAACTGAAAAGGAGTAAACCCTCCCTTATGTTCACCTATCTTTTCACCGTTAAGAAAGACAATACAGTTATTACTTACAGCTCCAAAATGTAAAAACATTCTTTTATTTGGAAGGATTTTAGAGTCAAACCTACGCTGATACCAAATATGTCCTTCATATAAATCCAATTCAGGCAACTGATGGTTCCAGTCGCCCGGAACTCTCAATGTAAGATTTCCCTCGTAGCAAAGCTCATTAAGTCCACCATTATTTGAATCTCTAAGGATATACCATTTTTTTTTCAACCCCTCGTCATATGCATCGATAAGAATATTCCATACACCATTCAAACTCTGTTTCTCCCTACCTGACACATTCTGCATGGAAATATCTGCATATAAAATACCGGGAGCGCTAATTATAATCAAAATTAGAAACAACTTAATTTTTTTGTAATTCATAATGTATAAATTTTTAATTTATTGTAATACTTTCTATCTGCCATTCAGCATCAATCATATCTGGTACCGGCATTATAGCAACCTGATGAACAAATTTACCTATAGTTTTAAATTCATTCAAATTGATTGTCACCTCCTGATATAAATCATCACGTAATAACAATTCTTTTTCAACCCACTCCTGAACATTCCAGTCTACATATTTGGGAGCCAGTTAAAAAAAGCCCTTGTCAAAGTTATAGCTGCATACAGCAACTTTTATTGTCTTGGATTTACTGACATTTTTAAGTCTTATTTTTAATTTCGAATTATCTGTTACCTGGAAATGTAAGAATTTGGTAGAAGATATGATTGCATTCTTTGCTGTAGTATGTCCATAAATATTATAAGGACAATCACGTTTTACTTCAGTTCCGGTTTCTCCCGACCATCCTTGTGTAGAGTACTTGAAATTATAAGCTTTCACATGTGACGAATCATTTTCTTCTTGGGACAAAATTATTGTTCCATCTTGATTAAAAGATAGCACTCTGATTTGAGTTCCTCTATAAAAAATATTAGTTTCACTCTTTTCCTGGATAGCGTACCATTTACCTTTAAACTCAAAGACGCTGGCATGTCCCCCTGCAGGGAATTCACCAATAAATCGATAAGGTCCCTTAAGTCTTCTCGACATAGCATATTTATTCCCCCATGAAAGATAGTACCATCCATTCCTAAAAAACACGCACGATTTATCGGCTGTAGGAACCTGATTACCTGAGTCGTCATTAATAACAACCATTTCAGGATTAGTTCTTAATGAAACCATATCATCATCCAATTCTGCAATATAATATGTTCCGGCTCCCCACATGATATAATATCTATCACCCTCCTTGATGATTTCAGGATCATAAGACTTAGTCTTGGCTAAACCTTTAGGTAATAAAGGTTTTCCTAAAGAGTCGCTCCATGGACCATACATTGACGAAGCAACCATAACACCAGTATCTATATCTTTGTTGGAAAAATACCAATAAAACTTACCATCCCTTTCTGCAAAATCACCGGCCCAACAATTTGGTTTATCCCCTAAATAAGTCGAAGTCGGAGAGATATCTAATATGTGAGTCCATTCCGTCAAGTCTGTAGTTGCCCACAACTCCCATCTATCCATCACCCAAGTGTCAACCGTGTGCCATGATTTATCGTGACCAAACATGCAATATAAAGTGTCATTAACAATAATTACATGTGGATCCACAACACCCCTATCTGGAATTATCGATTTTACAATAATTTCACTACCATTATTGCATCTGACGACATTGAAAGCCATCAAAAATATAATAATAAACAAAGTTTTGTATATATTGTTATTACTAAGAATAAAGCATTTCATATTCATATAAGCAAACTAGTATATCAAAATTAGTATATCAAGCGACAGCAATTCTTGGCATTACCACGGGTTCTGTTTTCATGGACTTTTGTATAAACTCCAACAACAATTCACGTTTTATGTCTTTATAATTTGGATTATCCCAAAGATTTTCCATTTCATTGGGATCGTTTTCCAAATCAAAAAGTTCTCCCTCATTACTGTTCATATCAACAGATAATTTATATCTCCCATTAACATAGGTTTTAAAATAAAACTTAGTCATCTGAAAATGGTTCTCTATAAAAACATGTTCCCTAACCTTGTCTGCTGTTCCTTTCATGACATTAAGCTGACTTACCCCTGTCATCGTTGACGGTATTTTTATTTTCAGGAAATCTAAAACCGTAGGAGCTATATCAGCTAATGAAACAAGAGCATTTGTACGCCTACCTTCAGGTATGACTCCAGGACATGAAGCTATGAATGGAATTTTAACACCATCTTCATAATCGAAAACACCCTTTGCCCCCAATCCATGCTCACCTATAAAATTCCCATGATCGGTAGTAAATATAATTAGCGTTTTGTTCAAGAGATTCTCTTGCTCCAGTTTATCCAATATTTTTCCTATATAATAGTCCATCATAGAAATCATACCATAATAGTAAGCTTTGGAAACCTTCACCCTATCTTTGTGTATTACGCGTGATCCTACCCCATGCACATGAAATGATTGAGCTCCCTCATCGTAGATATGTTTATCTAATTTGGAATCTCTGGTCATTCTGTATTGTAAAGGCATATCAGATACATCATCGCCATATGATTCAGGAATATCCATATCATCGGGATTGTACATTGAAGCCCATGGTTCAGGCAACAAATAAGGTGGGTGTGGATCAAAAAAACTTGCCCAAATAAAAAACCTCTTATCTTCCTTAATATAATCATCTATTAATGAATTGCAACGTTCTGTAATCCATGCATTCATATGATACCTCTCAGGTATACTCCACTCTCCAAACTCTTTTTTATCCTTTTTGCCCAAAGGCTTACAAAACCATTCCTTCCATTTATCGCCCACTTTATCTTCAAGCCATAGAGCATAATGTTGCCCCACATGTCCCTCATCTCCATGATTTCTTGTTAGTTCAACATGATTAAAACCATAAAAAGGACCATTAAACTTTTCCCAAAATTCTAAATCATGAACTAAAGGATAAGCCTCAGCTGAAGGATACTCAGCAGTAGCTTTTAATGGTTGGAAGTGAGCCTTTCCAACTAAAGCCGTTTGATATCCCTCATCGTTAAGATAATCTCCTAAACAAGGAACATTCTCCATTAATTTAGTACCCAAGGCATAGGCTCCATGTTGACTTGGATACATTCCCGTTATTATAGATGCACGAGCAGGAGTACTTGTTGGATTAGTGGTATATGCCCTGTCAAAAACAACTCCATACTTTGCAAGTCGGTCCAAATTAGGAGTCTTGCATTTAGGATCATTATACCCCACCGCCATCCAATGATGTTGATCACTCGTTATAAGTAAAACATTCATTGAATCTGCAGACTCCTTAGATTCAGGTTTTGCTCCAAACAGCTTATTGTATTCATTTTGCAAACAAATATCTTGAGATATCAGTAATTTGGGAATTGTTAAAAATGTACTGATAAAATAAAATTTACTATCCATAATTTTCAATTTTTATCTTTTTCATACAATATATTTAGGGTTATAAATTAAATTCACTAATACTTATCCACCTGTTCAAGCCAATATTTTAATTTTATAGGATTACCATTCTCATCGCCTCTTTCTCCATCCAAATCAGCACACAAATAATACACTAAACCTGCATCAGAAAAATCCGGACCTGCCGGTTTTTTACGGGTCTGTTCGTAAACCCATCTTACATCAGAGTCACTACTTTCCTTCATCCACTCCCAGCTAATCCATGAAGGTGCCTTGAATTTATTTTTTGACTTATAGGCATTTTCACTTATACCCGTTCCATTTTGGTCGGAAATTAAATTAAAATTCACTCTCTGTCCAAATGATTTTTCCATTTTATTCCATGTCCATCCTGAATGAGGTTTTTCATTTGCATGAGGCTTATCAGCATGTTCATTATTCCACTCGGAATGAGAAATAACTGTGACATAGCTTAAAGATGCCGGTTCTTTCCTGAAGGCTCTGTTCAAAGCTTCTCCAACTACTTGCATCGGACCTGCAGCCACTATAAAAAGAGGATTTTCGGCTGTTGATTTTAAGATTTCATTACACATAGCTTCATATGCCTGTTCAGGGTTTTCCACTGCCGCTATGAACCTTGTGTTGTCAAAAGAGAATCTCTTTCCACACTCTTCAGCACTATGACGCATAATTTCCAAATCATTTTTCTCACTTCCCCATACATGATCAGCATAGACGTACAGCGATGTCTTATCCTGAAGTCCGGCTTTAGCGAGAATCATAAGGCTCATCATTGTAGCCTGCATATCATCATTATCATGCATATTTCCATCGGAACTTAAAGCTATACGTCCTTTGCCGGTATAATAATCTTTACCGGAAACCAAAGACGAAGTGGTCTTTACGGCAGGAACGATATTGCCGTTCTTGTCAAAAGAAATCAAGTCAAAGCATACTGAACGTCGGTTATTATGTCCGGATAAATCCCTTGTGTGATAAAACAAATAATATTTATTCTTAAATTCCACAATAGAGCCATGAGAAGTAGAGCAACCTACATTTTTTATGACCTCACCTTTATATTCAAAAGGTCCTTCAACAGACTTTGATGTTGCATATACAATAGTAGACTGATTACCCCATCCATTGGAATAAATTATATAGAACAGACCATCCTTTTTAAAGATGAACGGACCTTCACCATAATAACCTCCAAATCCTTCCTTATCTCCTTCATTTCCTATCAGCTTAACTTTATTGATTTTCCCTTTAATGCTTACCATATCATCATTAAGTTTAGCCCATCTGAATTCTCTGCATCCGAAAAAAATATAAGCCTGGCCATTGTCTATGATAACGGAAGGATCTATAGGTTCGGGTCCAATCAGTTTAACATTACTAGTATTATCTATCAAAGGTTTTCCGGAATCTTTAAATCCGGAAACCGGATTTGAGGAAACAGCAACTCCAATTTTTGTACGCTCAACCGGATAGTAGAAATAATATTTATCACCACGCTTTACACAATCTGGAGCCCAAGCCATACTTTTAGCCCAAGGTATATCATCCAATCCAAAGAAATCACCATAATCTATCCAGTCTTCCATGTTGTCAGTACTAAATACACGCCAATCTTTCATTGTATAATAATCAGCATCTTTCAAATCATGAGAAGTATATACATAAAGTTTACCGTCAAAAACACGAGCGGTTGGATCTGCTGTAAAGATATGACGGACAAGCGGATTGCCTGTATATTTGAACTCAGTCTGTGAGTACAAAGACGTGGGAGTAATAAATACATACAACAATAATAACTTTATTAAATCTAATTTATTTATTCTCATAAAATGCATATTTTATTTGTCAATTATTTTAACCACCACACATCCATGAGGTCTTACCATGGTCTTAAACGCATTCTTATATGTACCAATATTTTTCTGACGCCAAACGTCACGAATATTTTTTTTACCTGAAATGCCTATTTCACTCCATGGAACTTCTACTGAAGTTTCCTCATTGTTGAAGTTGAAGATTCCCAACGCTATGCTACCATCAGAAAGATCCTTAACCAGCAATTCTATTCCATTACCATGGTCGTAATGCTTGGCCGGTTTAGAAAGTCTGTCCTGGTTGATATCCAGCATTTCTACATTAGTCAAGAGACTCATCTCAAACTCACTTAGAGCGTTTAAATCACAACTCAGCAGCAGAGGTGTTCCCCACAACATGAATGATGATACGTGATGATATAGTTCGTCAACAGTCAGACTGTCATCACTTCCATATTTCTGTAGACCAACCATCAGAAAATCTGCATCAGGCGTATGTCCCGGGCCACCTTCATAACCTTCTCTCAACCATTTGTTATGATTCTTCCAGTTGTCGAGCAAATTCAAGTGTTCCCTATCCTTCGACCATCTGGCTCTGATATCCCCCCCGGTTCTGAATACCTGCACATATTCCTTACATCTTACAGCCTCGGACAATGGACACGAGTTTGAAATAGAATATACAATATCACGTCCTGATTCCTTTAACGCAATAGCCATCCTGACAATACTTGCAGAATCATTGGGATTCCAATCATATTTCATATAGTCTATTTTCCAATCAGCCACTGTCTGGCGTCATTAGCATCCATTTTAAATTTACCATGACGCGATGCTCTGCCTTCTATTTCCTTTTTCTTAAAGTTTATAAGCATCGATTTGTCCCATTTCCCATCCTCATTATTACTGCTTCCTCCTATGTAACCAGCATATGAAGAAATCCAAGGGGTAGAATAGATACCAAATTTAAGTCCCATATCATGAATATTTTCACTCAATTCCACAATATCAGGAAACTTTTCACTATCAGGCATTATGGCATTATATTTACCACCTCGCAAATTCCCCTGCCACCCGTCGTCTATATTTACATAAGAGTAACCATACCTGTCCAGTCCGACTGATTTTAAAGCCTTGGCCTGCTTTAAGACACCATCCTGAGTAACATTCTTTTTATAACAAATCCAGCTACTCCACCCCATTGGTGGAGTAAGAGCTATTTCATCACCTACTACAATATCGAATTTGCGTTCTGCACTTCCAAGAGAATTCACAGCCTTAAAATTCACCGTATAGGTTTTATTTATAGTATCTTTTAGAATACCTGATATAATATTCTTTTTCATGTCATACGAAAGCCCCTCAGGCAAACCCGTCACAAATATATCCATTGGTCTCTGTCCTGTCACAGGTATTGAATACATAAACTCATGTTTAGGACGTACCCATATACTTCAGGACCATTGATTCTCGGCTTATTACCTACTTTGGGAGTTAATATATAATAACCTTCTCCATACTGAGGATTATAAACTTTATCTTCTGTTTCGCAAGAAGATAAAAGACCAATTATAGAAAATAATAAAATCTTGTTTTTCATGATATATTTAATTTTAAAATTTATTATTCTTTGACTTTACTCCTTAGCTCCATGAGTTCTTGCTCGTATCCCACAATCTGTTGATGCAGATGCTTGATTTCATCATTATATTTTTTAGCATCAGTATTTTGTGAAGTGTTGCCGGAGTCAATATTAACCACATTCATTTTGACATTCTTTTTCGAAAGATTCAAATAGTCCTTATTATAAACAGCAGCTGTTTTCATTGGTCTTGAATGTAATATAATCTCAGCACCTTTCAATCCATTTGAATAAGCCTTTACTTTTATTTCACCAGACACAATATCTGAACGAACAAGGGCTGTGACCACACCAAATCAGATTTCACAGGCATCGGATTAATTATACTACCCGGTCCTTCTATCTCAAAATGAATCTTTTCAGATGACAAGACCTTGACCGTACCATTATCATCGACCACATAAGCTCTTATCGGAACGAAATCCGAGCCATCAGCAACAAGTTCCATATTCTCATCATCAACTTCCAATTTCAATGCCGAAGATCTTAATGGATAAAGTTTAGCATGCTCAGCTACCACCTCACCGTCAATTATTCCCTCCACCTTCACTTCATATTTGAAAGCCCTGTTACGACCAATACTTTTCAACGACATGAAATTAAACGTATTTCTAAAAATAAAAGGCGGATGTGGCAAATGTCCATAAGATTTTTCTGGTTTCTGCACCCCTACTACTTTCCCGTTTACATACAATCTTACTTCATCACAATTGCTATATACATATATATCTTCAGAAGATAATTGAGTAAGTTCATTCATAATCCTTACCATAGGTCCGCTTTCTATGTTTTCTATTTTCACATCAGGAGATATCTGACTCTTCATAAGGTAGTACGAATATTTTGGTATTCTGTGCATATCCATTAGACCTCCCAAAAACGGATCAGGATGGTAACCTCTATAATGCTCTATTCCAGCCCAAAGAGCCCCACCTAATTTCACGGGAGGCAAACCATACAAGTTAGAAAATGTCTTTGAGATATTCTCTGCCTGATCAAGCAAAGCCTTTTCACCCCATGCACGTTTAACTCTTGTCACTGCATTCTGTGAATACCAGTTATCTACCTCATTTCCATCTCCACATTCTCTGATAAATGAGTTGACATTTTCATCATCCCCATGATAATAAATATCGAAGCCACCCTTTTTTGCTTCCTGAATATCAGTAACTGTATAAAAGCCAGGATACGGATACTCATCATGTGCTGCCAGATGCATATTATGCATAACATGACCTGGCTGTTGTGGAGTTTCATTCAATGCTGTTTCCCACATTATTATAGAACAGTGATTTCTGTCCTTACGTACAAGATTCCTTGTATCTTCATACAATCGTTTTTCAAACAGCTCATTCTTAAAATTAAAGAAATGCCACCCCGGATTAGCTGAAGTAGTAAGAACCCCAAACTCATCACAAGCATCATAAAAAGCATCATCCATAGGATAATGTGCAACTCTTATGATATTGCAACCTGCTTCGCGTAACTTCTTGACATCTCTCCACTGACCGGAATTTGGCAATGCATTGCCCACATGTACATAATCCTGATGACGGTTAGCTCCGATAAGCTTTTCATTGAAAGGTTCGCCATTTATATAAAGCCCTTTAGGGCCGTTCATCTTTACACTCCTTACTCCGAAACGTGTTTTTATAGCATCTACCATGATTCCATCAACCCATACTTCAGTCTTTATGAAATTCAGATTAGGATTGTTAGGATGCCACAATTTTATACCTGAAACATTTATTCTTTGATTAAATGAATAGGTTTCAGCAGGTTTGATTACTTTTGATTCGGATACTTGCTCAAGTGTATAACCATCAGTATCTTCTATTGTAGTTACAAGCTTAGTTCTTTTAGGCTCTGCCTCAGAATTGCAGATTTCAGTTTTAACTGCGATATCAGCCTTATTCACCTTAGCACTCAAAGTAGCAGCAAAAACCCCTCCACCAGCTACTGTTTTTGAGAGTTGAGGTAAAGTTATATATACAGATTGAGTTGAAATGAGATATACATCCCTGTAAATTCCGCCGAAATAAGAAAAATCCAATCCGGACTGTTGTTTTCCAGGAGGGTATGAGGTATCATCTGAATTGTCAGCAAGAACTGCTATTGTATTATCATTATTACCATGTCTCACAACGTCGGTTATATCAGCAGCAAACGGAAGATAACCTCCATAATGACTAACTATTTCCTTACCGTTAATCCAAACTTTAGACTTCCCCATAATACCTTCAAAATAGATAAACAATCTTGCATTTCTTTCGGATTCAGAGATTTTAAATTTCTTTCTATACCAGGCTTCTCCCTGATAATTTCTACCACCACTTGCATTATCACCTAATATTTCAAGACCATGAGGCAAATTAACTCCCTCCCAGGAATTATCATCAAAATCTTCTTTATAAGCACCTTCAACGCTGCCCTTGAAAAAGCGCCAACCGATATTGAAATTTAAAGTTTTTCTAGGAGAGTTCTCAACAGAAAAATATCCGGCATTTGAAAAATGTTCATTCTGTTTTAGAAGAGTGTCCTTTGTATTTTGTGAATAAGATGTTTTTACATCACAAAAGAAATAAAGAAATACGAAGAAAGTAATAAAATATTTAAACATAGGAATTATAATTATTACACTATTATAAAGCAAATCCATCACTAAATTTAAGAATTTCCATTGCTGCAAGCATAACAGCAGCCGGTCCATATACTTCTGTCATTTCGGCAGTTACTTTCTTCGGGTCTTGACCCACAGGCTGTACCCAACCGAGCATACCATCTTTCTGCACACTACCTACTATTGCATTCCACCCATTGATTGCACTTTTTAAGTATATTTCTTCATCTAACACTCCGTTATTTATTCCCCACCACAAAGCATAAGTAAAGAATGCAGTACAACTCATTTCAGGATCTGGGTAAGAAATTGGATCTAACATGCTGGCATGCCAGTGACCACGCTTATCCTGAAGTGAAACAATTCTTGAAGCCATTTCTTTAAAAAGAGAAATATATTTACTCCTTGACGGATAATCAGAAGGCAGATAAGTGATAATTCTTGACAACCCAGCTAGAACCCAAGCATTTCCTCTTCCCCAAAACACTTTCTCACCATTTTTCTCTGTACGTTTAAAATACTTGGCGTCACGGAAAAATAATGATTCGGACTCATCATAGAGAAATTTATGAGTATCCCAAAATTCCTTATCCATAAAATCTCTCATCTTATTATTACCAGTTATATTTGCAAACCTGGCGAAGACTGGAGGTGCCATATAAAGAGCGTCACACCAACACCATCTGTCATTTACATGCTTACTTTTTTCCCCGAAAACAGCTTTTGAGGGATGATTCATTATAAACTCAAGCCGTGATAATGTATGATGAATAACCTCATCTTTACCAGTTTTATCATAAAGAGTTGCGTACATAAGACAAACAGCTAAATCATCAGCATGGTATATTCTGTGATTAGCAGTAGAAAGACTATATCTGTTACGCTCACAGATATTTCTATACCATGATATCAAACTGCTGTCATTTCTGAATTCTGCCCATTCGCTTAAGGCAGACAAGAATACACCATTCTCCCAACTCAAATCACCAAATGACTTATAAATACGATTCTTGTTCATATCAGAATAATGTTCTATCTGCCAGTCTACCACTTTATTAACTGTATTCAAAACAGCAGATGAATCCAGAATCATAGCGTTCAAGAATGTAATAGGAAATAAGAGTACCTCTATTACAAGTAATTTTACTTTTTCCATTGTATATTAATTTATAATATAAAAATTGAATTTCTAATTTATTGAATGATCTGCTTGTACTTTCTCTCCACTCCAAGCCTTAAGTGATGTCCATTTACTATATGGTGAGCTCCAGAACTCATCTTCCGCTGGTAAACCAAGAGGCAAAAACACAGCAGAGCATAAATACAGACTCCCTGTATTAATATAAGTCTCGGAAATGTCTATTTGTCTGCCTGTAAATCCAACAACCAACCATCCTTTATTATCAAAATTTTCATTTGACTCAAATTGCCTCTTAATAACAGCAGTAAGCCCAGACCTCACCTGCCCAGGAGTTACGCTTTTGGGTAGATTATGAATTAGAGCAGCTTGTGCCAAAGCATGAAATGCACCAAATCTATATGCAATAGACCTTCCTACTACTGGATATGTACCTTCCGGAGATATAAAACGTTCCTGTATTTCAGCATATCTTTTAAGATAGGATAATTCTTTATCTAAATATTCACCTTCAGATATTCCATGCTTCTTTAATATAAATAAAACATCAGTTAACATAGGGTGGATAACATAACTATTATAATAATCCATATGAAAATAAAAACCATCACCATAATTACCGTCACCTTTATAATAACCATTGTCTTTAAAATAATTGATTCCTGTGAGCAGTCTTTTCATATCACATTCCCCTGTAAACTCAAGCATTGCAGCTTCAATAATTGCTGGGAACAAACTCCAATTATTCTTTGCTATTCCACATTGTCTTGTTAATTTTAATGCTTTTATAAGATTTTCCCTATCTTTTTTCTCCAAATTTCCCCACAACTGTTTTGGGGCTCGCAATAGTCCTTGGCATAAAAATGCTGCATCAACAAGAGTCTGTCCTCTTTTCTGAAAAGCCATATAATCCGGGGATTCTGGATTTACTGCATTTTTTATGCATTTCAAGCTCATCTTTATATATTTCTCACGTAATTTACCCTCTGATGTTTTGTCTGGACCTAATTCAAGCCATGGTGAAATTCCACACATCACTCTTCCGAAAGCCTCAAGATAAGAATATTCTCTCCTATCAGGTGACTTTGACTCATATGGCATATCTTTTTTTAAATTAGAATTACTCAAACTTTCCAAAACAGGATTTACAATTTGAATCATTGTTTCAATCCAATAATCACGATCTGGAACTTCTTTTGAAGTTCCGGATATTGATTGCAAAATAAGAAACAAAATAATACAACAGGTTTTATTCATAGTTATTTGATTAGTTTAAATATCGTGTTAAAAGTATTTTTACTATTAGCCATTAAATTTGAATTAAAACTCAGAATATTATATCCTTCATTATTGCTTTCAAAGTCATTTTTTGGTTTTGCCTCAGCAACATTAAATGAAATCTTATTATCTGTATCTACATGAAGCATCATTGTTCTTCCATCCTTATGCAAGTATACTGTATAATCATCAATTATGTTGACTTTTGCAGATGTAATAATTCTCCACGACATAATTGTTCCCTTTTCTGTCGTTTTTACTTCATCACATAATTCAAAATACTTGTTTCCCACTAAGTGATAACTTCGTTTTACTACCATCTGGTTGTATAATGGAGAAAGATCAACAGAAGCTACAATATCTTGATTCGACACAGAATCAACATTTATATCACAATACTTATTAATCAATAAAGGTTTATCATCAAAAGATAAAGTATTATGAGAAGTAAAACCATATCTGAATAAGTTCCATCTGTCGCAGTCTTGTGTTTTCATATTCCACAAATCAATACCTTTACTCTCAATATTATTATATGGTTCAGGACCAAGATCAGAGACCCATCTTACTCCTCCGGCATCCAAAACAAAAGATCCTACATCCATATGTCCATGAGGAGAATTAACCTTTCCACCTTTTGCACCTATAAACCAACAGTTGTTGTCACTCCAGGAAGAACGAATAGTAAAGACAGGGGTAAATCCATTATCAACGTAATATAGAGGTGGATTATATTGAAAATCAATGCTATTATCTATCTGTGCAGACCAAATCAATCCTAATGGCATAAGTCTGTGATTAATTGACTTATTATTCAACATAGAATATTCATACTCTGCAACACAAGTTTTGTTCAACTTTAAAGCAAACCAAAACAAACAAGGACTATACATAAAATCTTCAGAATTATCAGCATAATTAAAAGCCTTAAAAATTGGTCCTCTCATGTTGGCAATATAAAATGGACTTTGCATAAATTTCTTATTGTAATCTATCTTAATCGTGCCTTTAAAAGCTGTTTCAATAGCAGAATATAGAAGAACATTATAGCCAGTACCAAATTCCCAATATACATGTCCCTCGGGATAAGCTCCATTTACTCCATATTCCATTTGACTCCGAAGAACATTCATAAGAGATTTATTTATTATAGATACATAATCATTAATTACATCATCAGCCAAAGCAATAGCAGCGATAGTAACACCGGAATTACATACCTGATTCCAATTATCTTTACGATTCATAGAAGAAGGACGCTTGTTTACGACATAATGCCCCCCCAATCTATACAATCTTTCAGAAATATATTTTTTACTTTTTTCATCCAGCCAATTATACAACCAATCATAACCTACGGATACAGCTATACACATCTCAGCAACATCCAAGAAATGCGAAGGGTTCCAATCAGAAAATGAACAAACATTTATAAGTTCTGATTTAGCCCTCTCAGCATAACGTTCATCACCTGTTAATCTCCACATAAAAGATAGCATTATTATTCTTCTTTCTGCTTCTCTTGAAACAGAAAGAAGTCTTTTCCCTATTTTTTTTCTTTCCAGAAGAGGAGTATTGATTAATGTATCACATTGAAAACTCAAATTCTTTAAACGTTCTGCATAAACACTACTCTTAAGGCTATGCCTTACCACACTGTCATTTTGCGATGTCCAGAAAAGTCTGGGATGCTCTAACACTGAAATTTGATCAGAAGAAAAAGTATTAACTAAAACAAACAAAAAAATCAATAATGTATAAAATCTCATATCACTTCAAATAATCTTTTCCAATATGTTTTCTTAAAAATTCACTCAACTCGTTTACAATACTGCTATATTCTTCTTTCTGTACGACATTGTAATTCTCACTACTATCATTTTTATGATCAAAAAGTAGAGAATCGACAAGCAAGTTTTTCTTATCTCTCCATTCAGTATAGAAATAGTTATCCTTAATCAACGTAAATCCATTGTTCCATCGGGAAACACAATATCCCTTACTCCTTGCATTCTCAGACTTTACCAAGGGGAATATACTCTCACCTTCCATAGATGATGCATACTCTACTCCTGCCATATCGCACATAGTTGGATATAAGTCAATAAATTCAACGATTTCATTACATTTCCTACCTTTTCTATATTCCGGATGACTAATCATTAATGTAGAATGTAAGCTTGAATTTAGAATAGTATTCTTACACCACAAACCATGTTCTCCTAAATTCCAACCATGATCACCTATGAAAACAATTATTGTATTTTTATCCAAACCCATCTTTTTCAAAGCATCAAGTACACGTCCAACTTGTACATCAACACATGATACAGATGCATAATAACCATGTATCATTTTTTTTGCATCAGATATATCAAGATGCCGTTTTTTTATTCCAGAATACTGGCTCAACTCTCCTCCATTTAAAAGTGCTGCTTTAGGTATAAGATTTCCTTCTTTAAGTATATAATTATCAGGAATACTGATACTATCTTCATCATAGAGTTTCCAATATTCCTCAGATACAATAAATGGTAGATGAGGTCTTATAAATCCTATAGACATAAAAAAAGGCTTACCATTTTTTTTTAACTCTTTCAAATCTGATATACTTTTTTCTGCAATAATCCAATCCACAAAAAGTGAATCAGGGTTATCAGAATATTCATAATATAATCCACGCTTAAGCTTAGGATTATTTTCCTTTTGTATCATAAGATTTTTGTTATAATCTGTCTGATACCACAGATGAGGGGCCCCTTCAGGGTAAAATACTTTATCCCAATACTTTTTGGGAGCCTCATCCTGGTTATGATAAACTTTACCATTTGCTATTGTAACATATCCTGCATCTTTAAATCTTTTCTGCAATGTTACTGCATTAGGAGCATCCTTATCAACTCTTGCATTCCATGAAACAAATCTAGACTTAGTTGGGCGTAACCCGGTAAAGATGCTTGCTCTTGACGCGCCCGAAACAGGAATATTACAATAAGCCCTGTTAAAAACTACGCTATTATTTGCCAATTCATCAATATTCGGTGACACTATCATTGAATTTCCATAACAATTGAGTTCTGGTCGCAGATCATCGCATATTATAAAAAGTATGTTTTTAGAAGCTACATAATTAATATTAGCCACAATTGAATTGCTATATAATGCAGAAACTGTCAATAGGAATATATTCTTATTCATAAATTTATTAAAAAGTTAAGGTGTCCAGTTCGACGTTCAAATTTATTGATTAAAAGTTCAATTGTATATTCTTCAAGTTGTTGATATACATATAGTTTATGATACATACTACAAGGGAAAAATACAACGCATTATTTAGAATCAAAATCAAGGTATAGAATCTTATTATTCTAATTGAAAATCAATAAATTAAGAAGTATAATACACCTCAAAAACGAGAACATTAAACTAGACACTATATTAAAATGATTATTAGCGTCATAATGTCCACAAGATTCAATAATATACATTGAAAGATTGTCATATTTAAGTCAAACGACATAACCAAAACTGATAGATTCAGCTGCTAAACAATCATTATAGTTGACCACTTTAAAAAGTACATTATTTCATACTACCTCCTCTCAGAAGTATTTGTTGGGTGCTAATTTAAGTCAATAAAGAAGTATCCATAAAAAGGCACATCGTATTGTTTCATCATTTCTCAACTTTCGGATTTAACCCAGGCTTGATAGTATATTGCTGATTTTCTTATATTTAAAGTTCCTAAAGCATTAGAATGATATAACAATATTGTTCACCGACAGTTCATTAGCTATTCAGCAAATGGTCGGTGAACAATAAATGTACACGATGTGGACATGCAGAATCGGCCTAGTTCTCAAGTCCTAATCAAAGGTCAACGAAGCAAAACTTAAATAAATTATACGGAATCATATAATACCTCGGACAAAACTATTCTCCAACATAAAAAGCATCATTAGTATCCCATCCTGGATTCTGTTTTAAAACTCCATTAGATAATAATATCTCACTATTAGGTATAGCTAAAAAGCCGCCTGTCTCTGTCCTAAATTTTACAGTTACTGATGTCTCTTTTCCCAAAGTTATAACGGGTATATCCTTCATATTCTCATTTATTACTCTTTCAGCATCATGCCAACGCAATAAATCCCAATAACGAATACCCTCGAATGCCAGTTCAAAACGTCTCTCTTCTTTTATATTATCCAAAGAAACAGGTTTAGGCTGCAAACCAACCCTACCACGAACCCTATCATAATAATCTTGAGCTTTAGGACATTCCAACTCAGCAGCCATCAACAATACATCCGAGAAGCGCATAAGAATTAAATCCTGACAATTATTCAAGTTAAAATTATCAATAGCCCCATATAACACATGGGCATAGTTTTTAATCTGACCTTTACTATTTTTTACGGTAATAGGCATATATTTTTTATTATAATAGTTTGTCTCCTGCATAGTATTACCATTATTCAATTTATAGCCAACAACTCCCTCATTTTGGTCTAATACATTCCATATTGATGCTCTTTTTCTTAAATCGTTATCAGGCCAGTCATTCCATATTTTAGGATTTACAGTTCCATACATCCACCCTTTCCCATAAGGAAGTAATGTCTGATTACTTAATCCGTATGCCAAAACAACCATATTACTTGTCGATCTAAAACCTGCATAAGAATATTTAAGTGCAAAAACCACTTCCTTATTCTCATCACCTGCATATTCTAAACCAATTGCATACGGATAATCCTTATTAGAAATTGAATATGGCCATAAAGTTCGAAAATCATCAATCAACCCATGCCCACTATTATCTATACAATCTATTAAATATTTCTGTACATGAGATTTTGTCAATTCTGAACCATCAACAAGATTTATACTCTCTTTGTTATAATATCCAGTATAAAATAAAAAAACTCTTGCCAAATAAGCCTCTGCAGCCCACTTTGTAGCCATACCATTATCAGAAATTGGGATTTTTTCAAACTTAACCGATGGTAATATCTCTATAGCCTCTACTAAATCACTCATTATCAAAGAATAGATTTCATCAGGTTTAGCCTGCGGTGTAGATTTATCTACATCAGTAGTTAATATTTTAGGAACATTGGCACCAAAAAGTCGTGCTAAATCAAAATAAAATAAAGCACGTAGAAAATAGGCTTGACCCAGTATTTTTTTTCTGTTCTCCTCGGTTGAATAAGTAACCTTGTCAATATTCTCAAATAAGAAGTTTGTTTTATAAATACCCTCATAAGATCTCTTCCAAGCATCTAAATGCATATCAGTATCTGTCTGTTGAAAGTTCATAATAGCTCTACCATCAATAGCAGAAACACGTCCACCTCCTAATCTGTCATCACTCATCATCTCTGATAAAAAAAATACATTTTCTCTCCATCTTTGATTTATTTCAGCATTATTATTTTCAAAGTTAGATGCATCAGAAAAGCAGATGTTACTACCGACATTAAATCTGTTTCACTCACTGGGAAGTTAGAAGAATCTTTTTGTGTCAAGTTTTCTGTATCAAGAAAATCTGAACAAGATGTAAAAAACAATGATATTACTATATAATATATCTTTCTCATGATTGACAAATATTAATAAGTTAATGAAATTCCAAACATATAGGTTCGCGGAGTTGGATAAAAACCTACATCTATACCTCCAGCCCAGTTTACCTCACCATTTTTTGAATCTCCACCGTAACCAACTTCAGGATCTAAGCCTTTATATCCAGTAAATGTATATAAATTTTGTACGCTTACATATATTCTCGCTTTTTGTAATGGAATATTCTCTATCAGTTTTTTAAAATCATATCCTAAAGTTATATTACTGATTCTCAAATAATCACCGTCTTCAATATATCTATCAGATATGTATTTATCATTAATATGATTTGCCGCTGTAACACGAGGTATATCATTTGATGTACCTTCCCCATGCCACCTGCCTAGAATTTCAGAAGTATAATTTTCAAATGGTTTTTGACTGAATGAGCGATAAGATCTTGCTATCTGATTTCCAGTTACTCCATTAGCAGTTAAAGAGAAATCAAGACCTTTATATTGACAATTAAATCCAAAATTAAAGTTTAAATCAGGATTTGGATCACCAAGTACAGTCTTATCGTCCTCATTAATAACATTATCATCATTCATATTAACAAAAATCAAGTCTCCAGGAACAGCATTAGGCATTATCTTTTCTCCTTTACTGTTCACATAATTATCTATCTGTTCTTGATTTTGAAAGACACCAGCTGTTTTATATCCATAAAAATATCCTATAGGCAGTCCTTCTGCTGCTGCATAAAACCAGTCTGTGTTATGTGATAATATACTGAGTGGTCCTCTTATTATTCCTTCGCTATTGGCTATTTCAAGAACTTTATTCTTATTTCTTGAAATATTGACACTCACGCCATAAGAAAATTCATTATGAGTATCATTCCATGATATACCAAACTCCCAACCTTTATTCTGTATTTTGCCACCATTAATAAAAGGAGCTCCAGTCCCTTGAATAGCTGCAACAGGAGCCTGTACCAACCAATCTTTGGTCGTTTTATTATACCAATCAAAAACAACTCCCAACCGGCCTCTAAAGAAACGTGCATCAACTCCAAGGTCTAACTGTTCGGATGTTTCCCATGTAACATCCTTATTTGGTAAAATACTAGGGTATGCTCCTTGAGAATATGGAGTATCATTTGCTCCAAATGAATAGTATTTGTCAAAAGAAATAACAGATAGGTATTGGAATGGATCTATAGACTGATTACCGTTCTGTCCCCAACTTGCTCTGATTTTAAGGAATTCTAACCATTTGGAAGTTTTCTCCATAAATTTTTCATTAGTAACAACCCATCCTGCTGATACTGAAGGGAAATATCCCCATCTTTTATCAGGAGCAAAATTAGAAGAGCCATCTGCACGCAATACCAATGTTGCCATATATGTATTTTTATAGTCATAATTAATTCGACCAAAATATGACAAGAGACGTTGTGGAGTAAAAGGAGAACCACTTATTGTAGTATTAGCCTTATCAATAAAATTTGCATTATCTATATAAGCATGTTCAAAATCATCGAAAATAGAATTCTTATTTGATACATTAAGTTTTTCTCCAATACCTGACTTTTCTGCAGACATACCTAATAATACGTCAAAATTGTGTTTATCCTTTATATCAAACTTATAGGATACTGTATTTTCAAAAACCCAATTATAACCTGAACTCATATTTTGTCTGACAATGTCCAGAGGGTTAAACTTAGTTTCTCCCAAATCATATACTGGTACATAAGATCTTCCTGAAGAAGATTGATAATTTATACCAAAAGAACTACGATAAATCAAATTCCTTATAGGTTGAAGGGTTAAAAAAATATTCCCGTTAAGTCTTGTATTTTTATTTTTATTTCCACTTTTAGTATAATCCAGAAGCCCAATAGGATTGGTAAACTCTACTTCAGGTACCTCATAAGTATAATTCCCGTCTTGATCATATACAGAAAAAAGAGGACATGCCGATAACATCGGTCTTACATCATTCCCAAACTTATCTCCTACCGCAATTGTATTTCGTTCAGTATATGAGAAATTCAAATTCTCTCCAACTTTTAGTATATCAAAGGAATTATTCTTTATCAAGACATGTTCTGTATTTATTCTCGCATTATATCTCTCCATCTTAGGAACTGCAGGTTTTCCATATACTCCTTCATGTGATGTATAAGCCAAACCTATTGAATAACGAGACATTTCTGTTCCACCTTGTATTCCTAATGAATGATTCTTTACTGGTGCATTATTATTTGTTGCCTCTTCAAACCAATTTGTACCTTTCCATGTTCCATCTTGTATTGCATCCCAATTAGGAACAAAATCTTCAAAATTCAATGTACCCTCAGTTGCTTCATTCATTATTTCTACATATTCTTGAGCATTCAAAGGACGCACAGTGTTCACCATACGCTGTATTCCAATATAACCATCGTAGTTTATAGTTGCTTTACCTTTAGCCCCTTGTTTAGTTGTAACTAGAACTACGCCATTGGCAGCTCTTGCGCCATATATTGCTGCTGATGCAGCGTCCTTTAAAATATCAATAGATTGAATATCTGCCGGATTTAAGTTATCAATATTCCCTACAGTAACTCCATCTACAACATATAAAGGGGATGAATTACCTATTGTTCCGATTCCACGAACAGAAACTTTATAACCCTCACCCGGCATACCTGATGTTTTTACAATATTAACACCGGGAGTCTGACTCTGTAATGCTCCCATAGGACTTACTGTATTTAATTTTTGGAGGTCCTCACCCTTAACCTGTACAGTAGCACCCGTAAGAAGCTTTTTCTTTTGGACACCATATCCAACAACAACCACTTCATCAAGAACCTCTGTATCTTCCTTGAGTACAATTGACAACTCTTTACCTCCAACTACAGCCAACTGTTGAGACTTGTAGCCCACATAAGAGACCTCCAATACTGAGTTTTCAGATGCAGTAAAAGTAAAATTTCCATCAAAATCTGTTATTGTTCCGTTAGAAGTTCCTTTTTCTATTACAGAAGCTCCTATAACAGGCATGTTTTGAGAATCAAGGATTTTTCCTTTTACAGTAACTTTCTTTGCTGACGAAGACTGATTTTTTCTGGATATGACAATCATCTTATCACGAATCTCCCATGTGAGATTTGAGCCCAGAACTTTTGACAAGGCATCTGTAACAGAAGCATTGGTCAAGGTAATTGTCACCTTCTTACTTTTATTTACTTCGTCCGTTTTGTAAATGACAGACATTCCTGTTTGAGTTTCAATTTCCTTTAAAACAGTCTTAAGAGACTGATTTGTAAAGGTCTTACTTACTGTTTGCGCATCAATACTAAGAGTTGCACAACCTATGGATGCTCCTAACAGTAATCTTAAAAGACATGTTCGGTTAAACATAGTGATTAAATTTTAGAATTTAGAAAAATATATTACATATCTCTAGCTATTTAATTATTATTCTATCTTTATCAATAGTATACTCAAACGGTATAATTAATTGCAAACCATCCAGAACTTGCACTAGTGTTTCATTATTTTTCAAAGAAATTCTGAACGTATGACATTTTATTTCATTGTTTTCAATACACACCTCTACACCATACTTTCTTGAAAGCTTCGCAGCAAAGTCCGCTAAAGTAATTTTTTCATATTCTATCCTGCCATCAATCCAGGCATTTGAATCATCAACATCCGACCTAAAACTTTCAACAGTTCCTTTATTCTTATTTATACATACACCTTCTCCAGGTGATACTTCATACAACTCATCTTTATAATCTATTTCAATCTTACCTTCAATAAGACTTGTCAAGGAAGTTGCATCAATATCGTACGCACATACATTAAATTTAGTTCCCTTTACTATTATATCGTATGCCGACGTTGAAACTGTAAATGGTACACCATTTCTGGATGTAACCTCAAAATACCCCTCGCCATCCAACACAACATTACGCTTTTTATCAGAGAAATTATTCGGGTATTTCAAAGTTGACCCACCATTCAACCACACCATAGTTCCGTCCGGTAGAACCAACTTCGACTTTTGACCTGAAGGTACTTCACTTACAAAATATAAGTCATTGCTTTTTCCGGTAAATCTATCATACAAGTAAACAGACAATGATATTATAATCATGATAGAAGCTGCTACCGACAACCATCCCGAATTCAACTTTCTATTCCTGTCATGAGATAAAGATATTCTAGAAGTATTCATCCGCGTTTGTAGTCTCGCCCATTTATCTGCCATCTCATATTCATTAATATATCCACTTATCCATTCACTTTCCCATTGACGGAACAGTTTCATATTCTCATTACTATCATTTATAAAATCAAACAAGACCTTTTCATCTTCAAGAGAAATTTTACCTTGAAAATACAAAAAAGCTGTTGATTTTATCTCTTCCATATTTTTCATATCATTAGTCTTTCTACTGATAAAACAATTCTATCCATTCTTACCCTACCTATTTTTATAAGTTTTTTTTCTTTTAGGATAAGAAAAACAGAGATACTATTATAAAATACTTAGTATCAAGAGATTGGTTCTCTAAGTAAGATGAAATTATTTTCAAAGATTTTGTAATATGTTTCTCTACTGCTTTAGTAGTAATATTAAGTCTATCAGCGATTTCATTATTTTTAAGTCCTCTAAACCTGCTTAAAACAAACACCTGCCTAGTTCTATCTGACAATAATGATATAGCTTTTGATATTTGTATCTTAAGCTCTTTTTGGAAAAGTATCTCATCCGGCGAAAGTTGCATATCCAATGAATACAGTTTCTCCTCTCCTCCTATATCAAATACATAATCAACAGAAATATTCTCAATCAAAGAGTTATGTTTTATATAGTTCAAACAAGCATTTCTAACCATACAAAACAATAAAGAAGATAACGAAATATATCTGATACTACTCTTTCTTTCCCAAAAAGAGATAAAGCAATCCTGAAGGATATCTTCAGCTATATCCTCATCATTTACATACCTCACTGCATATCTGAGAAGTCTTGGATAGAACTTAAAGAAAAGTTGCCTGAAAGCCTCTTCATTACCTTCTTTTACCATTTTAAGAAGTTCATTATCTGAATAAGGAATTGTGTCAATCATAATATAATAAGGTTTATATATTTATTATCGTTGAAACGGGGAAGTAAGGTATATGGACAATATCAGACCAATCAACTCTATACACCACATTGACTATATTATAATATATTTCTCTATCAGTATTTGCAGCCTATGAAAGTCTAAGTCTTTCTTCTGGGATATTTACGTTATTCACAGTTACAAAACCGACTTACTATGATATGTATATATGTTAATATAATAATTTTATTAATTGATATTATCCCTACTATTAGACATATACTATTAGTAGGGATAAAATATAGATAATCAGAGTTTTACACTAATTACCATCCTGGGTTTTGGAAATCAATATTTAATCTTTCATATTTGAGTTCTTCTTCCAATGGAATAGGCCAAATACGATATTTGTCATCTACTACATCTCTCTTTTGAACAACAAATCTATTATAAGTTAGGTTTCCATCATCATTCTTTTCAATCTTCATACCTGTAACCACACCTTCATATTTATCGTTCAACTTCCAACGTCTGAGGTCGAAATAACGGTGTTCCTCAAAAGCAAATTCTACACGACGTTCATTACGTAATCTTAAACGCAGCTCATCTGTATCCATTGTACCTTTAACAAGGTTAGGCATTTTTGCACGAGTTCTGACAACGTTGATAGCATCATAGACTTCATCACATGCTCCCTTATATTCCAACATTGCTTCAGCATAATTTAAATACATTTCTGCAAGTCTATAATATGACCAATATCCGTTAAGATCCTGATTTTTATTGGTTTTCCAATGCATGAACTTTCTTAGATAATATCCTGTCCTTGTATATTGCTCGCTTACAGAGGAAATTCCACAATTACCATCAACAAAAGTTTCTACCACTTGAGTATTATTTTCCTGATTATGGAATATACCATTATAATATATGGTTGATTTTAATCTCAAATCTCTATTTTCGTAAGGATTATTCGGATCATATTTACCACCATTTTCCTTTAAAGCTTCAGGATTATAGTTAGGAATTAAATGATCTTCATCCAAATATGGCTTTTCAAGATTTAATATTGGAACGCCATCAATTGTTTCATATGCATCTACCAATTCCTGAGAAGGTGAAATACCACTATTTACAACACCTGCATCCTTAAAAATAGGCAATCCATATTGTGCCCAAAGAGTTTTTATATTATTCTTTGACACATAAATTCCCTCAGTATTAATAGGTTTAGTTCCTACACCAACCCCTTGAAGGAAATAATCTTGATAAGAGCCATACGCTTTTTTATTGACCAATTTAGCAGGTGCTGGATTATAAATACCGTATCTACTCTCTTCCAACAACTTATCAAGCGATTCCTTGGTTATTTCTGCAGCCTCTTTCCAATGATTTTCACCGTTACACCACAAAGGACTTGCAGCATACAATATTGCTTGAGATTTTATAGCATAGGCTATACCTCGTGTCATTGAACCATTTTCAGTTCCATTTTCTACTCTCCACAATAATTCAGGCTCGCTCAACGCCATATCACAATCGGCAATTATATCCTTTACACATTGATAAAAAGATGGTCTTTCAACTTTTGAATAATCATAGTCTTCTGTATTTGAGGTCCTTATTATAGGCAACGGGCCATAATGTTTAATTAATTCCCATGCATAATAAGCACGTAATAAGTATGCCTCTCCTTTCCATCTACTACGATATGCTGGTATAGTAAAAACAGGAACTTTATCAACATTTTCTATAAATACATTACAATGATATATACCTTCATAAAGGTCTTTATATAGGTTAGTATTCATCATATTGTTTGATGAACTCATAGAACCCAAATAATAAGAATAAGCTTTAGAACCCTTCACATCATTAGCATCCTGCGCCTCATCAGTAAAACTTGCAATAAAAGTACCACCGGCGCTATATCTGCCATAACCCGGCATTTTCTTGTAACATGTATTAAGATATTGTGCAGTCATATTATAATCAGAAAAAATTTCGTCATAATTTTTTCTGTCATCAGCATCGTACTCGAAAACACTTTCACACGAAGAACTCAATAATATTGTCACTCCTAATGTTATTATATTAATTATTTTCATAAGTAATTAATTTAAAAGTTTAAGTTTAAACCTACAGTCCAATACTGAGAAGTTGGGAAATTGGATACCTTTCCACCTTCAACATCTATATCATTGGTTTTCATATGATCCCAAGTTAAAAGATTCATACCACTGATATAAAATCTTAATTGGTTAATATGCATCTTCTTCATAAAAGCTTTATCCTTCATTGTATAACCAATTTCTACGTTCTTAAGTCTGGCGAAGCCTTTATTCTGATAATAATAGTTATTGTTCTTTTGGCTGGAACTTCCTTGTTTTGTCAGAGCAGGAGCCAGTATCACCTCGCCATTAGCATACCTTTCAGATGTCCAGGCTTTTAAGTGATGTTCAAAGAAAGTACCGTTATTATATGTTTCATAATATCCTATTCCATTGTTGAAACCACCGAACTTGCCCAATCCTTGGAATAAAACAGAAACGTCCCATGATCTCCACTTAAGGAACAATTCTGCCCCCCAAGCAATCTGAGGTATTGTTGACTCGCCAATAGGAACTATATCTTTCTCATCAATTATATTATCACTATTTTGGTCTATATATATAAAATCACCAGGTCTTGGAGATTTACCGACATAAGTAAGTCCTGATTTGTCAATTTCTTCCTGACTGTTAAAATATCCGTTACCATTAGAATAATCAATTTCATATCCCCAAGTCTGACCTATTCTATATCCTGTCTGCCTATATTTATATGCATAATCGTCTGCTTTAGGCAATTCTCCAATTTCAATAATTTCATTCTTGTTAAATGCGAAATTAGAACTTAAGCCAAGAGAAAAATCTTTATTAATCTGCTTGAAATAACCCAGAGACAAATCAACTCCGGAATTATGAATCTCACTAAGATTTATCTTGCTTAAATAATCAGAAGAAAGTCCGTTCAACAATGGAGTGATATTATCATCAACCAATATGCTTGTTCTTCTGTCATTATAATATTCAACACCAACAGACAACTGATTAAATAAGCTGAAATCTACACCTACATTGAATATCTTTGATTTTTCCCAAGTCAAATTCGGATTACCCAATCTTATTATATCTATAGGTTTGGATAAATAATTTATTCCTCCATTACTTGCTGCACTAGCCAGATAATCTCTATAAAGGAACCTGTCATCACCAAAATTATCATTACCAACAAGTCCATAAGAAGTATGGAACTTTAAGTAAGACAATACTCTATTGTTCTTCAAGGCATCCAGATTAGTTGCGACAAAAGCTAAAGAACCGGAAGGGAAGAAACCATACCTGTTTCCTTTCGAGAATTGTTCAGAACCTTGATATCCTGCTGTAAAATCAGCAAAAATCAGATTATCATAACCATATGACAAACGACCTCCATATGTCATTCTCAATACAGGCTGTACTCCCTGAATTTTATTTGCATTATAGTACTGTTGAGACAAAAACAAATTTACTCCCAATTTATGTCTGTTGAAAGATCTGTTATAGTCAATATTCCAATCATATTGTGACCTGATAGAACTTTGTGTTGATTTTGAGAAAAGAAGAGGTTCCTTTTCTGTAGTGCCATATTGATAAAACAATAATTCATTTGTATTTGTCAAATCCCTTGTCCAGCGCTCATAGTCAGTATTTCCCTTATTTTGAGATGTAGTATTATTGAAATAAATAATATTACCTGATGTTTTAAGACCTGGAGTTATGAATTTTAAGTCAAATTCCAAACCAATGTTAGTCGACAAATTATAGTCTGTTCCTTTAACATATCCTGATCTGTTCAGCCTACCAAATGTAGGATTTGTATTCTCAGGAGTTACTACAACCTTTCCATCCGGTGTCAACGGACCATATATGACGGGAGACATATCAAATATAGAACTCATAACACCTCCGGTTCCATCTGTAGCATTCGGTGACAATTCTTTATTTATTCGCGCTGCAATATTCACATATCCCTTGATATAGTCATTTATCAGGAAATCCACATTCGATCTGAAGTCAAATCTGTTAAGACCGTAAGTTTCAATGCATCAGCGGTCTTGAATGGAGAATCCTGATGCATATATCCTAAACTTGCATAATATTTGACATATTTAGTTCCACCATGAGCACTGGTATAAATATTCTGAGTCTGTACAACATCCTTCATAAACATATCATACCAATTATTATTTGGATACAGATTCCTATCAGTTCCATTATAATAATTATCTATTTCATCTTGTGAATATATATAGTAATCACCAAAACCGTCATTTTTCCAAGCCTGATTAATCATTGTTGCATAATCACCTGAAGATATCATCTTTGGTCTTACTATTGCATTCTGTAACGTATAGTTCACGTCTACGTTAATAGAGGGAGCAGAAACTCCTCCACGCTTTGTCTTTACGTATATTATACCGGCAGCAGCCTGCATACCATACAAGACAGATGACGATGCATCCTTCATAATAGTGACACTTTCGACATCATTGACGTTAACATTATCAAGACTTCCTATCATTCCGTCAATAAGGATCAAAGTAGCTCTACCATTAACTGTAGAAGCTCCCCTTATATTCAATGAATATGTTTCTTTACTAGGCTCATTACCGGTTGTCTTTACATATAATCCGGGAACTCTACCTGCTAATGCTGCCGCCAAATGATGATTATGAGTTTTTCTCAACTCATCACCGGTTATGACAATAGCAGAACCTCCTACAGAATATGAAGGACGGACATCTTTAATTAAATTTACTTCCTGGTACTTATTGCTGACGTCTCTATCGAGCTTTACATACAAATTCAGTTTGTCATTAATTTTAATCTTTTTAGTAGAATATCCTACGTACTCTACCAACAAATATTTTGTACCGTTAGACAATTCTGCACTAAACTCACCATTCGCATCAGTAATTATATTATCGTCTTCACCTACTAATCTAACTATAGCTCCAGGAAGTCTGTCTCCAGAATCATTACATACATATCCCTTTATGGAACGAGACTGAGCATTTATCAAGTTTAAGTTCATCATCAATATTACAGACAATGCGAAAAACTTACTTATATAGTATTTTCTCATGATATCCAATATTTTTTGTTTTATAAATGAAATTTAATCCCAACCTGGGTTTTGCCAGTTTACTCCTGTAACTGCTTCAAGTCTGTTTGCTTCGTCTAATTCTAAACCGTGAAGCAAATACTTACTTTTATAAGTTTCTCTTGTCCATGGTGTTCCTACAAAAGAGTCTGTCTTCTTATCGTAAGATTGACCTATCGGACATCTATGGTACTCATAAGTATTACCTACCTTCTCTATCCACATCGCAGTTAGATGCTTTCCACCATACTTCATCTCCTCACCAGGTTTAGTCCATCTGCGGATATCATTATATCTGCATTCTTCCATAGCCATTTCAATTCTCCTTTCATTCTGAACCATCAATCTGGCTTCCTCCTGATTTGAAGGATTAATGTTTTTCATCTTTACGCGATCCCTTATAGGCTTTATAGCATCAACTGCATCTTTCCAATTACCATTCTCAATAGCAGCTTCTGCATAATTTAAATATAATTCCGGCAAACGCATCATTCTCCAATGAATTTTTAACCATGATCCAGGATAAGAATCCGGGCGCATATACTTGCGCATATAATATCCTGTACATGTTCTTTTAATATCCCCCATCTTTATACCATCTTTAGCCCCGTTATATGTCCATATATCGAACATTTTCTGATTTTTATTCATTGTTTGCGAACCATTATAAAATATTATTGCATAAAAACGTGGGTCTCTGTTCTCGTAAGGTTTTTGAGGATTATATGTAGTTCCGCTTGCATAGTTTGGCTCAAGATGAAGTTCGTCTTTGTAGGGTTCTTTTAAATCTAATACATATGTACCGTCTTTCATTGGGAATGCATCTACAAGTTCCTGGGTAGGACAAATACCGGATTTATTGGCACCATTTGATGGTAATCCGTTAAATTTAATCGAAGCATTTCCTCCCATCTGAAACTTAGCTATCCATATTGTTTCTTTATCTATTGGAGAAGGTCCATAATCAGCCTGTGAAGTAGAATATTCATAAAATGCATTATCTCCATACAGATTTGTATTCCTCACCTCTGTATACAGTTCATAACCATTTGCTAGACAAGCGTCAAGACTTTCCTTTGTTATACGTTCTGCATCAGCCCAATAATTCTGTCCATCACAGAATAAAGGGCTTGCCATATACAATGCAGTTCTTGATTTTACCATTGCAGCAATAGCCTTTGTCATTCGTATTTCCTCACCGTTTTTTTCATATCTCCAAGGGAACTCTGGAACTTTCATTGCTTCTTCACACTCAGAAATTATAAAATCTGCACAAGTCTTGAATGACTCCCTTCTTAAATCTGCACCATCATAATCAACAGGAAGTACTTCTGTTATAAGAGGTACACCTCCAAATCTGGAAATAAGTTCCCAGTAATAATAAGCACGAAGAACTCTGGCCTCAGCCTTCCAATGAACCCTATCCTGCTCTGTTGGAACTACAGCATTATCAATCCTACTTATAAATAAATTACATCGTCTTATGTTCCTGAAAAAAAGATCCCACGATGTTCTATTCCCTTTTCCCCAATTCGAATTATCTGCAATCAATTTATTACTCCATTTATCAGATTTCATTCCCTTATATGCGACTCCTACATAATTGGTATTTGTAGTATATTCCCAAGCATCATCTGTCAGAATAATAGGCAAGTTTGTTCCCCAGGAATATTTTATTCCAAATTCTGGCAACTCATCATAACAAGAATTCAAATACGCTCCGGTAGTTACTTCATTTGCAAAAATTTCATCATACGAATGCTGTCCTTCAGGAATTACATCCAGAGAATCCAAACAAGAAGAAAATAAACATAAACCTGAAAAAACAGAAAACAATGTATATAGATATTTTTTCTTCATAATAATCTAAAAATTAATATTAGCACCAAAATTTATTACTTTTAAAACTGGTAGAACTGATGATGTTGTTTTCTGTTCTGGATCAACACTTTCGAACGGCAAATTATCGAAAGTTAGCAAGTTCTGACCATTTGCATAAAACCTTAATTTACTTATTCCTATTTTCTTTGTTAATTTTTTTGGTAAAACATATCCTATCTCTAAATTTTTCAAACGTAAAAATGCCCTGTTTCTTATGAAATAATCATTATGCCCCAAAGATGAACTGCCGGATGTTGTCAAAGCTGGATAAGATATTTCTTTACCTTGTTCATATCTTTCTTGAGACCATGCATTCAGATGATGATTTTGAAATACTGATTTAGTCTCATCAATGCCCATAGCACCTTTATAATTATTATAAGAATTTCCTATACCATAAAGCAAAGCTGAAAAATCCAATCCCTTATATGAAAAACCTAATGTTAAACTATAATTAAATTCAGGAAGTGATGGTTTACCAATTGGAGCATAGTCTTTCTCATCAATTACGTCATCATCATTCATATCCTTATAAACAAAATCACCTACCCTGGGCTTAATACCTGAATATTCTGGATAATCAGCAATTTCTTCTTTAGATAAAAAATAGCCATGACCAGGCGAATCCCAATCAATCAAATATCCAAAATTCTGTCCCATTGAGTAGCCCTGACCTCTATAAGGACAATAATAATCATCCCCTAAATTTAATTCATCTTTAAAAATTATTTTATTCCTTGCAAAATTAAACATTCCTCTTATTGAGTAAGACCAGTCCTTATTAACCTTCTTATTATAAAATATATCTAACTCAAAGCCATGGTTAAAAACTTCACCAAAATTAGCTTTAGGCATCACTGATTGAAAATTACCTAATATGGAAGGTACTGTATTACGGGTAATAAGGATATTTTTTCTATTTTCCCTAAAATAATCAAATGTAACTGTCAAATTATTATTAAATAAGCCCAAATCTATACCATAATTTTGTTTATATGCTATTTCCCATGTAAGATCGGGATTTCCAATTAATTTCTCTTGAACCATCTGAGCATTACCCAGAACAGTATCATAAAATATTGTTGGAGGGCGATTAACTATAGTATTATTATCTAAATACAAAAATCTCTGATTTCCTATTTTATCATTACCTACTTTACCAAAAGATGCACGAAGTTTCAGATTTGAAATAGCTTTTATATCTTTCATGAAATCCTCGTTAGAGACAAGCCATCCTAAAGAAAAAGCTGGAAAAACACCAAATCGTTTTCCTTTTGCAAATTGCTCAGAACCATTATATCCAATATTAAACTCACCCATATATCTATCAGCATACCTATAAGTCAAACGTCCCGCAAATCCCAAACGATTATATGGCAATAAGTCTATACTTGTACCTGAAGCCGCCTCACTATTATCTTTTTGAAAAACAAACATTGTGCCAACATTATTTTTTCCAAAATCCCTCATATAATTAACTATCCACTGAAAGTTCAATGAATAAGAGAAACTATATGATTTATTTAATGACAACTGATACTTCTGATACTCATTCTGTGATGTTAATGAGTAAACGTCTTCTATATTACCATTCTCATCCTTCTGCTCTAATATAGAGAGTTGATATACATTATAGCCTGTTTTAGTGCCTTTTATTATGGAATTTGCATTAACATCATATGCCAGAAGTACCTTTGTACTCAATCCTTTTACAAATTTATTAAGGTCGAAATCAAAACCTAATGAAGTATTTAGCTTACTTTTATCTTGTGTCTGATAGCCTAAATAATTTAACTCTCCATAAGGTGATGAGTCATAAGTTGAGACCAATGCATCCATAGGTATTCCAAAACTTTCATCCGGAAAAACCGGTACTGTAGGAGACATTGTATAAATTTTTCTAAAAAACTGAAATTGATCTGAAGCAGCAGAGCCTGGACGTCCAACCTTATCTATATAACCTGCAATCTTAAGATCTGCTTTAATCCAATCCACAACCCTAATATCAAGATTAGATCTAAAATTATATCTATTCAGTTTAAATTGCGGATCATATCCCAGCTTACTTCTCGACTCTGTATTCATCATACCTCCTTGGTTAAGCATACCTACATTTACAAAATACTTGACCCTTTTTGAACTTCCGGAAAGATTGGCATTATATCTACTCATAACCGCACGATCCTTAAACATAACATCAAACCAATCTGTATTTGCGTAGTATGGGTTTGTACCGTCCTTATACAATTGTATTTGTCTATCAGAATACTTAATAGGCAGACCGTCGTTTACCAAAGCCTGATTATACAATGTAGCATACCGCCAAGAGTCCATCATTTCATAATTCTTTGTAAACTCTTGGATACCATACTCTGCAGACACACTTAATGAAGGTTTTTCTTGCTCACCGATTTTTGTTGTAACAAGAATCACTCCATTAGCACCTCTAACTCCAAAAACCGCTGTTGCAGAAGCATCCTTCAGGATTGATATGGCAGCTATTTCATTGGGATCGAGCAATGACAAATCTTCACGGGGAACACCATCTACTAATATTAAAGGACTCTGTCCATTCATAGTACTTGCTCCACGTAATCTCAACTGAAAATCTTCTTCACCAGGTTGTCCACTATTTTGCATAATCGACAAACCAGGTAACTTACCTGTCAAAGAGCCTACCAGATTTGCAGAAGGACTCTGCTTTATTTGGTCATTAGAAATCGCAGCAACCGCGCCGGTAACACTTACTTTTTTTTGAGTAGAGTAACCGACAACTACTACTTCTTCAAGCAACTCTGAGTCATCTCTTAAAACAACATTAATAGAAGATTTCCCATTTACCTCTATTTCTTGAGTTACCATTCCAATATAAGAGAATGCCAAAATCGACTTTTTGGATACATTAGGAAGCAAATAATTTCCATCAAAATCCGTAATTGTACCACTGTTAGTACCTTTTACCTGAACGGTTACCCCTATTAAAGGATCGCCATTTTTATCCTTTACATTACCAGAAATTGAAATCCTTTGTCCATACAATATAAAAGGACAAAAAATAATGAAACATAAAATCATTAATCTGTGTCTCATAATAAATCTATTAAATAAAACATTTTTTGGTTAAACTATCGTTACAAATATCTATAATATAACAACACTTAATGTATCTGCAAGTAATAAAATTGTATCCACAGATAATAAGACATTAAAATACATCTCATAATATAATTAACGGACTTTCGGTAAAGAATTAATCAAACATCAGATTAGCAACCAATATCTTATAGCCCGTTTTTTTAAGCATTCCGATACAAGGCCAGACAAAAAGATATTTCATTTTTATTTATTCTTTTTTGTTCTTTTGCCTCTGTCTTAACATTTGAGAACAAAAGTTTTCTCATATAAAATTTTAAATAAATAAGTTTGTTAATAATTAGCCTATATCAAACAATTGTGGTGCCAAACACGTACAAAAATCTAATCTTCATTATTTATTTTCTATGAAGATTTTTTTAAATCCGGAACAAACACTCTCTGAATCATGCCCATGCAAGGGTACTGCCTTTACCACAAACCAATATGTATTTTCAGGATTCAGTTCATCCACACCTGTGTCGTAAGAAAGCTTTTTTCTTTCACTATAACGAAATATGTTACGCAAAACCCTATACTTCTCTCCTGTTTGAATGTTTTCCAATTCAGCCCAAACATACAAAGGACGTTTTGTATTAATCTGGATGTCGAAATCTATCAATCCCCTTGACGGTATCGTATCCGGGAACGTATGCATTACTATACCGTCACGCAATGGGTTGTCGATGGCATTTACTTCAAAATCTTTAAACCGCGACAAACCTGTCTGTCCCTTATCAGACAATGATATCATTCCCACATAATATTTATCATCACAACATAAGTTCTGCTCGTACACTTTTTCCCAATTAAACTTATTACTTGAAGAGACATAGCATTCTATTTTTTCTCCATTCTTCTGTAACTGAATCCAATAAGGGGTATCATATTCGCCCAATATCACTTTTGTAACTTTCGATTTCAATCTATCCCTATGCCTTATTATCAATTTTTTATCTTTAGAAATAGTGACACTGACATAAGGAGACTCCGGCAAAATATCGTTTCTGAGCATGAGTCCGGACTCTACCGAATTGCGAGACTTATAAAAATCATTAGATAAAATCTGACTTTGAATTATTGAATTCGAACTCATTTCTTTATATATATAATCAAAAGAATCAGAACAATCATCTATTTCCGATGATTGACTATTAAAATATATTGTATTTACTATAGAGTCAAAACCTATTTTAGACACATTGGTTTTCTTTCCAATCCTTGAATATTCCCAGTCTTGGGGTATTGGCGTCGAATAAGTTGTCAACTCGTCATTCTTTCTTAAATCAGCTATATATTTGCTGAAGCCTCAGAATCGAAAGGTATAACCATTATTTTGCTGCCATGATTATCATTGCCCCTGTCTTTTCCTTTATGGACATCTATCACTGAAAAATTAAAAGCCTTTACTTTTCCATTTTCAACATAAACTGTAGGGCGCTGGACTGTATACCATCTTTCCACATGACCATCAGTGTATATAAACTTAGACTTTTTTTTATCAAAAGCCACACCCCTGTTTTTCCAATTGCTTATTCCGTCTTCAGACGTCAAATGATAAGATACATCCTTTTTATGAAAATTGACTACTATATGATACAGACTATCACTATACCATATTGTAGGATCCTCCATATAATACTGAGGCGTATCAGGCATATTTTCCCAAGCCCTATCACCCAAAACCTTATATGACCCCAAAATGCCATCGTCACTTATCATAGGCACACAATGGCGGGCCAACAACATATATTTACCATCCGGGCGAACAAATATCATTACATTCGACATCTTACCTAAAGCACCTGCTTTTACAGCACCTATATCCAACTCATCATATCTCGTAAATCCGGGATAAAAACCATTATTATCAATCTTTATTTCGCCCAATAATTCAAATGGGCCATATGGCGAATCAGAAATGAACACATTACCCGGAAGTGATTCACTGACGACAACGGCATATTTGCCTTCTTTCGTCCTAAGTCCAACTACATTATGTCCTAAGCCATCATAAAAATCAGGATATACCAAACCCAAATCCTTATATGGCCCTTCAAGCCTGTTGCTAACAGAATGGACCGCCTTCGTTCCTATATGCCACCCCTCGCCATGAGACAACGACTGCGACCATCTGCTGGAATACATATGATAAATACCCTCGTCATCTTTAACAATGCTGCCATCCCAATAACACCAATGTTTCATCTTCGTGTCTTCCAAACCATTCATCGTATCGCGAGGTAAGACACAAGTATCACCCCAAATGCCATCGGAAACAAGGCTTTTCGATTCTATCGGAAGAAAAAAATCCTGCAATTTTTTCTTTTCATGTCTTTTTGCAACAGAACAAGAAGAGAACATCATAATAATGCCAAAAAAACATAATATCTTTTTCATACGGAAATTATAAACGCCCTGCATGTATTGCAGAGCAAGTTGATACTTGAATGTCACAATCATAGTATAGACGTCAAACGCACGCTACTCGTAATAAAAAGGTAAAGTTCTATAGATCTTCCACGAATCGCTTCTTTCTCTTTCAATATCTTCCTCATACAATATTTTGTCGGAATGATATTTAAAGCCTTTCGATTTTATGTTCTCAATCTTGACGGAATATGTCTTATTGGAGCCGTCGAAGGCAGGCGCTATGGAAGGTCCTGTGTATTGACGTGCAGATTCGCCTATGACTTCCTTCTTGAAAAGAGGGTAATACTCAGGCTCATAGAGATATATATCGGGAATTCTGATTTGTGACTTTTCTCCATATTCGGCATATATGTCATAAATGACACTCTCATCAGAGAATGAACCTTTAATCCCTTCCTTGGATGGATCCCGCTCATCGTCAAAACCTTCTTCTATCGATACGGTCAATGCAGTGTTTATACCAGTAACCTTCTCCACCAATACCTTTCCATTGTGTGACACATGAGGCGACAACAACACTGCCGACCTGCCGTCGGACACAGATACATTATACCCATATACATCAAAAAGGCCTATATTCTTGCCGTAACCTGTTTCAAAGCGTAATGTCACTCCGCCCACTCCGCTGATATCCCTGAACAACACGTTGTGGGCGGCATGTGCCTGTACAAGTCCATATCCCCAGTCTGCCTTGTCTATATAGCAGTTTTCTACAAGTCCGTCAGTCGGACGGGACAATTCCCAACCTTCGACATCGACATTGGCACAGTTTAATTCTATCGCACTATGCTTTGTATAATTGTCAAGGACATTGAAATCAGAAATCAGAAAATTCTTCACCATGCAACATCTTATAAATCTTAAAGAAGGGGCTGTGGACGACGATTCGCAGGAATAATCGTTATCGGGGTGAAATCCGGTAAAATCAACTGTAAACCTCTCTCCGCCAACACCACTGATACTGACATTGCTGATATAACCGTCTACAGTCTCATCTACAGTCGAGAATATAAACATTATAGACTTGTTTCCAGATAATACAGGCTTGAATACCACATCCTTTTCAACCATAATATGTACATCGGACTTCATATACACATTATTCAGGCAATATGTTCCCTTGGATATCAACAAAACCCCGCCTCCCTTAGATGACAAATCGTCTATCGCACTCTGGAAGGCTGACGACTGATCCTTGGTCGCATTGCTTTCCAACCCATACGACTCGGATGTTCTAAGAATGGTATACAAAGGTATCTCTGTACCGGAAATATCGGGGATATTCAATGTAGGTGAAAAAACTTCTTTTTCTTCCTGACCGGACGCATCGCCCCAATCGGCAACATATCTGTTGCAAGATAACACACACGATACTGATAAAAATAAAACAACCTGCTTTACTTTTGCCACAGACGGTATTATTGTCATTTTAAGGTTAATGTTATTCATGTCCTTTCTAAAAATAAGATTTACAAACAGTAACAGTATAATGCACGAGGCCTGCATTATACCATTATTTTTACAGAATAATGAACCCACTTTTTTTTAAAAGATGAATCCATTACAGCATGAAAGTAAGACCGAAGCACAAGTCTTGCTTTCATGCGTCACAAAATAAATTATTCATGCACAGATTAACGTATCTGCAAATTTTAATTTTGTATCTGCAAGTACTATTTGCCTAACAATACCGCCAGGTACACATATTGAGCTAAAAGGTTATTACAAATACTCCTATGTTTACCTTTTCTTTTACTTTTCAGTTATATTTTTTTCTTATCTTCCTGATCTGTTATTTCATCTATCCCGTTCACACCATCCTTAAAGCTCTTGACACCCTTGCCAAGACCTTTCATCAGTTCAGGAATCTTTTTACCTCCGAACAACAGCAGAATGATTAGAGCTATAAATACCAGCTCCTGACCTCCAATACCTAAAAGCAACAAATTACACATATCTAATTAAGCTAATTTTAACCACGATAAAAACGGCCGGCGTTGCCAGCTCCTGAATCAATAACATCTGACTTCAAAAAGTTTTATATCAGAAGCGCTATATGTTTCCTTTAAGTTCAGACGTATTTTGGAAGTACGGACAGGTGAGAATTCTAATTTTATCAGCCTGTGCAAGTTGTTGTCAATCTCGGTCAATTCTTTCCACACTCCATTCACCTCTGCCTCAACAGAAACTTTCTTTACAAGTTCAACTGGCATTCCAGGCCTTTGTTTTCTTCTTTTTTCTATATTAGGGTGAATCTGGATTTCCGTATGAAGATTTGAATCACATTTAATTTCTACCGAGGACAACGACACGGGTTTCTCCCAAGCGAGAGTCAAATCAGGGTTCAAACCGTCTGACTGCCAATGATGTATGTGGTCCACCTCGTCTCTGCTGTAACCATCAGTCAATAGCGCGACGTTGCCGGAAGTTGTTGACGAAGCCTCAATCTTGGCCTTACGTGCCAAATCAGCCTCATCGTTTGCAGGACGGTTTGGTATATAGCAGTCATCCCGTAAAAGCCTTTCCTGCAGTTCCTCGATATACTTTTTATAAATACCTCTTGGAGAAACCTTATATTCCATACACATGGCTGCCGCTGTACCGGCTGCCTGTCCCATGAGACCACATATTGCGATAAGCCTGGTGGCCGACAAAGCTATATGGGTGACACTCACGTTTCGTCCGGCAAACATAAGATTGTCGATATTCTTGGAATAAAGACATCTGTATGGAATTTCAAACATTTTTTCAAATCTTTGATGGAAATAACTTGCAGGTTCCTTATCATTCAAAATTCCGCCGGGACAGTGTTCGTCGAGCGACCAGCCGCCTCCGTATGCTATTGCATCATCAAAATGAGTGAACTTCGTCAAATCGTTTTCATTCAGGATATAATCTCCCATAAAACGCCTTGACTCACGTCGTCCCGGAACGGAACCAACCCAATCCAGTACCAAATTGGCGGCTTCAGGGAATTTTCCAGAGTTCTTAACATAATCCCAAGCACCATATAGATATCCCAACAATTTGTGGCGGTTCTCTTCTGTAACATCAACAATATCCAAGTCGCTACCTAATTCTACCCACCAGAATCCACAACTCAACTGTGTGATATTTCGTTTATTAGCTTTACTTGGGTCATATTTTATTGCAAACGATGGCGGATTAAATGGTACGGGATACCCCATATCTTTTGAACTGAACTGAATACTGTCGCCCATCACCCATCCGTCGGGTTCGTCAGGCGCATATTTTTCATTAAACTCGGCCTTGCCTTCCCGGCCTGTCCTATATTCGGCACCGGCACTCGCTGCGAGAGCTCCATCACCGGAACAGTCAATAAAGACATCGGCACTTATTATTATCTTTGATTCCGTAGAGAACTGAAAACATATGGCCTTTTTTATTGAATTTCCGTCCATGACAGCCTCCATGGCCTGAGTATTCAGCATCAATGTAAGATTTTCCTGGCGAGTTACATAATCATACATTACATGATCCCATACCTCCCAAGAATTCTGGACATTATAGTACCTGTTTTCCAACTGGATTTCCTCTACTATACCTGTTTCCCTGTCAACTCCAAATTTATTCTTGAAATGATAAGAGCCGTTTATAGGAACATGAATCTCGCTGGATGCATTTCCACCAAGTACCGGTCTGTTTTGCACAAGCACCGTTTTGGCACCATGTCGCGCTGCTGAAACCGCTGCACACAATCCTGCCACTCCACCACCTATCACTGCAACATCAAAAGTGTATTCCTTTTCGCGCTTTACTGTAGAAGTATCCTTTTTGCCCATATACTTCCAGTTGTCGTCACGCTTAGGCCAATACTCTCTCGGCTTAAATTCATTGCCCTGACTTGCGATGGAAAATCCCCCACAAGATAAAAAAGTGGTTGTAAGGAATGATTTTTTTAAAAATTCACGTCTTTTCATGTAATACTTCGGTAAATTTTTACCGAAAAATTAAAAGTTAAACAATAGAACCGGCAAAAGTCGGTTCGAAAACATTAAAGAGGTCATTGAAATGTTGTCAAAAACGAATGGTTAAGCATGAAGAAATGTGCTGAAAAAAATGGGCTAACCTGCTGATAACAAAGGTGAAAAGTATTGCATAATTCGTTGATTTTTTTAGTAAATTAGAAGTTAACTACTCATCTAATTATGGCTAAAGAAACACTCCTTATGTAATACCAATCCGAGTGCCTGTCGGCTCTCAAATCAGTCGTGAATATACACAAACCTTTTGAAAAAACGTTCATGGACACCATGAAATTATTCATGGCCATCCCGGATCGTATAAACTTCCTCCAATTGGGCAGGTATGGATGTTTTTCGGAACAGACCTACCGTAACCTTTTTGAAAATGAAACTTTCGACTGGTTTGCGTTCAACGCCTCTATCATCAGCAAGCATCTCACAGGCAAAAGAAAAGCCATCGCCATCGATCCTTCCTATATCCCCAAGTCCGGTCATAAGACACCTTGGATTGGTTACCTCTGGTCAGGCTGTGCCGGGGATTATAAGCGAGGATTAGAAATCATGGGCATCGGTGTCATTGACATCGACAACCATGAATGCATGACTTTAGGTTCCATTCAGACACCGGACTGTAAGACCTTGGATAATATGGGTAAGAACCTGGTTGACTGGTATAGCAGCTATCTAATCAGTAGAAAAGACAAGCTACAGAGCATATCCAGAACGGTGGTTGCAGACGCATTCTTTTCCAAGGAAACTTTCATAACGCCTATGTGTGAGAGTGATTTCCATGTCATCAGCCGCTTTAGGAACGACGTAGTCCTGTACTATCCGACATTGGAAAAGAAAACAAGAAAACGTGGTCATCCCAAGTGGTTTGACGGCAGGATTGACTTTGCCAATCTGGATCTGACCCGGTGCAAGGAATACGAGGTGAACAAGGGAAAACTATACGGATTGAGGGTATATGCAAAAGCTCTCAAAAGGTATGTTTCCTTGGCCGTCTGGTATCCGATGGACGGGAGGACAGACAAGTGGCAGCTTTATTTCTCTACAGATGATTCCATGGATGGATGCGAAGTCCTGGATTATTACAGAACCAGGTTCCAATTGGAATTTTGCTTTAGAGATGGAAAGCAGCATGCTGGAATTACCAACTGTCAGTCAACTGACTTCAGAAAGTTGGATTTTCACTTCAATGCATCGCTTGCTGCTGTCAACTTGACCAAAGCGGCATGTAAGAGGCTCGGAATAGCCTATTCCATATCCTCTTGCAAGTCATTCATACACAATGCGTATATGCTTGAACGATTTATTTGCGTGTTTGGGATTAACCCAGACATGCAAGTTATTGACAAACTCTTCAAAGAACTCATTTTATTTACTGCCAGAGCCGCTTAGGCTTGGCGAATTTTTAACGAACTATTGTTCATGGATATCAATTTAAATATAATAGTTACAACGTTACATTAGCACTTTCCAGTTCATCTATTATACTCTTTGTTCCCGCCAAATGTGCAGCCATGGCGGCTGATGCTGCATTGGGGTCTTTAGCTTTTATGGCCTCAAGTATGGTTTCATGGAAATGGTTCGACAGCTCCGGATTGAAATTCGGGTTGAGCGTATAAATGATATGAGAATAAAGCATGGGGCGGATGGTCTCCATCATCAGCGAAAAGACTTTGTTGCCCGAAGCATCGGCTATCGATTTATGAAACATGAAGTCGTAATCGGCAAATGTCTCAAGTCTGTATTCGTCCGTCTTCATCTTCTCTAAAACTTCTTCGATGGTTTTCACTTGTTCAGACGTGGCACGACAGGCAGCCATTTCGGTCATCTTGATTTCCATAGACTTTCTGAATTCCATAAAATCACGTACCGTCGTTTTCTTCATCCGGAGCGATATATGAAGCATTTCGGTTGTGGCCTTGGCACTCTCGTCTATCACTTCCACCCCCTTGCCATGGAGTTTTCTCACCATACCCCTGGACTCAAGCGTCTTGATGGCCTCTCTCACCGAACTACGCCCTATACCGAACTCATGGCACAAATCTTCTTCTGTTGGCAAAAAATCCCCTTCTACAATTTTGCCTGTAACTATTAAGTCCGACAGTATGTCTGTCACCTGCTTAGTCACAGAGTCATTGGCTAAATGAGGCAAACTATTTAATATCTTGGAAGTCATAAGTTAAATTAAGTTTGTTAAAATGTTTTTTGACGCTATATCTTAAAAATGAATAATACTCATCAGACACGCCCAGATTGAATAATACAACAATTGTTGTTCGAAAGCTACACGCACGAGCTATGTTGTCTGACATCTGCACAAAAATACATTCTTATTATCATACAAACAAGCTTTTCTGTAAATTTTTCAATAAATATTATATGTTAAAAACAAAAGCCCTGCCATCGCCGACAGACATATCGGCAATGGCAGGGCTTGAATTATCGTGATGGGCAGCCACCTATATAGTGACGTTTACGCCTTCAAGTTCTTCTATTATCCTTTCCGTTCCGGTCAGATGCAAACGCATGGCCTCTACCGCCTCTTCAGGATTCCTGTCCCTGATGGTTTGAAGGATTTTTTCGTGATAATGGTTCGAATGTTCAGGATTGAATGTAGGATTCAGCGTATATATGATATGATTATAAAGCATCGGACGCATGGTTTCCATCATCAGCGAGAACACACTGTTGCCGGAAGCGTCGGCTATTGATTTATGGAAATTATAGTCGAATTCAGCAAATGTGTCAAGCTTGTACTCCTCGTTCTTCATCTTTTCCAAATGACCGGAAATAATTTGTATCTGTTCGTCGGTGGCACGTTTGGCAGCCAACTCCGTCATCTTGATTTCTATCGAGTTTCGGAACTCCATGATATCCTTCATCGTAGTTTTTTTCATTTTCAGCGATATCTGCAGCAGTTTGGCAGTAGCCGCCGCGCTTTCGTCTATCACTACCATCCCCTTGCCGTGAAACTTCTTTACCATTCCCCTCGACTCAAGGGTCTTGATGGCTTCCCTTACAGAACTTCTGCCTATTCCGAACTCGCGGCACAAGTCTTCCTCAGTGGGGAGATACTCGCCAAGTTTAATCTTTCCCGACACGATTAAATCTGTCAAAATATCCGTCACCTGTTTAGCCACAGATTCATTGGCCAAACTTGGTAATCCTTTCAATAAATCCGAACTCATATGTTATTATTTTTTGTTATTATTTTTTTATTCAAGTTATCTGATGTCATATTATGATGCAAATATGATAACTTTTTCTTAAATAACGGAAACTTTCTGTGATTAAAATCACAATATAAGTACAAAAACTACTTCATTCTTAATATTTTCGATAATAATCTCTATGCATTTCGATAATATATTTCTCCAAAGTTCCCTTTTCAACCTCACTAATCTGTTTTCTGTTCATTCCATAATAAGGAGATTTATATGTTATATCATCGTCACTGCTATATAGGAAAGGACGATCTAATTTTAAAGCAGGTTCATCATATTTCTTCATTTTTAAAATTAATTCATCTTGAAATCTTTTCCTAATATCCGAATATTCAGGAGCATCATAATAATTCTGAATTTCCAAAGGGTCTTTCTCTATATCGAGTAACCAAGGCTTATCCTTGCATGACAAAACAAGCTTGTATTTCCCATCTGTGATAGCAATCCACTCACTAAAAGGAGAGTCAGTGATGTATACCATTCTGCCATTCTCCACGACACTGACTGTATCTTTCAAAATACAGCTCTCATCTTCACCATGAACTTCACCCAATTCATTAAAGCCCATCAGTCCCAATATAGTAGGAGGAAAATCAGTTGTATTCAAAGCTCTTTTTATCACTTTCCCCGACATTATACGTGAAGGATATCTCACAATAAAAGGAACTCTTATTGCATCATCATAAGGGCAACCTTTATCAACTCTCATGTGATTATAAAGCATGTCTCCATGATCGGATGTAAAAACAGCTATCGTATTATCAGTCAGACTATTATCATCCAGATATTTCAAGATTTTTCCAACATTGTCATCTATACATTTAACCATAGCAAAATAATTCCGGATATTTTTAGGAACAAATTTTTCTGCTTGAGCTTTTCCCCCTATCCCCCATCCCGGACGAGCATTAAGCAACTCTTCAGTATTTGTAGATGGGTTGGTAATTTCAATTTTAGCATACTGTGATATGTAAGGTTCCTTGCACAGATCAGGTGAATGAGGGTCGGGAATCGACAGCATCATACAAAACGGACGATTATCACGTTCTTCCAACAATTCAATGACTTTATTTGTCAAAAAGTCAGTACTGTATTCATAAGCATCATCCCCTTCTTTATTCTTATTGGTGATGTATATTCTATTGGGTTTTTCTTTCACCTTATACCACTTCTCGTGATCTGTCTCAAACATATAGTTTCTATTCTGCCACCCAAAAGAAAAGCCAGGCTCGTAGTACATTCTGCCAGGAATTTTAGGAACTCCTGCCAGATGCCATTTGCCAACGTAAGTAGTCGAATATCCATTTTCAGAAAGTACATCAGCAAAAGTCATGAGATTTGAATCCATTGGCATACCATTGATAGCGCCCCTGCAGCAGCAGGATAAAGTCCAGTCTGGAATGACGCCCTGGCCGGTGTTGATACAGGTGCGGAAGTGAAAAAGTTCAAACATAAAGCTCCTTCAGAAGCAAGCCTATCGATGTTTGGGGTCTCTATTTTAAGCGAACTTCCCCACAAGTTTCTCTGACATTCTGCCATATGTTCTCTATAACACCCCAAAGTCCTTATAGAATGTTCATCAGTCATAATTACAAGTAAATTGGGCTTATCTACATCAGTCTTATCTTTAAAACAAGACGAATTACTTACAGAAAGAAACAAAGCTGATGATAAATACAAAAATCTGTTCATAGTATAATATATTTTTATTTTATAAAAACAATACTTTCCAATTATGCTAAAAGCAAAAGGGAAAGCTGATTCACAGCAATTTCGAATCACAAAAAACGCCTCGGCATTTTGGATAAAACGACGAAACGTTTTCTCTTAAATTCTTCGTCATTTTAATCAAAACGTCGAGGCGCTTGAATTTAACTGGATAGAAAAAGAATGCTCCAATATTTTTAGTGTATAAATCCGGCAGTTAGATTGAGGATTCTGTTAACTGCACTTTAATAGATATCTTTAGTTAGCTGGTGCCGTAGAACCTGGTATAGTCAGACATAACACTTCTCCTGCCTTCAAAGCATTAAAAGCTTGAAGCATCCTGTTTACACCTTCACTATCAGAAGATAATTTTGAATTCTTCTTAGTTCCGTCTGTATAGTTTACAGTGAAAGTCATATCATCCGCCTTAACACTATTCATAGCCGGCGGATAGATAATAAACATACATTTATCAGCTTCATCACCTTCGTTAAATGTATATCTCATCCACTTTTCCGAATTTAAACTCGACTCATAAGTTTGAGTCAGTGTTTGGGTTTCATTGAATCCTAAAGTTAATTGGTTTAAAACCACTGTTTTAACTGAACCTCCATCTTTATTGGATGGATAAAAAGTAATGTTTGCAGGTTCTTAATCAAATTCCGTGCTACTTATTTATGTTCAATTACCTTATTCATGGCTATTCTGGAGTACTTTAAGATGCATATAGTTTGGATAATTTATTTGTTATTTCTAATATGCCGATATCCCTTTATCCATCGGCCTTTCAATGAGCTTTACTAGCACGGAATTTGATTAAGAACCTGTTTGCAATAGTTTTATCATCAGGAATATTCTCTACTTCTACATATACGATTGATGTCAACTGTTTATACGTTACAGACAAATCACCGGATTTAGTTGGCGTTATTTTATCTGAAATCATTACATTGTATTTATTAAAACCTGCCTTAGTTTGTTCTGCCGGTATAGTCAGAACTTTAGTTTTTCTATCAATGGTATTAGCATAGGGATAATAAAAATATGCTTCTTTAAATCCTGAATTAAAACTTGCATTAAAATACACGGATTTCATATCGTCACTATAACGATCAATATTAAAAGGCGGCTGCCCCATTACTTGTTGCCCTTCATTGTCGGTAGAAAGAGTAAGAGCATAAGCTTTTGTATCCGTATCTTTTACCCATTTTAATGATATATTATTTTTTGTAATCTGATCAACAACTGTTCTTGATTCAAGCATAGTTTCTTGTTTCGGAGTTGGCATAGATGCCGAAACATTCATGGTTATCGTATCACCGCTATTTTTATCATTCCCAAAGTTATCTTTAGTACAAGATGTTGCAAGTGTTACAAGACTCAATATACAAAAAAATTTTCTAATCATAATTTCAAATTTTTAAATGGTTATTTCCAAATGCTTGAATCGAAACGATTTGATTCACTTATTGTAAAATTATCCATACCGACACCCTTATCCCCACTTGAACACAAGACACCTTCCGACTCAACATTAATCACTACACACTTGGGGAATTCATAAGAAACGTCCTTCAAAGAACCATTTTCGATTATTGTTTGATTTGTTTTCATATTAATATATTTTATTTAATTAGTATTCGTAAACAAATAAAAATCCTAACGAGATATACAGCCTAACATCGCAGTGTTTTTAGAGGAAAGAGCTTTCTTTTGTCCGACATCTACACAAAAACACATATTAAAGAGCAAAACAGCAAGCTTTTTAATATTTATTTAACAACATATGTTATACAGCATTTTTCAAGAAAGATTTCCGAGCAGTACATCCATACAAATGAAAGCTTAAAAATCATTAGGATTGTACTCCCTCTTGGAGGACTTGAATTGTGAATAATCCTTTCTTCGCCATGTGCGTATATAGTCTACCTTCATGGTAGAGGGAAATCCGGCCGCATCGGCCTGTTCTTTGGTGGTCGGGACGGGAAAACGTTCTCCATTGACATATTTTTCAAACGGAGTACGTGGTTCGACGGAAAGGACAACATACATCGGCAGATGCCAGTAGTAGTTAGGTTTCGAGGCTACACGCCGGTTGTCTATATACCATATTATAGAATCCGGGCGGTTCTCGCAAGCGTAGAGATGATAGTCGTCGCGCGAATCCCATTTCACAAGACACTCGTTGGTCCCCCACATATCGTCAGGACGGATAAAATCCTTTGACACACAGTCGTCTTTCAACACCATGATATGGTAATTACAGCTCATAATGTGCAAATCCTTTGGTACTTGCTGCAACTCTACCACATCGATTTCATTGTACACCACTTTTCGCGGGTAAGGCTCTCCCTCCACCTTTTCCCATGGAATGTTATATAGCCAGAAAGCCGAGCAAGTGCCTTTGAACACGTGCGCGCCTTTTATCTTGCTTCATAATATCCATAAGTGGTTTTGGATTTGGAGCGCAACATCCCCGACTGGAAATACATATGTATGGAACTTTCGCCATAAGGCGCATCGTGTTCATTATGCCTGATGGTAACGTTCAGATTTCCATCTTTCATCATCACATTTTCGGGATGAAAGTCTATGGTTTCGAATGTCTGTGTGGCAGCCAGCCAATTACTGCCGTAAGCCTTGCCGTCGGTATCGAACTCGTTGGAAAAAGCCTCGTCCTGAACAAAAAGTCCGGGATTGGTATGCGGGGTGACGGTCCATTTACTTAATTCCTCAAGCTTAGTGCCATCCACAGCCGTTATTTCATCCCCCATCTCCGGTTTGGAACTACCGCCGCCATGGTCGGGCAGAGTTGAGCCATCGTTACCATCGGGAGAATCTATTCCGGAATCATTTCCAATTTTCTCTTCATGGCAAGATATTGTAGCGCCACCCGTAAGTATAGCAAATATAAAAACAAAAAAGTTTCGTTTGAAATAATCTTTTCATGATGAATGAATTATTAAAAAACCTGCTTAAGCATAATTGGTATAAATAAGCAGGTTCAATAAAACTATATAATTATTTTATCTTACAGGTATCAGCTGTATGTCATCTATATAAAAGACCACACCTGACTGTAATGCATTACATGAAGGCACTGTTAGTTTTAGAGAAAATTTCTGAATATCATTATTCAAGGATATATTTTTCGAAAGTTTCACCCACTCGCCTCTGGTTTGATTGAAAGAGAAATCTGCTATTTTCGTAGAGGCATTGCCATCTGTACCATAATAGAACCAGAAGTTTTTAGATTTAATATTATTGTTGCTATCACTTGTGATGTAAATATTAAAACTAAACTTATAATTGCCCACTGGTATTGTCGGAGAATAATGAGCTTTTGCATACATTATCTGCATCTGGTCATTTTTCTTTCCTTCGTCAATAGACGTAGTTTCCAAATAGGATATTTTCAAAGAACGGCTTCCTTCACAAGCTTGTTCTGATGAGCCTTGTACAACACCATTTACTCCTACTTGATTTCCATAAAAGAAATTGGCAGCCCACCATTCGTTCGTCAACCAGAAACCAGTTCCACCTTCAAAGCTATTTACATTCTTTCCTTCATTTAATGGAAGTACAGAAATATCTTTAATAGAATTAACAGCTTCGGCATTGTCAAAACTTGAAAGAGTCCTTTCGTCTACAGAAGTCAGTTTATCACCATTGTACGAAAGTTTCACTGTTTCACCTTCGTATATGCGGTCAGACAAAACAAGAGCCAAATTACCATCTGCAAGAACATTAATTTCAGAAACAGCAAGATTTTCGACAGGATTACCATCAACACCATTTACAGTCAAAGTAAAGTCTGCGACAGCCTGTTCTAAATTCTCGTTTTTGAATGCTCCGTCGGCCTTGATTACAATCTGACTGTTTGCTTCGGAAGAAATGGAAACAGACTGCATAGTAAATGGTTTCTCCGATTTCTTTACTATAACTTTCAAAGGAATGTTTTTGGTCACTTCGACTGCCACAGCAGCAGGCTGCGTACGTTTGGCCACAAATGTGAAACCAGAATACTCACCCGGAACAGCAAAAGTAAATTCCGCAAACTCTTCTGTTGATGTTTTTTCCGAAGAACCTTCCACATTCCAAGTCCTTGCATCCGGACGATCGGATTCAGTCAAATCTTCAACCTTTATTTTCTGTCCGGCTTCGATGGTCCATGTTATAGATTCCGATTTTTCGTCCATAGTTTCTCCTGTAGCCATATTGGTTATTTTAAACCGCGGCTCCAATCCACCATAAACATTAACTTCGAATTTCTTGGTAATAACCCAATCGCCTGTAGTTTCATCCTGAATGGCTCTTAAAGAGCCATCTTCCAAAGCCACCGGTTTGTCGTATACATTACGCAAAGTAACAGAAGAAACACCTGTTTTACCAAACAGAACACTGACCGTGTCTTCATTAGACGACAAGCCTTCAACAAGCTGTTGGCGCAAATCGTCGTCTACATTAAATCCTTTTTTCAAGAATCCATTGCCTTCTTCTATTATCCACTCATGAGATTTACATCCCACGGACTTATTGGTAAATGTAAGGAAAGTGTCAACCATTATCACATTGACAGCCGATGAATCCCACGCAGCCTTGTAATGATATTCCTCGCTTGAAGGAGTGTATTTCTCCGTCTCGGCTATCTTCATCGTATACGACGTGGTGGTAACAGAAGTTCCTATTGTGGTAGTTACTTCCATGGTTGATTTACCGTCCAGCTTGCTACCGGAACAAATATATTCGTCAATCCTTTCCACTTTCTCGCCTTCGGCGCGAGCAGCTTCGACCTCGGACACTATCTTGAACGAGAAATCAAAGTTGGTTGTAGTAGAATTGTCTACAAAATCGGAAGTTTTGAATGCAGTGGCCTGATTGGCGACAAACTGAATCATCAATGGCCTGGTACGATAAACCTCCATCAAGTCTATTTTGATTTTTCCACTCGTCACCTCCGTCAATTCATAAATTGATTCTTTTGCCGGAACATCTACCTCCCATTTCTCCGGTTGACATGATAGCAAGAGGAATGTTGCCAGCAAGAATATGTAATGAAATATTTTTTTCATGACTATTAGCATTTTATCTTAATTTGATTAGATTTATGTTATCAATATAGAACAAGCTTCCCTGTGGTGTTGTCTGCGGGAATACAAACTTATATCCCATTTTTCCGTTCTTAATATCGTCGGCAGTATATGTCACAACCAATGAATTAAGAACCCACTCTCCTGTTTTTTCAGGGAACTTGAATTGGACAATCTGTCCGTCTTCATCATGTTGTTCATTATTAGCCCCCATACTATATGCGCTATATGGTTTACCGGCAAGACCTGAACCTGCTTTTTCCACATAAATATAATGCATAAGCTTGTATGTACCCGGTTCTAACGCAAAGTATTTAGGTTCCGACTGCATGAAGAATATTTGACTGCTTAATACCGAATTAATATCGACCTTAAGAGACTGTGCTCCTTCGTAATACCTGTCGCCCGACAAGCTACAATGTTTCAAAGAATTATTATCGGCCCAATAATTACCTGCATACGGCAATTCAAATCCACATAATTTCAATGCAGCATCAGGTATGACACTTTCTCCTAAATAGTCGTTTCTTATTTCCTGGTCTGAGAAATTCTGCAAAACCCTGTTGGCATTCGTAGCCACAATCTCATTTGCACCTGCGTTATAACTTACCAAGATCTTTTCATCAGGATAAACAGGTGTTGCGAGTTTCAAATTCAATCTGGAGTTGTCGCTTTCGTCAATTACAACTTCTATAACATCTAATTCTGTATTATCTGATGCTACCTTGACAGTAAAATCATCTGTTACACCAGTTGCCTTAAGAAAGGCACCATTTTTTGCTTGAAGCACGATAATATCAGGAGAAGTGACATCAACATACGACGAAGCATAATCAATTTCAAACGGGTCTGTACAAGGCTTCACTGTTACAACAAGAGGAATAATCTTTCTGACATTAGCCTTAGGTTCTTTTCTTGAACTCGAAATTGTAAATCCAGAGAAAGTATTGGCATTGGTAAATCTTACCACAGCCTCTTTATCGCTGTATGTCCTGTTAGCAACAGCCCATGTCCGAGAATCAGGACGGTCGCCACCCTCTTTATCTATAAATACCAACTGGTCGCCAGCCATCAATTCTATTTTAGTCCATTGCTCCTTATCGTCGGATACTTCATAACCCGGTTCAATGTCGAGTACAACAGTGCCATCCAGTTTCTTTACTGTTACAGCAGGGTCGAGCTTACCATAGACATCAATAGGAAATTCTTTTGTCAATACCCAGTCATCACCTTCCTTTACGGCTTCAACAGGCTCAGAAGTATTAGACCTGACCCATTCGGAAAAAACATTCCTCAGAACAACCTTGGTCATACCTGGTTTTGCAAAGAATACACTTTCTTGTTGTCTGGTAGAAACTAAACCTTTGTTTTCATCTACTTGGGAGCTTAAATTACCATCTTTATAATTAAAATCATTTTTCAAGAACTTGGAACCTTCTTCTATTATCCATTCATGTTTCAGACATCCCTGAGATAAATCCATGAATGAAATAAAAGAATCGACATTTACTTTGTAAACTCCGCTTTGCTTAATAGTTTCACTTGTGTACCACGAAACGTCACAAAGAGTATCCATGGGATCATAATCGTTTTTACAACCCACAACAGAAAGCATTGCCGCAGCTATAAGTGAATTTATTATATATTTATTTTTCATACTGTAATTATCATTAAAAATTCATCAACCAATAATTATTTCTGAATAGCAGTGTTATTCATTATTTCTTTCTGAGGTATCGGATAATACGCGTTATAAGATTTCCTATAGTTCATCGCCGCATCATCATACTCGTAATTGATAAACTGCGTCTTGGGATTGCCCGAAGGTTTTGTCTTAACCAAAGTGCAGTTCTGTTTCAAATCCGTCAGAGGAGTCCCGTCAAGTTTCACAGCAGCAAAATTATTTGTCCAATATTCATATTCCTCATCCGTGGAAAGCTTTTTGAAAATATTATTATCATCGTCTTCAAGCAAGCCCCATCTCAACAAATCCTGCCATCTGATTTGATGTCCTTCCACTGAAAGTTCCAAAGGACGTTCTACAAACTGCAAATGATGCAAGACTTCTTCTTTTGAATAAGTTTTGCCATCGTATGTGCGTGAACTGTATTTTCCTGTTGTACCCAACAATTTCAACCCCCATCTGTATCTGATTTCGTTGATATAATTCAATGCACCTTGAACGTCATTTTTTACAAGCAAACATTCGGCATACATCAAATACACGTCGGACAAACGATTTACCACAACATTTTTTCCGGACATTACAGCCTTTTCTTCTGTCACGATATCGTGATTGGTGTATTTCTTGTATTTACCAAATCCCCACTCAGCCTTAGGACCACCATACATATTGGGCTGTTCAGCCGTATTGCCTGTGATATAATATGGAGTAGTGACATCATTTATCAAAGCAACCATGGAGGACGCACGCAAAGAAACATTTCTTAAGGCTTTATTAAGATCACCATCCAAATGGTTTTCCGGTACAGCCGGATCCATTTCTTCATTGTTGTATGCCCAGACCAACCATGCAGGAACAAGACATCCAACTGTACTCGTAGTCATAGAGTTCAAACGATTGTACATACAGTTGTCATCCCATGTTCCGATATCAGGACGTTGGTCGAGCGAATAAGATATTTCCAAAATGGACTCGGAATTAAACTCTCCGGCAGTGGTAAACATCTTTGACAAGTTCTGAACGAGTTCGTAACCATAACGTTTATCGGTTATCACCTCATAGAACAAAGGTTCCGCCTTATCATAATCTTTTGTGTACATATAGCTGGTAGCTAAAATAGTAGCCGCAGTTCCTTTGGTAGCAAGTCCCACGTATGCCTGTCCTGACGGATTGGTATATGGCAACAAATCATAAGCTGCCTGCAAATCTGCACGATAAAATTCCAATACTTCTTCGGCTGGTGCCAATGGCTGATTGAATTCAGAAGTGGACTGGATAAGGTTTTTACGCAAAACCACGCTTCCGTTGTTAAACGCTGACGAAAGATAAAAATACATCAAACCTCTCATAAATCTGGCCTGTCCCATCTGATAGTCCCATTTAGACTGGTCTTCGGCACTTAAAGCCTCCCTGTCTATCCTATTTTCCAATGCATATATAACCTGATTTGCACGCCATACTCCAGTATAAAGAGCATCCCATTTTCTTGATATGGCATCTGTGGTGTAATTATACAAATGTGTGTACCACGACCAACCCTCGTCGTTATTTTGCGGAACTGGTCGTCCATATCCGGGCCATCCCATATCAGAACGCCATGCTTCCTGGCGTATATTCAAGACATAATCGTTTCGTAATACTGCATATGTAGCATATATTCCGGATTGAGTATCCGACAAAGTATTCCAAAATACCTCGGTGGTGGTTTCATTTGGATTAAGTTCTGTCAAATAATTGTCGCAAGATGTGAAAGTAGGCAATGCGACTGTCAATATAGCTATACTTTTTAATATATTATTCATCGTCATACTAAATTAGAATGATAAATTGATACCTGCACTGTAAGTTGTAAAACTTGGATAGTTACCCATATCCATACCTCTTGTGCTGATGTTACCACCAATTTCCGGGTCGTATCCAGAATATTTCGTAAGAGTAAACAAGTTTTGTGCAGCTATATAAACTCGGAATTTATTCAAATGCCATTTGGTTGTTATACTCTTAGGTAACGTATATCCTAATGTAATATTCTTCAGTCTTAAATAAGAGCCATCTTCCAGCCACAAGTCAGTATCAGCATGATAGTTGGGATGTGACTTCAAGTCACCACGATATGTCGGTATAGGAGAATCTGTATTTACAGGTGAATACATTGCAACCAAATCTTTATGTCTTCCATATCCAAAAGCTGTAGCTCGTGAACCATTCATAATTTCATGTCCGAGAGCTGAATAAAAATTGGTATACAAATCGAATCCCATATAGTTGAATTGCATAATGAAACCTATCTCATATTTAGGCAAACCACTACCACAATATACCCTATCATTGTCTGTTATTTTTCCATCCTTGTCCGTATCCTTATATATAAGGTCACCCATTTTTGCAGACGGATTTATCTTCTGATAAGCTGCAAGCTTTTCAGATGAATTAATTATACCATCTGTAGGATAAAGGAAGAAAGCACCGGCCTCGTACCCCTCTGCTATATATGTAACCTGAGATACATTTTGTGCTCCTGACACAAGTCCCCATTTATAAGCACTTATTCTTGTACCATCTCCATTAATGCGAGTAATTTTATTAGTATTGGTACTGAACGTTCCACTTAAATTATAATAGAATTTACCAATATGTGAACGATATTGTGCAGCCAGCTCATACCCACTATTTACCATATTTCCAACATTCATTGTAAGCTGTGATGCGGAACCGGTTGAACCAGGCAAAGTAACCGGGAATAACATATCTCTCTTTCTTGTCGAATAATATTCGGCAGTCAATGTTACCTTATTATTCAAAAAAGCAAGGTCAAGACCCAAATTGTATTGCTCTGAAGTCTCCCATTTAACGTCGGGGTTTGCATATTTCACTTGTGTAGTACCTAATCCAAGATATTCACCAGAACCTGTTCCTGTGGTATAATCGTATCCTGGAGAAACAGTCGAATAGAATGAATATGGAGAAAAATTCTGGTTACCTGTAGTACCATAACTACCTCTCAACTTGAAATTGTTTACCACCTTTGTCAAAGGTTTGAAGAATGGCTCATCACTTATATTCCATGCCACCGATGCAGACGGGAAAAATCCCCATCTGTTTTCTTTTGCAAAACGCGAAGACGCATCCGCACGCATACTCATACTTAATAGATACCTGCTCTTCCAGTCATACTGCAAACGGGCTATAGTACCAAGAAGTTTGTTCGTATAATTTCCGTCTGAACCAGCTTCCGGGTTGATTGACGTACCATTTATAACTTCGATGTCATTGTTCAGCACCCCTTCTTTTCTGGCATAGAAACCTTCGAAATTATATTCTTCGCCAGTCACACCAGCATATGCGGTAATTTTATGCTTGTTAAAAGTATTCTGATATTGCGCTCCAAAATTCCATGTTATAGAATTTCTATTAATAGAACGAGCCAAAGCATAACTGTCTTCCGGCTTAGATATCAGTTCGCCAGTATTCTGATTAATGATTTCTTTATATGGTCTGAACTGGTTTCTTACTCCATGACTTTCATTCATTGACACTTGTGCCGAAAGGTCAAGACCTTTTATTACGGTATATTTTGCATTTAAGTTTGCGAAAGAATTAGATGTACGCAAATTATCTTTAGAAAAGAAAGTCTGAAGTACATATCCAATTCTATTTTGTTCCTCGCCACCGGCTGTCTCAAAGCTCTGATCCTGAGCTATATATGGCTGCGACGGATAATACTTGATAGATTGAACAATAATTCCACTTGGAGAATAATCCGTATCTTCGACAGACAGACCTACACTTCCCCTCATAGAGAACTTTCCTTTAGTGTAATTAAGATTTACACGGGTATTAAATCTGTCAAATCCTGAATTAATAATACTACCTCCCTGATTGAAATATCCCATCATAACACTATAGTTCAAGCCATTTCCACCTCCACTCAAATTTAACGAATAATTCTGATTTATGGCATTATCAATAAATATCTGATCCAAAAGATTTGTATTGTTATGGAAATAGCCAGGAACCTTGTACAAATCCAAAATCACTTGGTCGTCAAGCAGATCAGGCTTCAAGGCTCTATTACGAATTATCTCAAAATAGTTCTGTTCTGAAGCATTCATCAAAAAATCGTTTGATACAATTTTCTTAACACCAAAACTACCATCGAATGTAACTTTCATGGCTCCGGCAGAACCTTTTTTAGTAGTAATCAAAATAACTCCGGCAGCTCCACGAGTTCCGTAAATAGCGCACGAAGCGGCATCTTTCAAAATATCAATTGTTTCAACTTCATTCGGGCTGATGCGAGGGTCACCTTCTTGAGGAACTCCATCTACTACATAAAGCGGAGTATTTCCACCACTAACTGAAGTTACACCACGAATAAGAATATTTGAACTTGCTCCAGGAGCACCACTCTCTGCGGTGACGCTAACACCCGACACCATACCCTGAAGTGCGTTACCCAAATCGGATGTATTGATTTTGGTCAACTCTTCGGACTTAACTTGGGCCACAGCCCCTGTAAGTTCTTTCTTCTTAACTGCACCATAACCGATTACTACGACATCGTCCAAAAGTTGAGTATCGTCTCTCAAAGTTATAACCATATTAGGCTTAACTTTAACCTCAGCATTCTTGTAACCAATAAATGAAACGACCAACACATCTTTGGCATTTGCATTTAATGTAAAATTTCCATCAAAATCGGTAATTGTACCTACCGAAGTTCCTTTGATAATGACATTTGCACCTATAACCGGTTCGCCTGTTGCATCATTTACGACTCCCTTAACTGTAATCTTCTGCGCAAACAGCCCTAAAGAGACAAATAGAAAGGACAATAAGAAAAAAACCCTCCTGTTAAACTTCTTGTTATTTCTTATCATATAAATTTGTTTTTAAAATGTTTTTCAAGCATTATTATTAATGGAAAGCATCAATCATAAGACCTGAAATATACTTTCTTTTTAATCAACTTTCTCGAAAGTAATGTCATCAATATAGAAAACTACAGGTTCTGTTCCTTTTGGTACATTGATATGAAGAGGGGCTTTCAACATATCAATCTCCTTATTACCATCCAAATGGAAAGGTTCGGATTTCACTTGAACCCATTTTCCTGGTTTCACCCATCCAGTCTTAAGCATAGACGAACGATAAGGCGATTCGAAATCTGGTTTTTCATTAGAATTTGGAGCAAGTTTTTTGCCGTCCTTATATTTGGCGTTCGGGAAATACATCGTAAAGTTTTTCAATTTACCTGACTCTATAAAAATCCAACACTTGGCTATGTATTTTCCATCTTTCAATTCCACAAGACCGTTTTGGTTGAATGTTCCACATGCCATCTTCAGTTTCTCTAAAATACTTTCGCTTTTAAAGCACAGACTGTGTTTTCCATTTGGTGTATGATTCTTTGAATCTGTAACGGCGAATACATCATTATCCTGCAACCACCAGTTACATGAACTTTTAACAGATAGGTTTGCGGCCATCTTGCCTACCTCGAAAGCGTAATTGTTTTTATTAAATGTCTGAGCGTTTGCTGAAGCCATTGAAGCAATGACCAATCCAAGGAATAATACTTTTGTTTTCATGATAATTAAATTTTAGTTTATGAATTATTGTTTTTCTCTTAAATATCGTTCTTTTAGACTTTAAATTAAATGTAGGTTGTCTGATGTCTTTGCAAGTTTAGGGATTATATTCTATATATACAAATAATTTTAAAATATAATCACACTTAAGGGTGATATTTAACTATAATAAACACAATGTAAATTCTATGCTTTTTGCGATACTTATTTAGGACTATGGGAAAGAAACTTTCGGATTATATGACATGGGACGGACTTTGGATAAAGAAAAAAATCGCAAGCTTAATATTTTTTCGATATGTAAGCTTGCGATACCCTAAACAAAAAAATTAATTAATAAACTGTATCCAGTGGTTTAATCTGATATGTAAACTCGTAATCTTTATATGTTAGCCTGTATTGAGGCAAACAGGTGCTACCCCAACTATTTTCGCCACCTAATCCTTGCTGGGCGTAATCTATGCATACTTCGATAAAATCGGCAGGTTCTACTTGACCTGAATGCCTTTGATCTTTGAGGTCACCATCGTCAAGAGATTCAATTGTATAGTTCAATGCTACCATAGAGAAAGGTTTTGAAGCCACAAAATTCAAACCTATACCACCTTTATTTGTTTGGTTCCACCATCTGATGTCGGTCTTACAACCATTTTCTTGCGGACGAATGTATGGGTAGAATTGTTCTTGTGTGGTCATTTTATATATACCGACAAACGAATTGTGGTTTCTGTCTATATAGTTTTCTACAGGTCCTCGTCCATAGAAATGGCTATAATACATTTCTTTAGGCATCCTCATACGCATTCCGTAACGGAACATATTTGGAACTTTTTTGCCTTTATCTGTCAAGAGTTTCTGAGTAACCTGAATGGCTCCCTCATTGTTGATGACATACGATAGTCTTAATGTAGAGAATACCTCAGGCATTTGATATTCTGCATCTACATAGACCATGGAATTTTCAACTTTAGAAGTAATGTTGTTCAGTTTCATTACCGGATTTTTCCAGACTTTATACTTGAGGTTGAGACGTGCGCCATAGTCATTGTCTGTTCCGGCACGCCAGAAATTTGGTGTCAAGCTTGAGCCTTTTTCTATCATTGATACTCCATTGACATCGTAACGACACAGGAAACCATCGACCTTGCTAAACTCTATATTAAAGTTCTCGCCTTCAACTATTACTCTGTTAACATCCGGTTCCTTTATACGAGGTGCTATAATTTCGGCATGACCAACGGGATTGTTGCTCAACTGTTGGAACTTATGATTAGGAATATTTACTTCAATCTGGCTTTTAGCTATGATATGACCGGCCTGAAGCAACTGTTCGGATTGCTTGAGTGTGTAATAGACATTCAAGTAGACCTCGTCTGTATCGGCAAAGTTTGAGCGTGAGAATGGAATCTGAAGTTCAACAGTTTCTCGCGCCGGTACATCAAGTTTTGAAACAATTCCTTCTTCAACAATTTTTCCATTTACTGACAAGTCCCAATTCATGATATATGCATCAAGACTGCGGAAGAAATATTCATTATAAACATTTATTTTTCCATTCTTGATATCGGATGCACTTGTCCATATCGGTTGATGGAAATATTTGACCTCATAACTTTGCGGATTAGGCACACGATCAGGACTGATTAGTCCGTTGGCACAGAAATTATTGTCGGAAGCATCATACGGATTAAAATCACCTCCATAGGCATAATACATATTACCATTTTCATCATATCTACGAATACCTTGATCTACAAAGTCCCAAATGAAACCTCCCTGAAACTGAGGATATTTGCGTATCATGTTCCAATAATGTTCGAAACCTCCCATTGAATTACCCATTGAATGCCCGTACTCGCATTGGATAAGAGGCTTTTTAGGATTTGCCTTTACATATTTTTCGCAAGGACTGTATCCCGCGTACATAGGACAGAATATGTCAGTATAGTTAACACTTGGATTTTTTTTGAGCGATTCTTCCAATGGCATACCTTTGTTAAGGTCTCTTATGACCTGAGACATAGCCGGCTCGAACTGGCATGCTCTTGACGGGTCTTCTTTCTTAATCCATTCATAACAAGCTTCAAAGTTTGGTCCCATACCTGCTTCATTACCCAACGACCAGAATATTATGGAAGGATTGTTGAAATTGCGCTGTACATGGCGTTGATTCCTTTCGAGGTGCGCTTTGGCATATTGTTTGTTTTTTGCAAGCGAACGATCTTCGAAGAGCATCATCCATGTGATTCAATATTAGCTTCTGCACACACATAAATTCCATATTTATCGCACAAATCATACCAATATGTATCATTAGGATAATGGCTCGTACGTACGGCATTTATATTTAATTCTTTCATGAGACGTATGTCCTGAAGCATTCTTTCCTTACTGATTACATATCCATAATCCGGGTCAATATCGTGACGATCGGCACCTTTGAATAATACAGGCTGTCCGTTCACGAGAATTTGTCCTTTTTCGTTATCCAGTTCCACCTTGCGGAAACCAACATTTACGGGAATTACCTCACCATTTGAAATGGCAAGAAGTTTATAAAGGTTAGGAGTCTCTGCAGTCCATTTCAGAGGAGACTTCACATTGAAGCTTACTGTCTGGTGACCACTCCCTGAAACCGTCTTGGTTTCGACAGGCTGTCCGTCCGGAGAGAATAGTTCGAGAGATACCGTCTGACGTCCATTTAATTTTAAAGAAACATCAAGTGTAGCATCAGTATATGTTTTGTCCAAGTCAGGCATTATACGGAGATCGTCAATACGTTTATTATTTCTGGCGTAAAGATAACAATCGCGCGACACGCCACTCAGCCTATAGTAATCCTGGTCCTCAAGATAAGTTCCATCGCACCATCTGAATACCTGGAAAGCAATAAGGTTTTCCTTTCCAAATTTCACATAAGGGGTGAGATCAAACTCTGCCTCAAGTTTACTATCTTCACTATATCCTACGAATTTTCCATTTACATAAAGATAGATATTTGATGTCACCGCACCAAAATGTGCTATGACTGTTTTTCCTTTCCAATTGGCAGGAATGACAAAACTTCTTCTATAAGAGCCTACATGATTATTCTCAACAGGAAATTTAGGCGGAGTATGATAATATTTGTTGGTCCATGCCTGGGTTAGGTCGTTTATTTCGCAGTCTTCAATCTGGCTTCTCCATGGATAGCCAAGATTGACATACTGCGGGTCGCCATATCCGTTCATTTCCCAATTTCCGGGCACAGGCATTTTGCCCCATCCACGGTCGTTGAAATCTGTTTTATAAAAATCAAGAGGGCGCATATCCGAATCTTTTACCCAATTGAATTTCCATATTCCATTCAAAGACATGATATTTTCCGAGAGCCATTTATCACCTTTCATGGCAAGTTCTTCAGACTCATAAGCAAAATAATATGTATGCATCGGCATGCGGTTCACCTGGTTTACTTCAGGGTCTAACCACTCTGTCCTATTCTGCGCCACACCATTTACTGATGCAAGCATCATAGCTAAACATAATGTTTTTATGGTTTTCATAAATCTACAATGTTAAGTTTAAGTTACTTATCAGTTCTTTATTTCTGAATTTCTATCAGCATTGTTTTTTCGGAAGTCAAAGTGAATTGTTGTCCCAGCGACATTCCGTTTATAAGATTTACGACGTTCTTTATGTTTCCTTTCTTTGACTTCAAAGTCACAATGGCATCTGTACATCCTAAATTTATAATCGACATGACATATTTGTTCTTGCCTGTCGGAACGACTCTCCACATACAACCTTTTGTGTTTATTCCATTTTTCTCTACAATGAACACATCCGGCATAAGTTTCTTCTGTTCGAGAATTCTAAATGATTCGTTAGTTATTTTGCCAATGCCATCCATAGGGATTAACTTGCCTTTAGATGCGTTCAAGGAGATATTCCGAGGTTGTCCATATTCATTTTTCTTCAAACTGACAGAATCTATAATAACCGTGCCGCCATTGTCAAGATATTTTTGTATGGAATTAAACTCTGCATCTGTCACAAATTCTGTTTTCGACACTACTATCAATTCCCAAAGATTATTTTTCTGACTGTTGATTATATCTTCCGTAGCAAATCCCAATGGAACACCGTTGAAATACATTTTGCGATAAAGATCGAAAAGGTTTTGCATATGGAACCACTTGTTGATGACAGAAGTTTTAGAATAGAACAGGCGTATAGGCTGTTTAAGGCTTTGCATTGCTGCGATTTCACTACTGAAAGCATTAAGATCCATCATTGTTTTTGCAACTTCGTTTGCCACCCTTGGCTGCTGAACCACACTTGCCGCATATGCATTGTTCATCGCATTGTCAGGCCCTCTATAATTCATCAGATCTTTTCGTATAGCTCCGTCTTTTTCTCTTGCCCAAAACCATGTATAATTAACATTCATACCATGGAGGGTTGCAAGCCAATATGCAGAACGAACAAAGTCAGGTGTCATATAAAGGTTACGATACTGTGACGAGGAAAGGTAATGTGACTCCGAGTTTACATTTGGCTTGTTTGGAGAAACCGACCTGCAAAAATCATAAGTCATAGTCACTTCTTTCCAATCGAAAGAATAAACCCCTTCCCAATATTCTTTTTCCTTTCTGCGGTTCCACTGTTTCTTTACTATTTTAGCGTCATTACCGATTATATCAGAAAGTTTTGTCAGAGCTTCCATGTCAATACCATGATCTATCTTATCGTCCGAGAAAAGATGTGGCATGATTTTTAAATGTGTTTTTGCATCAGAATCGTATTTCTTTATTCCTGAATCAAGGAACTTGAACCATTCTGTCACTCTATCCATATTAAACGACATCCAATCATAGCCGGCCGGTTTTCCCTTAAGATTTACGGCAAACGGAACTTGAAACTCCACCTCATCAAAAGAAGAGAATGATGTATTCCATAATTTATTGAGATGAGCTATATTGCCATGCTTGTTTTTCAACCAAACACGGAACTTTTCCATTGTATATTTCGAGATTACACCAGTAGCCCACGTTTTCTGCATAGAAAACCAATGCGGTTCATTTGACAGTATATACCCATATCAGTATAGGCCTTGCCTTTCATTAAAGGTATCGTAGATTTAAATGTCGTTTCCCAAAATCTACGTATGTTAGGATTGTCAATATCGTATTTTGTAAAGTATCTTGAGCCTATACCTAAATCAGGGTCAATGTCCAAGGCCCATTTTGGAGCTACTCCATGCCATAAAAGTACATAACCGGAATATTTGGATGGATATTTGGCTATCTTTTCAACACCCATATACGAAAGATCTCCGTTCTCATTTTTTATGGATGGTAACGCCAATGAAACTCTATCGACTTTTCCACAATATTCATTAACCATGAAGTCGGGCTTCGTAAAATAATCATTTATATATACAGGTCGATTGCCACTCACAAATTGGTTTCCTTTTACTTTAATGGATTCCCAATCTATAGAAGGAACCGGACGACGTACATATTTGCCTGATATAACACCTTGTAATTCTTCGATAGCGGTATCAAGCATTTTGTTTACTTCATCTCTTTCGAATTCGGCAAGCTCTGCAGCCATCTTTTCTGCATCTTTTTTATAAGCCGGCCATGCTCTGAACTGATAAACATTAGGCTCAATGTTTTTCTCATCCCAAGCTGCATAGCCAAGAAATGTCTTGGACATCCATACTGCAAGTTCTTCACGCTGTACATCAAGCCCTTTGCTTTTAGCCTCAATTATCAATGAATTTAATTTAGAAATTTTCTTTTCTGCATTTTCTACAGACTCCGATGCCATTATTAACGCAGGAATCAATAAAAAAATAAAGAGAAACTGTTTTTTTTTCATGATTAATTAAATATTTAAGTTACTATGTAAGTGTATCCAATATTATGACCTTACCTTATTGCACACTCTCACAAGAATATTCAAATATAGACTACAAACACACAAAAGTTACCTGAAAACTCTCTTTCTACCTCAAAATACTTAATATTAGAATTCTGTAAAAAATAAACCTTCTATAAAGCATGAATGCATTATTAATTCTATCCTGAAATTTTATCCAATTATAATTTTATGACTCAATCAATTTATATATCGTTTGTCCCTATAATTATAATTTTATGACTCAATCAATTTATATATCGTTTGTCCCTATATTATTTCAATTCACTTTTTACCTAA
>NZ_QTMZ01000100.1:0-4120 GCF_003602935.1 Bacteroides sp. AM54-2NS
AAGATGTAACCTACTTTTGCCATACTGTTGTACGCTATTAAATGAAATCAAGTGCAAAGGTACACTATTTTTCCGAGAAACAATCATACTTGAACGAAAAATCATACTTAAACACGATAATTTGCCATTTTCTTTTCACTTGATTTCATTGAAAATCATACTCGCAAGTATGATACACAAATAAGATTAAACTTACTGTCATTCTTGCAAATATATCGCTGAAACGCATTAACTTTGCACCGTCAATTTCAAAATCAGACTCAAAATAATGACAACAATGAAATATGAAACCCAACTTTTCGGAGGACAAACCAACCTCCATTGCATGAAGCAAATATTGCATAATGCAAAATCAAACTCGCATGGCTGTATCAGACTTGCCATTTGTATTGCCACTGCGTTTGCCGTAGTCATGCTGACAGCATGTTCAGACGGAAACGGCACGAAGTCGTTCCATTCGAGCGATGAAGCCATCAGAGAGTATCATGGCTTTCTGACCACTCTTCGACAGAACGACAAGGTCTCAATTCAGACATTAGTTAAGATTGTCAACGAATGGCGCGTGTTGGACGATTCCGTGACATCGTGCATCTCACGTGACACTGTCAGGAAAGCCCACTCATACCCGTTCACGGTATATCATGAGTTGAACGACTCCATCCACATCGAGCTGTGCCGTATGGCGATGTCTAAGCAACGCACCTTTCACGACCTGCTCTATCTCAGAGAACAGACCTCTTCCCATGTTGGTGATGAGGAACTACAGCAAGCCGTGAAGGAAGCACAGCCATTCTTCGCTTCCTTGGATAGCCTGCCTATATATAATAAAGGTGGTAAACAGGCGGTACTGAAGCGTTACCTGCTGTTCCTGCAAAAATCCGCCAAGCAAGGCATTCACGGCAAGGAAGACCTGCTCGCTTTCATCAAGGAAGAGCATTTGTATTTCAAATCCTTCCTGCAATACCTGCCGGATTTTGCTGACGATGACATCGGTGACATCAGACGAAACACCGAACACTGCTGTCGGGAGATACTCCGTGCCGCCGACCGCAAGGATTTGTCCCACAAGGATGCAATGATATACCTCTCCATGCGCACCAACCACCGTCTGCTGCGCAACGCACAAGCGGCTATCGAGGATCTGAATAGTGGCAGGGTAAAGGACGAGCACACCATGCACGCCTACCTCCTGATGATGATGCAGCCGTTCATGACGATGGATGACCTTTCCGTGAGCGTGCTCTCCGACAAGGACAAGGCAGACCTCTACAAAATAGCCGATGCGCTCCCCAAGGAGATGGACGGTCTGGCCAAGAAACTGCACCTCGACAAGCAACGCCTGTCGGATATGCCCATGCTCATGATGAAGATTTATGTCACAAGATTATAAACACCCCAAACAGAGAATACGATTATGTTAGAACAGTTTTGCGATGATTTCCTTGCCGTCGTGCCTTTGCAGTTGCCAGAACTGCTGGACAAGCGCAAGATGGAGAAGCCTGTCAAGTATGACGATTACGTGCTTCTTACTTTCCAGTTGAACACCCCTTTCACGATAGAGGAGGTGATGGATATGCTCGAAGACGAGATGGAAATGATAATCCTCTATCACCACATTCCAAGCCGTCATACGGAGTTCGGACACAGCTGCTGTGCCTATTCCAACCCTTCTTTCGGACGGATGTTCAAGGTCAACGGCTCCACAGATGAGCGTGGCATGGTCAGCCAGATAAAAGTGACCATCTATGACTCGCTGGAGCACATGTCGGCAGATGTATGCCTCGACCTCAGTCTGCATTGCAAGAACGGGTTCTTCAAATACATGAAGCCCAAGGAGGAAGTCCTGCTCGACTTCATTTGAAAGTTACATTTGCCAGATGACAGTCCTGTTCTACCGCAACAACGCTCCATTCTGTTGTCCACAACAAAGGCCAAAGTCATGCCACAAGCTCCCGACCATCTGATGAAGGAAACGCTTTACATGAAGATTATCCATCTTCTCGACCGTCACCGCACATGGCTGGAGATTGAGAGCATCGCCACTGTCCGCAACCACACGATAGTCAGGAACGGCAGAATGACCGACATCCTCAGCCGTGTGCTTGTGGTCAAGGCCATCCACCATCATTTCCCCTACACGAGAGGGCAAGTGTGGCAGATAGCCGAGTACGACTTGGAACAGGCTATCAAGAGCCTTCGGACAACCGACGGAGCTTTCCGTCAGAGAATAATCAAGGGAGAACTGACACTGGAGGATGTGGAGCGTATCATATCCACTGCCACACACGGTGTCGTCCAGCCCGACCTGAGTCCACTTCCATTATTCACATGCTATACATATTATGACAAGTAAGATACTGTTTCTCATCCTGATGTCAGCGTTCTTCTTTGTGACGATGATTCTGCACAGAAGCCGCAGACAGTTTATGACACGGTTCTATCTGCGCATGACCGCGCTTGTGACAGCAAGGAAGCTCTACCGGTTGATGCTGCTCATCCTGCTGTACGTGTTCCACTTCCTCTACCTCTGTGTACACTATAACGACATAGGCGTAGTGGCTTCCACCATAGCGTTTGCCATATTCTTTGTCTTTATGGATGTGGAGAGGTGGCTACAGCGTCTGCACGAGGAGCGGACACCCTTCTGCATCGCCGCGTTGGCGGCAGTGGTGTTTGTCTTCACTCCTCATCTGTTCACGCTTGCTGTCACCATCTCCTTTGTCCTTCTGGCATCACTGTTCTATCCCTCGCGCATAGTCATATCGCTGTGGAAGAACAAGGCTGACCGCAAGATGCTCCTCGAAGACACAGAAATGCTCATCATATACTACTATTAAGTATCACCTGTATCATGCCGTTCCTTTTGTATAATGGAGCTGGCGACAAACAACAGTATTCACCAAACAGATTATTGAAATGAAGAAACAGAAACATAGAACGAGTTCCGGCAAGATGTCTGAACGGATGTCCCTGTTGGAGTTCTTGAAAGAGAGGTCCGGGATAAGGCTGTCGAAGCTCGAAGCCTACCTTGACCTTGTAGACAAGGCTTCTGTACAGTACATCCCCAAGGATCTGTGCAAGCAGGAGTTCAGCCTGTCCAACGGGCAGTTTGTAATCACCATTACCGAACTGGCAGGATGCTGGCATTGGCACCGCGCCACTGTCCGCACCTTCATCGAGCAGTTGGAGAAGATGAACCAGATTTCCGTCACCCGTCTCACGAAGAGCCAAATCATCACCATCCCGATGTTGGCTGAGACACCTGCCGTTTCTCCGATTGACGCAGCCTTGGATGTGTTCCGCCAGAAGATGTGTACCGCATTGGACGAATGGCGAAGCGGCAAGATGTCCGCATCGGCTTGCGCCTCGGAATGTGAACAACTCTACGAAGATGCAACAGAGGAAGTAGCCATTATCTTGCAGAAAGCCGACAATGGCAATTCAATTGGCAAGGTGCCATGCGGAAGAAACATTCCCGAATCTGTAGGACACGCCTTTTGTATGACTGCACTCACAGCTGTCTGCGAAGCCACCTTCCATCAGGTGCTTTCGCAGGAAACAGATAACGCCCTCGTTACCTCCCTTCTTCCCTTCTTTTACAAAGACCTGGGAGGAGACTGGCTCTCATTCATCGAGGCGGCAAAGGCAATATCAGAATTGGCATTGGATGGCAGCTCACCAGCCTTGCATCAGGAAAGCGCAGCCATCAAGTCACAGTTTCAGTCACTCTGCCGACCGTTCCTTGCCATTGTAGCCAACCAAGAGGGCTCCTGTCCATCAAAAGGCTGTATTAACCTCTAATAATCACCGTACAACGCTTCTTCTTTTCTACTGGCACAGTGTTTACACGTCTGCCATTGCTGTAAAATAATCGGGCTTGCCCGTTGGTCGGAAATGAGGGAATTTGGGTAGCCTAATACCCCTCTTGGTCTCCGACCATCGGGAGGCTGTCCTTACAAGCAGCAAGCTGGGGACAGGAGAGTTGTACACACATAAAAGGAAATTGGTTATGGCAACACCAAAACAGGTTATGGATTTCCGACCATCTAAGGGAATCACCACAGCACAGAGCAACGAGCACCAACGCCGTTGGACGGAAAAGGGTTGGGGATCCGCTGAA
>NZ_QTMZ01000101.1:0-1303 GCF_003602935.1 Bacteroides sp. AM54-2NS
CTTCCCTGCATTGACAAAGGCGATGGAGTCAGCTATGATGCTATGCTGTATGTGGTTCTCTCCGTTGCGGTCTGTCCAAATGGAAGAAGTCAGTGTGCCTTCCACAAGCACCATACGACCCTTGGTGAGGTATTCAGCCAAGCGGATATGGTTCTCCTTGCTGCTCTTCACCCTTACCCAAGTGGTGATTTGCTTGCCCTTACTGTAGTCGTCCACTGCGATGTCAACAGCCATGAATGTTCCGTGTGTACCTGTGATGACGCGGCAATCCTTTGCTCCGATGCGTCCGATAGTGTGAGTGTAAATCATAATGTGAAAATGTTATAGTGGCAAGTTGGTTAGACTTGCCGTTACCTTGTTATTTAAATGACTTTTCTTGTTGATTGAACATAAGCTATTGCTTCATTCATAATTTCTGCTCGTGACCTACTCTTGTTATCTTGCATCCACTCATCAATTTCAGATTTGAGGAACATGATACGTTTCCCCTTCTTATGGAATGGTATTTGTTTATTGCTTGTCCAACAATAGATTGTGTGTTCAACTGGATGGGTAGGGAGATACTCACTCAATTCGGAAACACTAAGCCATTCCAATCCCTTATCGGGCTGAATTTGAGTCATTAGTGTGGAAAACTTTTCTTCTAAAATCTCCAGCTTGTTTATTACTAATGACAATGCTGATGGCAAGTCATTAAAACTCAATATTTGCTTTTCCATATCAATATATGTGTGGCAAGTTGGTTAGGCTTGCCGTTACCTTGTTATTAATATCCTTTCTTCGTCTGCCTTGTATTGGCGACAAAAGACTTGTTGCTGCCTGTGAGACTGATAGAGCCGCAATTAACAAACTCTCCGTCGGAATATACCCTGTACTTCTGTCCGCTTACCTCATGCTTCTGTTTGATGCGCTCTCGCATCCACTTCTTGGCTGCGGTCAATGAGCAAAAGGTCTCGCTCTCCTTGGTCGTCTCGTCATATACGATGCACTGGGTCATACATGCTCCTACTTCATCCATGCACCTATACTCGACGTGACATAGTCCAACTGACCGCCAAATATGTCGCTTGGCTCTATGTCGTATTGTCCATCCCTCACTTCCTTGTCCTCTCCGAGAAGCGACAAGTTGCCGTCAGAATCCAAACGTGCCGCATCTATGACTATATCACGAGGCTCGTCAAAGAGATAACCTGCCACGATGGGCTGCTCTCCCTCGAAATGCACCTCAAAGCCTCCGTCCACCTCCGTGCCGTACTTGCGAAGAGCCGCTTTCAGCTCGTCCTGCTCCCGGTGCTGCAATGCC
>NZ_QTMZ01000101.1:1850-3851 GCF_003602935.1 Bacteroides sp. AM54-2NS
AAGCCGCAAGAAAAGACATAAAGACAAATTATGTGTGAAGAATACTCTTTTCCGAGGAAAAGGAAGATTGTTCACAGTCACAAGACCTCAAGCAGAATTTGACGATTGTCTCAGACGCGGCTAACTTTGCAGGAAATATGCCTACCACTGCGCTGATTGGAAGAAGATTATTGATATTGGCTGCAAGAGGAATGATGTGTTATATATAAAGAGGTAAGAAGAAAGATGAAACAGTAAGGGTGGGCAGTGAAGTGTTTGCAGGTCTGCTGTACCGACATAAAGCGAGTGTGTTGGCTGACCGGGATGCAAGTCATCAAAGCTTCAGCCTTGATAGCTTGTAGCACGGACAGACAATTCTCTCGCGTCGGTACTTCGGCATACTGTCAGCTTTGGCTAATAGCAACGTGTTGCCATCAGCCAAGGATGTCTGTATGACGACAGACCATGTAACGCTTCGCTAAGGTGTGGGGCGTAGCAGTATAATTAAGAGGTAGATAGTAACGTATATCAGGTAAGAAGAGACAGTTGCGTAACGGACAAATCGGGCACTCTTGTCAGCATGACAAATGTGCCTTGTCCTTGCCGCAGGACACTGAGGCAGATTGGACGTAGCAGACATGTCTGCCACATTCAATATGCCTGAGTGGACAAGAACTGCCTCTTGTATAGCAGAAGAGAAATTGTAAAACAGTTGATTAGTGGTAAAGGTGGTATGGGTGGGCAGAATGGCATTACACGGACATTGCCGAAGCCCGATAATGGGACAGCCAGACAGCAATAAAGGCAGTTATCAGAAGTGTCAGTTTCTGATAGTGCATTGTAGGCACCTGTCACATGGGATTCGTGCGGTGTCCGTACAGTAATGCCGTTCTGAAGGTGTGGGGCGAAGCGATACAACGCACTTGGACGAAACCACCGCTTATAACAGAAAATATTTTGCAGTCAAAGAGAAGAAGAATAGTAAAGCAGGTGTGGGTGGGTAGTGAAGCTGTCGCAAGATTGACGGTCTGAATATCAAGGCGAGTGGATAGCCAGTAAAGGACACAATTATCAGAAGCCTCGGCTTCGGCATCTTGTGGCATAGATGGCAGTCCTCTCGCGTTCAGACCTTGGCATACTGTCTTTCTTGGCTAATAGCGACTTTGTCGCCATCAGCCGGGAATATCTGTATGCCAACCATCTTGGTGACGTTTCGCAAATGGTGAGGGACGAAGTGGTTAGAATAAAGGAAGACGGCGTTGCGTTATGGTTAATAAATGCACATGGTTGTTATTAGAGAAGATTATCACACGCTATAACAGCAGATTGATGTCCCTGAGCAAAACAAAAGCGACCCGAGGTCGCCTTGTTATGGAGAGGAAAGGCTATTTCTTGCCTTTCTTGGTTGCTGGCTTGGCCGGCTCTTCCGCAGGAGTCTCCTCCTTGTCGGGACACTCGTAGAACTTGGTTGCAACATGATGATTCTGGAGTGCTTCACGCCATCCTTGTCTGTCCATTCCTCTGGCTTGAAGAAACCCTCGACGGTGAGCAACGTGCCTTTTGTGAGCTTGTCGAATGATTCGGTGTGCTCGTTCTTGCGCCATGCTCCATATTCATGAAAGCCGATACGCGGTTGGTTTCCTCGCCGTTCTTCTCCTGACGGCCTACTGCCAATGAGAAGCGTGCTACGCTGGCGTTTGCGAACTGACGGATTTCTGCATCCTTACCTACGAAACCTGAAACTGTGAAGTTGTTCTCGATCTTTTTCATTTTGAATTGAATTTAAAAGTGAAACTTAATTTTTACATGCATTCAAAAGCAGGGATGTGGCACCATGTGGGAAGCACCATGAAAATCGTTCGCAATACTCTTTTTCTTGTTGGCGATGAACGACAGAGAGGAAGAAAAAGGAAGATTACGCACTATTTTATTGGTCACAGCGATAGCGGCCACACAAGAAGGAGGAAGTCCTTCGCAGCATCACGCTACCTTTGCATGGTAAAAATAAGTGGCTTTCAAATA
>NZ_QTMZ01000102.1:0-3101 GCF_003602935.1 Bacteroides sp. AM54-2NS
CAGAACTCTACCGCATACATATCCTTAGTACTATCCTCATTAGTAGATAATGAACTAGTTCCCTGCGTACCTGCAACTAGTACCTTATCAGACTTGGCAGGTTGCCTAATCCGTCAGTAATATTAAATACTAGAGCTTTCTTCAAACTATCAATACTAACCCTACTTGCTATTTGTGGATTAATAACTACTACACTATCCTTAAATAGTTGAGGCTGTATCATCTTCCCATTGTTAGCAATAGCATTATAGAAGGTTAGTATTTGAATTGGCGATACGTGTTGGTTATAACCAATACTAGACCATACAAAGGCTGTCTTAGTCCAGTTGTTATCTTTAGGAGTTATAAAGTGTACAGGCTTTAGATTGGCTATTCCTGTGATACTATCTGGCTTACCATAGCTCATATTAGCAAGTAAATCGAAAAAGGTTTGAGGATTATCACCAAATGCTTTCTCCATAGTCTTATAAATGGCAATATTGGAACTAGCTGCCAATCCTTCTTGTACTGTAAGCTCACCATACCCACCTCTATGCCAATTATGGTCTTTAAGTTCTCTGCCTTGAACTTGGTAGATACCATTTCCAGTATCAACCTTATCACTCAACTTCACCTTACCTGTTTCTAAAGCTGCCAATAGTGATATTGGGTGCATCAGACCAGTAGACTGCCATACAGAGAAGTTCTCGCATGATTGGTAGTTCGCACTGTCTTTTCTAGTAAGTCCAACTAAAGCCTTAATTTGCCCTGTCTGAACTTCCATTACTATAACCTGCCCAGATTGGGCATTTATCTCTGATAACTTGCTTCCCAATATGGCAGTAGCATTAGTTTGTAATGTACTATCTATAGTGGAGATAGGTGCTGTTACTTGCTGTCTGGATTGGCAAGATACTCCAATTACTAACGATATACACAATAGTGAACTATTCCTTAAACCTTTCATCATTAATTCCATACTTCTTACATAAGTTTCTTATTTTAGCTTTAATAATAACATCATACTCTTTAACATCATACTGCTTATCTTTGATAGTCAGAGAAGTAATGTTATATTCCTGTATGCGATAAGTGTAGTTTATATAAGCAATCTTTAGCTCCTTAAAGAAGTTCATTCCCTGTGTAGGCGTGAAATTGGCATAAGTTTCATCTTCCAACATCATTAATATCTGTTGCAAGAAGCGTGCACATTGCCTTTGTTCCTTTGCAATGTGCATATCCTTTTTAAATTCATTCCAGAATCCCATAATCAATCATCAGCATAAACTAAACTATCTCCTTGCTCTGTCTTATAGCGTATAGGCTTGGAACCAGAAGCATAAGAATGATATAATGATATAGCTCTTTGAATGTTACTAGAAGTTGAGAAATTAAAGAACGAACCAAATAAGTTCATTACCTCAATTAATGGTCGCAAGTATTCCACTCTATACTCCATATATCCCATACTCCTTAGCTGCCCTCTAACAATACTACAAAGTTCCCTAAGTTCTGGAGGTATTGATTTAACCTTAGCACTTTTAGTCGGATTACAGTTTATTAATTTGTCTGTAGCATTAATAATCGCTGTAGTATCTTTACTGGAAAATTTTATATACATCATAATAATTACATTTATAATCTAATAATGATTTCATTACCTTATATTCCCCATTTAGTTAATTGTTCTGCAATTTCATCCATTCCCGTATCAGTAAGCATCCCCCACATCATAAAGCTGTTGGTTGATATTCCGTCTCCCCAAGCTACTTGTACCGTTGCTAACTTCTGTCTGGTATGTGGCTTGTATGGCTCTTAATTGTATTAAAGTGGGTAGCAATACTATTAAGAGCATATCCAATATCACTTCTATGATTGCTACAATACTCCCTACCTCTTTCTATGGCAATCATCAAGTTCTTCATGTGTGAATTGATTACTATAACCTCTTGTTGAATGGCTTCAATATGCCTTTCTTCATTAGATTTGCCAAATAATCCCATACTCATCTATTTAATTATATCTCATCTTAAAGTGAATCCCTCTTCTTTCAATATATCAAGCGTCTTTAATACAGAAGGAAGTATGCTGCTGCTTCTGCATTGCCATTCACAATAAACCAAGATTCAATAAGTCTTTTAGCGTCTTGCCAAGAATTAGATTTAGCTAGTAACGGATATACAATCGAAGCAAGCTCTCTTGCATCTCCTTCTGCTACAATCGTGTTAAATATTAGCTCTAATGTACTTTCTGTTATTCTCATAATTGTATTTCTTATAATATTGATATTTATATCCAATCTTTATGAGCATAAACTAGTCGGAATAGTTATCATAAAGTTGGCATTATTATTAGCTGAATCTCGTTCTACTATCTAATAATAGAACTGAATAGGTAAATAAGTAGTATGTCTGCTTCTTATAGATATTGATTTATACTTCCCAATTCTCCCCAAGAAAGTAGTTAATCATAGTATTTAAAGTATTAGAGAACTGATAGCATATAATTGACTGCTATAATACTTTATTTTGTTACAATATAATAATTACTTAATCTATTTACCCAAAGATTTTCCGATAAAAATGCCTAATCTCTGGATTTAGTAAAGATTTTAACAGTCTACATACTGTTTGGAAGGTAGGAGCTAGTTGTAAATATGCCTGTTCCATAGTCGATTAATTGTTATATCTAGTTCCCAATAGATATAGTTCTACATACAAATAGGTGCGGGAACTGCCAATGTATATGTCTCCAAGCATCGCCAAACGCTCCAATCACAAATACACAACAGTAACCCGCACCAGACGATATATGAACTATCATTAGATAGGCATATAGCACTAGTGCGGTGTTGTGCACGTTCCTGTGATTGTATAAATTTTGGCGAATTTAGAGACAAGAACTATGCAAAACACCTTTCGTTAATATGTCCTCCTATTTCTAGGATTGGCACAAAGATAATGAAAGGTATTTTATTCTGCAATTAAATGTATCTGTTAAAATGAGAGTTGAGAGCTATTTCTACTCTGAATATCCATAAATTGAGACAGAACTATTCAGAGCATAAATAAGTAAACTCCGATTCATTCTGTCTCAAATCTCAATTATCAGAAGCTAAGACA
>NZ_QTMZ01000103.1:0-3025 GCF_003602935.1 Bacteroides sp. AM54-2NS
ATCGTCCCCTTATCCCCGTAAAAGGGGTTAGCAACAATCTATATTTGCAACGGAAAATGATTTGACTTCCCTAAAAAATGATATGAAAAAGACAAAACTTGAAAATCAGCAACAGGTTTGGAAAGGATGCAAAAAACAACCGGTCAGACAGCAAGCATGGCACATTCCGAAAATATGGTCAGCCGCCTATCGACACACCGGAAGAAACCTCTGCAATTCCTTTTAAAAAAATGAAGCCGAAGAATGAAGCATACAATATTCCACGTATCGAAAAAAGTGACTGCACGATAAAATGAAAGGCTGCAACGGAAGAACAGACTTGCGGATTCTGCGGGGAGAACATAACCATACAGGCATACAGCCACTACAACTGTTTCCGGAAAAAGAAGATTATACAACCGGAAAAACAGAAAGGCATCCACTCGGAGAAAAGCAAGCAAACGATTGAAGCGGACTGCCGATTTAGCGGCGAAATATCCGACTACCTATATACAGCCCTAAAAGGCTGGGGCATATGGGTAAGCAACAGACTGCCGGGCAAATAAAAGGAGAGTGGCATAGCCGCCGGAAAGAGGTTGTCTCGATGTGGCCGAAGCTCCGAAAGCAGACCGGATATGCCTCTCTCCTTTGCCTTCCCCATTCCTGGATTTCACACAATCACGGAGCCTGCGAGTGACTATGAGAAATCCTGAAACGGGGACAGTCACTCCGCTGAAAGGGTGGGTGGGAAACATGTGACTTTCTCCAAAATAACAAATAGGGGTATAAAGATCTCAAAAGAAAAGAAAGCCGTTCCAGAAAAGACTGGAGCAACTATCACCATCTACTGTTCTTTAAGTTAATTGCAGCAAATCCAAATCATCAGTGACCAATCCATCCAATACATGTTGGATTTTATCAAATATAGCCTTATCTATGCCATACGTGGCGCATAACGATTGAAATTTGCTTACAGCATCGAACACCTGTAATATCTTCTTTTCGGGCTCCTCTACAAAATCCTCGGCAAAGTTGACGAAATCACTTGTAGTCAAGGCAGACCTTTTGCCCATCACGCCCATCGAATGAATGTGTGCTGAAGAATTTTCCCATGTATTTGCCGTGAACATTACATCATATGCAGGTGATAAACGCCATACCCCTGCCTTATCCATGATAAACGATATGTTCTTATTATGATCATCGGATATACCTGCGACATAATTAAATACCATTCTGATAAATATCTGATCTTTGTCTTCCTGGGGAAGTTTCAGAGTCTCTGCTATCCAACACAGCTTCATATAATCATCTGCACCCGGCATAATGGCCGCAAGGGTCTGACTAAAGAGCTTTTCTCCATTCTTACGATCAAATCTTTCCGTTACGAAATGATTTCTTCCATCAATTTCTTTCAGGAAGCATGGCATCATGTTGATTCCCGCCGCCTTTGCCATTTCGCTATATACCATTTCTATCTCTGTGGTAGGAGAGTCATCTGCTTCTTTAAATTTGATGATATACTGCTTAAAATTTTCAGGCAAATCCACCTGGCCGGAACGAAACTCTTCCGTTTCGAGATTATAGGCAATCACTGCCTTCGGGCGCATGCCACCGGCAGAAGTTCCAAGATATATCAACTTTTTCATCGTGAGGCTATCCTCCGGTGATATGACAGCAGCATCTCGATCATTATATATTTTAGAAGCCAAAGTTGCCAATGATGACATATTTACTGACTCATGGATGGCATCATCATTAAATTCCGGTTCAAATTCCAATGCTCCCATAGCCCTCTTGCCAATATAAGAGAGCTTCAATAGAGGCAATGATTCCGTAACCTTTATATTATTATCCGTGAGCCATTGGTCAAATAGGGAAGCCCCCCATTTGTCAGGAAGCGCATCTGCAAGAAATTCCGGAAGCCCTTGATATAATTTATCTTTATTCCCATAGAAAGACGCAAACAAAGGGGTTCTCTTAGGGTGTGTGGAAGGGCATATATCATAATCTTGTTTCCTATATTCATCCGTAAATTGGAATACAGAACAATGCTTTTCAAAGTCCCAATTCAATTTGCCAATGCAAGTCCCCCACAGATATACATTCACTATAATCGGCTCTTTCTTCATACCATCTTACGTTTACCGTTAATTCTTTGTATTCTTTTACCTGTTTTTTCATTGATTAGGAAAGGGGAGTCTGGAAGTTCCGGAACCAAACCGACAACGCCTTCAAGAGTTCCACTTATACGCAAAATCTTAAGCAATGTACTTAGGGCAATATCACTTACTTTACAAGATTCTATTCTCTTAATAGTAACGATAGATACTCCTGCCTTATCCGCAAATTCTTGCTGGGAAAAACAGCAGCTAAGTCTTATAGACTTAACTCTCTTGCAGATTTCCTTTACAATACATTCATCTGAAAATTCGTATATTGTATATGTATCATATAATCTTTTCATAGAAAAACATATTTAGGTATCATTTTTGATACAAAAATACCGATAAATCTGAAAATCACCAAATTAAGAAACACTTTTTTTATAATCTTCTGCCGCATTAGCAAACGATTGAAGCGACCTTGTGCCGCTTCAATCGTTTGATTGCTTTTTCTTTTTAGTCCGGGGGTTCTTATTTTTCCGGAGTCGGGTAGAACTTAGTAGCTACCATCACAATGCGGTTACGTTTCTCCCCACTTTTAGAATCCGTCCATTCTTCCGGCTTAAAGTAGCCTTCAACGGTAATCAGTACATCTTTTTGCAGTATCCAAAAAGCATAGCGGTCTTCCATCTTACTCCAGGCTTCAACTTTCATAACAGAGGAAACAAATGTTTTTTCTTCATTTATCTTGCCTATGCGACTGACCACAATAGAGAAGTGTGCAACCTTTACTATTTCGAATAAATGGATTTCTGCATCCCTACAAATCCTGCCTGTTACTGCGAATGAATTTTCAATCTTTTTCATATCTCTGATTTTTTAGAAGTTAATTAATCAATTTTACAGTGCAATAACTGATTGTTGGCTTTGGGGGACACCAT
>NZ_QTMZ01000104.1:0-2986 GCF_003602935.1 Bacteroides sp. AM54-2NS
TTTATTCACAATAGAAGAAGTACCACCAAATTTGACGAAGAACCAGAAAAAACGTTTTTATTTCTCATATTCTCATGATTTTACATTAATCATCATATAATCAGTGAATTATAGTATGAGAAATGTTTTTAATAAATCGCATTTCTCATCATTTCCGGGTGAAATAAGCCTTAAAAACAGTTATTTCTCATACTTTTTTAAGTCATTTCTCATACTATTATTGCCCTTCTTCGACTATTTTCTTCTTTGTATATACCCTATGTGTTCCTCTTCCGGTGATTTCTATTCCCGAATCGGTTGATGGCCCCATTGTCGCAGTTCAGTGGTTGCTGCTGTTTGTAGCAATCCGGTTAGTTTCCGATATTCCCAAACGGTCAGGAAGGATGTTCGTCCAGATACTTTAGGGCTAATGCCAGTCGTTGTTCCGGTGTGAATTTATTCGAGGATTTTTGCTTTTTCCAAGGAGCTCTTTCCAACCGGCATCTATCGCTGATATTTCTTACCATTTCCCTGTCTACCCGGAAATTAACACCTCCTATAAAAATACTTTGTGCGTTGCGGTGTTTTCCACCTTCTTCCGCATCTTCCCGTTCCTTGTCTCTGCCTAAGGTGAGCGATGGAGTGAATGTACCTATCCCGTCTATCTTTACCGAACGTCCCTCTGCCATCAGGTGTGCCATTTCAATAGCCGTCTGAAGCAGTACGCCTTCTATGTCTCCGGCACTGAAGCCGCTGACATCGCCCACCCGTCGTGCCAACTCTTTTATGCCTGCATTGTCTATCCGTGCAAACTTCGGATATGTAATTCTTTTGCCCGTCTTTTGTATGTCGGGCATCTCCTCCATAATGTATCGTGCCATACTATCTGTCGTTTAAAGTATTAATAGATAAGTTCTTTTCTATTGGAAGTAAACTTCCTTTCCTCTAATAGAAAAGTTCCTTTGGGTTAAATGTAAACTGTAAACGGAAGTTTTGTTTTTATAAATGCAACTTGCGTTTATAAAAATGAAAGTTCTGTTTTTATAATCAAAACTTTCATTTATAGTTTGCTATTATGCAAACAGGGTCGACGCATTATATTTTTTACTATCTTACAACTTGTATTTTATTTTTATATTATTGACTATTAGTGTATTATCTATTGTATATGTCGATTATTTTCCTTATCTTTATAAGATATTATAAAACATAAACTAACATGAAAATTGGCATAATTGACCTTTGTAAACAAATAGAAGATCCTAGGATGAACCGCAAAAAAGTACATAAAATGGAAACTATTATCTATATATCCATTGCTGCTGTAATCTGTGGCGCCCAGTCTTGGAATGAGATTGAGGAATTTGGCAATGCGAAAATTGCTTTTTTCAAAAGTCGCATACCTGACCTGGAGTTCATCCCTAGTCATGATACTTTTAATAGATTCTTCAGTATAATAAAGCCCGAGTATTTTGAGTTGATCTTTCGTAATTGGGTAAAACAAGTTTGTCAGGAGGTGAAAGGCGTTGTAGCTATAGATGGCAAGCTCATGCGTGGTCCAAGCCAATGTGATGGAGAGCATACTACGGGAAAAGAAGGATTCAAATTATGGATGGTTTCCGCCTGGTCTGCCGTTAATGGAATTTCTTTAGGTCAGGTAAAAGTAGATGATAAAAGCAATGAAATCACAGCTATTCCATTGTTGATTAACTCTTTGGAACTAAGTGGTTGTATTGTTACAATTGACGCGATGGGATGCCAGAAAGATATAACCCAGACCATTATTGAGCGTGATGCAAATTATATTATAGCTATAAAGGAGAATAAGAAAAAAAATTATCAACTAGCTAAACAAATTATTGACGATTATCAGGATAGAGATGAAATAATCAATAGAGTCACCAGGCATGTGTCGGAAAATACCGGACATGGAAGAGTTGAGAAAAGAACCTGTACTGTAGTCAGTTATGGTTCTATAATGGAGAAAATGTTTAAGAAGAAACTTGTGGGGTTGAAGTCTATTGTAGGGATAAAGTCGGAGAGAACAATAGTAGCAACAGGAGAATATACTCAAGAGGTCAGATACTATGTAACTTCACTTGATAATACCAAACCGGAGGAGATTGCATCTGCCATCAGACAGCATTGGTCTATTGAGAATAATCTTCATTGGCAATTGGATGTTACCTTTCGAGAAGACTACAGTAAAAAGGTGAAAAATGCAGCCAGAAACTTTTCGGTGGCAACAAAGATGGCACTTACCATACTAAAGAAGGATAAAACAACAAAAGGAAGTATGAATCTGAAAAGACTAAAAGCCGGATGGGATGAAAAATATTTGTCACAACTTTTACAGAACAATAATTTTTAATGCGTCTGCCCTGATTATGCAAAGGTAAGTTTTCTATTTGGGAAAAAGAAGTTTATCCTTAATAAAAAAGAAGTTTTCTATTAATAGTTTAGGAGAGAAGTAGCAAGAGGCAATGTTTTAGAAGAATGGAATGGGGATTTGTTGAAGAATATATGTGTTTATGAAAAAAGAATAACATGCAGTAGGATATTAAATTTTATTTTTATAGTTTTGCAATGTTTCTCACGCCGATACCTCAAATCGTGAGGTTAGGGCGGTGTGGGAAATGTATTATATAAAGAAAGACGTTTACTTGACGTTTTGTCTTTGACGCATCAAAACTTCGCAAATTTTGAAAACTTCGTCAAAAAACAAAGCAGCAGTAGATGTCTGCGGGATATGTTTTATCTTTCACAAACTTCTTATAAGTAAGTTTGTGAAAATATTTGTATACATATCGGCGTGGGCTTCTGCGTTGCTTGTTCTGACGAAGTTGGGCAATGCGAAGGCCTTGATGCGTGGGACAAGTAACAGGTACAGATTCCCGCGTATTCTATGCTAATATCCTAATCTCTTATTCCGTTTAACAATAAATTAACTTCTCGTTCTTTTTCCTTTCTATAACTTCTCGTTCTTCATAATATTTGTATGTATTTT
>NZ_QTMZ01000105.1:0-2922 GCF_003602935.1 Bacteroides sp. AM54-2NS
GCAGCACCCGCAATCTTGCTCATCCAACCAAAGCGTCCGAATACCATGAAGGCGGCAGCCACCAGTCCGACGATGCTCATACCCGACACGTTGCCCTTGCCGATATTGCCAAAGAGATTGCCTATCATGTCGCATCCTACGCCTCCGAACATATTCCTAAAGAAATCACTGATGCCGCTGAACTGGGTGTCCATCTTTCCGGCTACAGTGTTCACCGCATCAACGGCTTCACCAGCCTTGCCCGTCAGACGTTGCACATCGTTGGCGGTTTGTGCCACCGCTTCCGTGGCATTCTCGCCGATGACAGCATCACCTACGATGCGTGCCACGCTCTTGTCTGTGGTCAGCTTCTCCCATGTCACATAGCCTGCGGCACTACCCACTGCGGCCGTCTGCATAGCCTTGCCGGCTCCCATAAGGGTGCGTTGCGGGTGGAGTGCCGCACTGCCTAAGGTCTTTCCAGTTACTCCGATGACATGGCCAGTACCTCGTGCCGCCTTGCCACCATATTTCAATAATGAACTCCAAAATCCCATATCTTATCGTTTTTTAATCACGGTTTGACTTCGTCTTCTTCTGTCACGACTCGGCATAGCTCGAACAAGTTCGGCTCTGCTCTCGCTGCTCCATCAGTTTACGTTCTTGCCCACCTGCTTCCACCGCCTCTTGGCAGCCGCTGCTATCTCGGCTTTGTTCGCTTTGGTGGGTCTTGCCCCTTCGTCTATCTCCATCCAAACATCGCCCATGGTGGTGTATTTCACCGCCCTCGTCAGTCGCTTCAACTGCTTGTTCATCTTCTTCAGTTTGGGTCGGATGCCGAAGACTATCTCCACACGCTCCTTCTCGGTCATCTTGTTGCCCGACAGGCATACCGTGCGTATGTCATTAACTATCTCGATGCTGTTCATAATCAGCTCGCGGTATATCTTGTTGCGCTTGGCTGACAGGGCTACGGCAAGTCCGTTGGCAGGATGGGCATCCAACTGCGCCACCAATCCACCCATATTGTCCACCAACTGACCTATCTCGTGATAGAAACCATATATCTGTGCGGCATAGCTGACGATGGAACGGAAGGAGTCCAGATAGTTGTTGAACTCCCGCTGCAGGTCGGTAGTGGCTTCCACTTCCTCCTTGGTCCAGATATGGCCGGTGGATTGTAGCAGCATCACTTTCTCCTGATTCTTCAGTTCTTTCTCCGCCTTGTTGGTGTACATCAGAATCATCCCCGCAAGAGTCGGGTCGTTCTGCGCCCGCACTCCTGCAAAAGATGATATAAACATAAAAATGGCAATTGATATGAAATACTTCATGACTGATTCCTTTATCGTTAATCACTGATGGTCATACGTCCTGCTCTGCGCCATCTGCTAAGGGCTTGGGTGGCTATCTCTCCATTGCTTCGGTCTATCATCCCTGCCGTCACGCCGTTCCACACATCGGTCATGGTGTAATATCGTATAGACAGATAAAGACGATGCAGCTTCTTGCTGAAGGCACTCAGCTTGTCGTTCAGTGCCCACAGCGTCTTGCTCCTTTCCGCACCAGTCAGCATGTTCTCTTTGCCTCCTTTGGCGACTGCATCTTTCAGCAGTGTGAAGACGGACACCAATTCCGTGGCGGTCTCCATATACAGGTTGTTCATCGAGAGGGTGGCAACGATGCCTTGCGGATTATTGTTGATGGCCTTGCGCATCTTACACAAGGTGATGAATATCTTCACTCCATCGTCGTACAGATAGGTACAGGCTTTGAGGGAAGAGGCATAACCACTGGCGGTTTTCAGATAACTGTTGTACTTCTTCTCCCATTCGTGTATCTTGGTGAACTCTGCGGCGATGGTATTCTGCAACAGGGCAGTCTTGGTCTGACCTTTGATTTCCTTCTCTATCTCACCGTTGATGGCTTCGTTGCCCTCTGCTAATGCCATCCATTCCAAAGGGTTGGCAGTCACAATCTGTGCATGGGCTGACGGCACGCTCAGTACCAATGCCACGACAATGAACCAAATCTTATCTATTCGTAATCTCATATACGCCCTTTCTTCGTTTGTTCGTTTCTACTCTTGTTCGTATCACACTCACCACGTCATAGCTGTTGCTGATGCCGGTCATTTCCAGTTTCGGTGTCGTTCTATCCATCGACAACACGGTCACGCTTTTCAGTCCGCATAACTGTTGTATCAATGTCTGATGCTCGGCAAAGTCCACCACTCGGTACAACTCCATGTAGTTCACGCTCCGCTGAAACACTCCGTGCTCACAGATGAGTTGCTCGCTCCCGATATGGTAGCGGATACTCCTCAGATAGATGAATCGGTAGAGTAAACAGAGGGAGAACAGGAGGCTGAAGACAAGCAACAGGGTACTATATGCACAACCGGGCAATCCTCCGATTAGGAGCATTGCCACGCACAACAGCAACAGAGGCAGTTCGTTGATGAAAAACTGTCCGATGCTGGGGCACAAGGTGATGATGCTATTATCTTCTTGTCTCATACGCTTCTATGATATGTGTTCTTTTCTTCTTTTTCCCTTTGTTTCTCTGCCTTGCCGGCTGCGATAAACTCGGCATAGTCGAAGGTATCTGGTTCGCCCTTGGCAATCAGTTCTGCTGATTTCTTGTTGAGCAGCGCATCGTTCCAGTCCTTGTAGCAACCCAATGGATGATAGGCTTGCACATGCTCGTGACGGAAGCCCATCTCTGCTGCCACCTTCCTGAAGTTTGCAACAAACTGCCGCCCTGCATCGTCCTTGTCAAAACCCAAATAGTGCCGTGCGTTGGGAGTAACGGACAGAAGTCCTCGCATCTGTCCCTCGGTGGGTGTGCCGCCCGTAGATACATACACCATCTTTACAGGATTTATCTGATACTCTGCCATGGCATCGTAGGCACTCTCAAACCATACAATTTCGCTTGCTT
>NZ_QTMZ01000106.1:0-2911 GCF_003602935.1 Bacteroides sp. AM54-2NS
GAAGGTCCGAGTGCCGAAGACAAGGCACTCGACCTGTTTGCCGATATGATGATTGAGCGTATTCAGTCGCTGTCGGGCAAAGACGGATGGAAAAAGCCCTGGTTTACTGAAGGTGCGTTGCAATGGCCGAAAAACCTGAACGGACGAGAATATAATGGCATGAACGCTATGATGTTGCTCCTGCATTGCGAGAAGGAGGGTTACAAGATTCCTCGCTTCTGTACCTTCGACCGCATACAGCAGTTTAACAAAACTGGCAAGAAAGACGAGGAACAGAAGCCCCGTGTGTCAGTACTGAAAGGTGAGCATTCTTTCCCCGTGATGCTCACCACGTTTACGGTGGTCAATAAGGAAACAAAGGAACACATCAAGTGGGAGGACTACAAACTGCTCTCTCAGGAAGAGCGCGAAAAGTACAATGTATATCCAAAGCTTCAGACTTACCATGTCTTCAATGTGGCGCAGACCAACCTGAAGGAGGTCAGACCAGAGTTTTGGGAGAAACTGGAACAGGAATACTCGATGCCCAAGGTAGAGAAGGACGAGCAGTTTGCCTTTGAACCCGTGGATAGGATGATAGCGGACAACCGTTGGATATGTCCCATCAAACCGATGTTCGGTGATTCCGCCTATTTCTCCATCAGCAAGAATGAGATTGTGATGCCTGAGAAAAGGCAGTTCAAGGATGGGGAGTCTTTCTACTCGAACCTTTTCCACGAGATGGGACACTCCACGGGTGCGGAGGGACAGTTAGACCGCATCAAGCCCGCTACCTTCGGCTCGGCAGAGTATGCACGCGAGGAACTGGTGGCAGAACTGACGGCTGCGCTGACCGCTCAGCGGTATGGCATGACAAAGCATCTGAAAGGAGATTCGGCTGCCTATTTGAAGTCTTGGCTGGATTCGCTGAAGGAGTCGCCGCAGTTCATCAAGACCACGCTACTCGATGTGAAAAAAGCTACCTCAATGCTCACGCAGCATATCGACAAGATTGCTATGGAGATAGACCAGGAGAAAAAGGCTGAGCAGGAAAACGGGCAAGGGAAAAGTTATCTATCCATAGATGACGGCGACCATGCAGTCTTGGCATATAATGGTTCTGCTGTATATATCCAGCATCATGAGAAGGAGGACTCTGTAAAGATTGCTGTGCCGACGAGTAACGGTCTGGAAGTGAAACTCTCTGTTCCTTACGACCACGGCAAAGACCTTGACACCAATTATCAGGAGGCTTTTGCCCAGTACAAAAGCCTGACAGAGCCTTCACAATCGAAAGAAAACGTCTATTATGCCTCCATCGCCTATCTCCAATCAACGGATGACACATCGGAACTGGATAAGCTAAAGGAGAAAGGTGACTATCAAGGACTGCTGACGCTTGCCAAGGAATACTATGACGGGAACGGCATGGACGAGGAGCAGACCTACAGGAAGCCGTGCCAGAACAGAGGCGATGACCTGCTAATAGAGGACAAGGACTTTGCAGTGGTCTATAACGGGAGTGTCGGCGGTACGTATGAGGTGTTCCTGAAGCATACGGAGCAAGAAGTGCGTGACCATATCACTCGCTATGGCATAGGACGTGCCAGTGAGGACGTGAAGGCTGTGGCGAGGGAGATGACCGCCGAAGAGTTTTCGGAATTGGCGCAGCGAAAAATGCCGATATTCCAAATGCCGAATGGTGGTTTGCTGAACCTGCAATATAACAAGGATAAGGATAGCCTGGATGTGGGGACTGTGACCAATGCAGGACTCTCTGTGAAGCATACCTTCCCTTTCAGCCACAACCATTCTATGGACGCAAACATCAGCTCTGCGTATGAGCAACTGCTTGACATGGAGGAGTACCAGAAGGAAGAGGTACAAGAGGAGCACGTTGCCAAGTCCGCTTTCCGAAGATGAGAGTAGTATCGTAGTATATACTAATCGTAGGCTTTACTACTCATAGTAGGTACTAACAATAGTCAGCCGCAAGGAGTAATGTCCCTGCGGCTGATTTAATTTGGGGTCATTCCATATTATGAAGGAATGCTTGTAAATCCTCGTCTGGAATGCTCTTCAGTTTCACCGGCTTGAAGCCGTCCAACTGCTCCACTTGAAATATCTCGTCCACTCCATATTTGGAGCCATCCACCTTTACGCTCTCCATTTCATTGACGGAGGTATAGCCATACTCCGTTTCATGCAGACCGCATACGATGGTGAACAACGTGGTGTCGTTACCTTCCGGCTGTCCTTCAAGTACGAACCAACGGACGTGTCCGATGAAGAATATTGCCACACAAACGGCATCCTTGCCTTTGCCGTCCTGTGAATACAGAGGATAGGATTTCAGTATCTCCTCCAATACGGGTGTAATCAATCTGCTTGCCATAGTCAATCGTTGTTAAGTGTTCTGTAATACATTCTGTTCTCTACAAGGTGTTCGATGGCCTCTGCTGCCAATCGGCACACCCACTCGTCACGCTGGTCATAACGACCTTTTTGATAGTCGTTGGCAAGGCGTTCCAAGAAGGCAAACACCACCTTGCCCTTTTCGTTGATAAGATAGCGATGGTCATCTGCAAGGGCATTGCCTACCTTGGCGGCTGACCCCATCTGACCGTTTACGAACCGTGAGAAGCACTCGACAAATGCCTGCTCGTTTTCTGATAATCTGTGTAATTCCATACGCAAAGAAATTATTTGTTCAACTTGTTTTTCTTCCCTCCTTTTGAAGCCTTTCGGCTCCTCTTGTCGGGAACTGATTTTTCGTGCATCAAAAGACTGCGGAATGAGGGCGATAAGGCAAGAAAACAGACGGAGGAGTTAATGAAATACCCAAATCTTTGATTTGCGGAAAGCTGTCGTTCAGTCCTCTGCCTGTTAGCATGGCGGTACTTGACCATTCGCCCGGGCAGTAACTTTGCAA
>NZ_QTMZ01000107.1:0-2860 GCF_003602935.1 Bacteroides sp. AM54-2NS
CGTGCCAACCGATGCAGTTCGCTCTACAATGACATCTTTGCCCTCAGAGGTTGGAAGAAAGTGAAATTGGGCGGTATTGAGTTTGAGCTGGCCTCCATTCTCATCGAGAAATGGAAAGGGAAGGCATACCGTCTTGTGATTCAAAGACAGAAGCGGATAGACGGCGAACTCGACCTGTGGGAAGGAGAATACACCTACCGCTGCATCCTTACAAATGACTACGAGTCTTCCGAGAAAGAGATTGTCGAATTCTATAACCTCCGTGGAGGGAAGGATTAGTTTCTGTTGTTTGTACCGGAGCAAGTTCTGCTACAAGTACCATGACATGTGTTGAAGCAACTGTTCATACAACGGTTGTTACATCCTGCGCATGACATTGCATTTGCAGTTTCTGACAAGATAGGACTTGACAGGAGAGCTGCACCAGCCAAAATAGGCAGAGCACCTTTAGCGGCTCTCTTAAAGAACTCACGACGAGACTGAAGTTCTTCATTCTTACCATTTTTCTTCATAAAATAAAAAATTTAAATTAAACAATATGCCTTTCGGCATTATTTGACAATCTCAATAAAATCAGTAGGAATATACGCAGTAGCGACAAGGCACAATCCCGAGATCTCAACAACAATTCTTTGTTGTCCTGCTATTCTGGCAACTTTTCCAACCACTCCCTTGAAGTCACCAGCTATTACTCGTACTTTATCTCCACTTTTATAGTGACACTGTTCCGCTGTAACAATGCGTACATGCTCACTATCAGTACTTGTTGCTTTGATAAAATTTATCATTGCATTGTATGGTATAATAAGCGGAGGATTTTTACCGTTTGCCTCTGGAGGAAGCGTCTTATCCAAATAATATTTTATAAAAGAGATTGGGGCATCAACTGTCTTTTTCACAAAACTGTCTGATTGTTCCCTTGTGGCGTATATAAAAAGAAAGTTGGGAAGAAGAGGCTGTTGTATTCGCTTCTTCTTCCCAGCAATCACTTTTAGTACATAGTGCATCGGCACGTATGTCTTAATATCATTCTTCTTTGCTTTCTCTACGGCTGCATTTACCCTGTTATAAGTAGCACGAAGAACAAACCAGTTGTAACCTTCCTGCTGGACATATTCCGAGGACACCCCTGTTTGTGAGCTTTGGGCTTCGGGGGAGACATTGGAGGCAAATCCAATGTGAGGAGGTGAATCGCAACCTCGTTTGGTATGCGCATTAAGCAATGCGTTCATATCGGCTTATATGTCGTTGCTCGTTAATAGCAATATAGACATAAAAAGAGCGTGGAAACGTCTGTTGTCTATTCCACAGTCTGAGGCTCTAGCAATTGCCTATCATAGTTGAACAGACAACGTCAGAGCCCACGCCGATATGAATAATCATTTCCATTAGGAGACCATAATAAACAATTGTTGTGCCCGAAAAGGTACAATCCGTGCTTACAGGTCTCCGCAGGAGCGATATTATCACACCCGGGACATCTACCGTTGGCTTTGCTCAAGACTATGATAACTGTTAATTTGCTAGATTACAGACTGTCTTAAACAGAGCGTTAGTAAACGCCTTCATTATGTCTGGACTATCTTTCCCACCCAATGCCCGCTTTGTACCGCTTTGTCATTATGACTCCGCCATACTCAGCACGGCGTAGGCTGCCTTGTATGCCATCACGAAAGAACACGTCTAACCTCAATGGCTATAAACATGGCGATAATAGTCCGCTGCAAAAGTACAAAGAAAATCTCAATACAACCTCATTTTGTTATGGAAAAGTATGTATAAACCTTAAATTTAACCATAATTAACTAAGTCTTGCTCAAATCTCGTATATTTTGTGTAAGGAAATGGCCTCTTATTGGCGTAAAAAGCAAAAGACAGATGCGAATGTCACATCTGTCATTATTGTTGTCGCACATGTCTTTCTTGAAAGAAAGCCTATGGCTGGTTTATTTCAGAATGATTTTCTCCTTTGCTGGATGACATAAGGAGAATGTACTTTTGCCGTCTTTGTTTGTATAGCAGAAGTCGCATGAATTTATAATATCCATGCCAATCACCACATCATAGTCTGAATTGTCGTTAAGCAGAGCCTGAACATTCAACTCTGCTGTTCCTGTTGGAAGGATAACATGAACAAGGTAAGTCCAGGATTCGACATCACCTCCTGCACTCGAAATAAGAGCCTTGTTCTTCGGTTGTAACCCTAAAGCATTTACAACTTCCTGTGAAATCAATGTATTGGTCGCTCCTGTGTCCCACAATACATTTTCAACTTGGCAATGAACAGGAACAGCCACGTTTGCCGACAAATCTACGGCTGGACAGATAATGACGTTTGTAAGAATAGCTTCTGGCTGGGATTCGTATTCTTTTGTATATACAGCCATTCCTACCTCAACTCAATTTTTCCCGTATATGAAGTTTGTTGAGGAACAGGCTCGTCAGTGATAAGGCGAACCAAACGGACATAACCTGTCCGTGCAGCTCTATTTCCGTTAATGACGGGAGCCTGAACTGCGGTTGCAAAATCTATTGTCTTGTTCTTTATAACTTTCATATACCTACAATTTAAAAAATGTCCCGCTGGGTACGCTGTTCTTATGGGAAGCGAGCGGGATTTGTCAATGCAAAGGTAGGCATTCAATTCCAAAAAACCAAACAATTGGAAGAAAAACTAATCTAACTACCCTAAATTTAACATTTTATCAGGAAAACTACTAAACAATGAATACGTCTTTCAAACGCTATTCTATTGCCGCCGAATTATTAACCTGCATTGTATATCAGCCATATATGCCGATAGAGATACAACCAAGGTACAAGACACCCGTTTTTGACCATCTTTGCAGCCCCCTTGCAA
>NZ_QTMZ01000108.1:0-1303 GCF_003602935.1 Bacteroides sp. AM54-2NS
AAAAATGCCCGTAAGAAAATATTTTTGTTTTAACATTCCGGTTTATAGAAACATGGCAGAAGAGCCTTCTTGTCGCAGTCCTTACCATGAAGAATACATTCAAACAAGTGTTTCAGGTAATTCTGAGGGTCTATGCCGTTCAACTTACAGCTTTCTATCAGAGAGAAGGTGAATGCAGAGTTTTCTGCCGCATCCTCACTGCCAACGTTCATACAGTTCTTGAGCAGCAGCTTTACAGGTTTCATCCTTTGCTCACAGAGGTTGTTCGAGATTTCTGCTGAACCGTCCTTGAGGATATTTCTCAAGGATTTCCACTGGTTTATCGTATAGTTCACGGCCTTTCTCATCAGTTCGTTAGCCATAATCTTCGCATCCTGCATCATAATGACCACCTTATGATGGATACGTTCAAGAATCGGTCCTGTTAGCTTAAGCCTTCTTTCCTTAATCTGCTCACCGCTGAGTTTCATCATACGGAACAGGTCTTCATTTCTGAACATCTCACCGATAGGATCTATTATGTCCATCGCTGTTCTGTCTGAAGGCAGGGCATCAACCCACAACCTTCTACAATGCGTCCAGCTCCTATATGAAGCACCTTTGAGTCGTCTCCGTCAAACATCCTGTAAACCGTATATCCGTCAGTGGATATGGTTCCCATAAAATATTCCAGGAATGATTTTGCCGCATCGGACGACCTGCTGCCGTTATTATAGTGATAATAGACCATCTTAATATGCTTGGCAAAGAAAGCCCATAAGTACTTTCTCCTGTAAGCCTTACCTTCCTTTGTTTCCACTCCAACAAGCTCAGTAGTCTCATCAACCATAAGGTAATTAGCTCTCTGTACAAACTCCTTGAAGACATCTTCCATGAACTCCCTTAGTTTGGCGATTCCGTTATGGATATAGCTGTTCAGCGTGGTATTGCTTATGTGGATACCCTCTCTTGCAAGCAGTCTTATCTGTCTGTTCTCAGGCATGCTGAAGTCATATTTCAGACAAAGCAGACGGGCAAGCAGTTCAGGAGAGAAGATACCTCCAAGGTTTTTCAGCGGATGTTCCATGGTGCTTGTGAAAGTGCCGTCCGCAAGCTTTACCCTTGCCACCTTGTAAACATGCTCCACGTTATAAGCCCTTACATGTTCTATGACCCTGTATTCCCACACATCAGGCATACCGTTGCGGTTCATAAACCGTCCCCCTTCTGGAAGCGTGTAATACTCGTCCACTTCATGTACTACCACCTTGTCAACTTTCAATTTTGTTTTCCCGGCACGTGGTGCGGTTTCCTTTCTCCTTGA
>NZ_QTMZ01000108.1:1425-2795 GCF_003602935.1 Bacteroides sp. AM54-2NS
GGCAGGTATGTTGCCGGAAGAGGTATTGCTGCCGGTTTCGTTATCATCGGTCTTATTATTATCATCCTTCCTGTCAGAACCGTCATACTCGGATTGTTCCAGAGCGGACTTGTCGAGATTACGGTTGTTCAACAGCCTTCTTTGCTCGGAAGTACGGCCGAAACGGTGTTTCCTGCTGTCCTCAAGCTGAAGTCTGAGATTGGAGATCTCGTTTGCCAGCATCCTGTTCACCTCATCCTTTGCTTCAAGCTGCTTTCTCATAAGTTCCATTTCTTTCCTGTAATGTTCAACCGTGGTTGACTGCTTTTCGATGGTATCTTTGAGATCATTGATGGTATCTATCAGATTTTTAGAGTTCTCCCTGTTGGATTCTTCAATAGACTCAAGCCTCGCAATCAATTCTTTATTCTGTTTGCGAAGACCTGCCTTTTCCTCATTCGCCAGACCCAGCTGGCAGCAAAGTAACTCGTATGCTCTTTCATCAATCATGATATAAAGGTACGAAAAATCAGGCACTTACGCAAACTTTTTACCGTTTATTTTTTATACTATCCTGTTGATAATCAGTATGTTAATATTAGCCTTTCGGACTAACGTACATCTTGTCAACTACAATGCTTTCCGTAAGATAAGCCATGTCCGACCACTGTATCCGGTAGCACCTGGAGACTTCATCAAATACAGGTTTCTTGAATTTGCCCATAACAGGACGTTTTTCGTAAAGCACATAAAAACCGCGTTCGTAATGAAGTATCTTCACAACCTTTCGGTTCCGGGACATGAACATATATACATTGGACGCATCGCTCGGGTCAAGGGACATTTCTTCCCTTATACTCTCACACAGACGGAAAATGCCTTTCCGCAAATCAACATTACCGTTAAACAGGTAATAGTTAAGGTTAGCACTCAGTCCAAGCATATCATCCTATCATTTTATTAAGCAACAGGCTCAAATCAAGAACGGTGGTGTTTCTCAGGAACAGTGTTGCGCCAGACGCCAGCTGTAACTTGATCCATTTTATTGGTGGTTCACCTTCAGGATGTTTCACGTCCAACTTCACAGTTGGACTATTGCATGGTTTCCCGGTTATCTGGACTTTGGCAACCTTGGGCTGCTCAACCTGGACTGTCTTGCCTAACTTCTCACTCCACAACTGGTGACGCTGCCAGTTCATGAACTTGTCGTAATTTACACCATAATCAGCACAGAACTCTCGAAGATCTTTGGTCTCGCTGCATAACTGGTAGAGGTCATATACCTCCTGATAGTTTACTTTTTCTTTTGCCATAATCATTCTTGTTAAAGGTTACGGCGCAAAGATATGGCGGCTAACAACTTATGTCAAGGCGGAAAATAGAATGGTTAC
>NZ_QTMZ01000109.1:0-2734 GCF_003602935.1 Bacteroides sp. AM54-2NS
TCCTCATGTCCATGGACAAGAGTGAAATAATAAAAATGGTATTGGAACTTTATTCTGCACGGAAAGAGGCAAAGGAATATCTTGACTTCTATGCAGAGCCGAATGAGGGCCAGAAGCTGGAAGAGTATAAGCACATCATACGGGAAGAGTTCTATCCGAGCAGAAACAGAGAGCCAAAGACACGCTTCTCAGTGTGCCGCAAGGCATTGTCCGACTTCAAGAAACTGAAGCCTTCGGAAGATTCAGTCGCAGAATTGATGGTGTTCTATATGGAGAATGCCTGTCAGTTCACTTATGACTATGGAGACATGTGGGAGCAATTCTATGATTCTGTTGAGAGTAATTTCGACAAGACATTGCGCCACATCGTGCTTTATGACCTTTGGGACAAGTATGATTCCCGAATCAAGCAATGCCTTCGTTGGGCAAGCCCTTGTGGATGGGGATTTCCTGACGCACTGAATGATATGTATGAGGAAATGAAGGCGCAAAATGAGGAACTCCGAAAGAAATACAGGAATTTCAAGATGCCCATCAACGCTGATTATTAAACGAATATACTCAAATGGGGAAACCAAAGAAAAAACATAAGAAAGCGAAACAACTGCCCTTAAGCAAAGAAGAGCAGATTTTTCAAGCGGCAAGAGACCTTGCAGCTGAAATTGGCATATCCTATTCTGAGGCATTAGGGTTTACTTTGGGCATAAAGGACGTAACGTATGGTTGGGAAGAAGACTATACGGAAGAAGAGTTTCAGGCACTGATTGACCACGCTGTGGGAGACACTGATTATGAGCACACCCTCTATTGAATCATCTACACGAGAGGAACGTTTGGATTACGTTCTGAATGAATGGAGATGTCTGCACAACTGTGAGCTGTGCGGTAAGTGCCATATTCTGAAAGGCAGAAGCGAAGAAATACTCTATGCAGACTATATAGACGGCAAGCGGTCATATATGGATATAACATTAGAAATCAGAAGCAACAGATAATGATGTCACAGAAATACATATATCCATCGTTGTTCCAAGAGGAAGAGCCGCAAGAAAGCGTTCCTGGTGATAAGAAAGAGTATGACCTGACGAATCTCTTTGAGAGATTGGCAAAGTCTGATTTTCGCAGCCGGTTCCATCTGTCCAAGCAAGACAGGGAGTATGTAATGGAAAAGGGATTGCCGACGATACGAAAACACGCAGAGGACTTTGTGGCAAAAAGACTTGCTCCGGCTGTCATACCGAACGACGGCAAGCAGACTCCCATGCGTGGGCATCCTGTTTTCCTGGCTCAACATGCCACTGGCTGTTGTTGCGGGGATGCTTCTTCAAGTGGCATCACATCTCAGCAGGCAGGGCACTGACCAAGGAAGAACAGGAATATGCTGTTGCCGTATTGATGGCATGGATTGAAAAACAGATGAATAAAGGATGAAGATAGAAGAAGCCATAGTATATGTGATGGTAAAGCGAAATGGCGGCATGACAACCGACCAGATTGCCGATGCCATCAATCGTCATAGGCTGCACCTGAGAAAGGACGGTCAGCCTGTGACAAGCAAGCAGGTGTATGCAACAATCTGCCGTTTCCCTGAAATGTTCACAAAAGAAGCTGGCAGAATCATGTTAATGATATGACGTAACGATATGACAATAGATACAACCAACATGTGCTCACACCTTCAGAAGAAGTTGTTTGAACCAGAAGGTGTGTATTATCCTATATGGCAAGCCATGCAGGATGATGAGACCTTGACAGCAGTGGTACGAAGCAGACAGCTGCACATCTACAGAAACGGGAAGAAAATTCTCGTTCTGGCAGGTAAGGCACAACCGAAGATTATAAGGGAAGACAAAATACAAGAGTTAATAACAAGATTATAAACAAAACATCAAATCATCAAAACAATGGACGCAAAAGAAAAAGTATTGGCAACAATGAAAGAGGCTGGTCAGCCTCTCAACGCAGGTAAAATCGCAGAACTCAGCGGTCTCGACCGCAAAGAGGTAGATGCAGCCATGAAGCAGCTGAAAGCAGAGGGTGCAATCGTCTCTCCTGTGCGTTGCAAATGGGCACCTGCAGAGTAAGGTTTATACTGCTGTCTTGAAATATAGGCAGCAGTATCTTTATTTTTATCAAAATGTTAAGGTGAGGAATCTGAATATCCTTGCCTACGGACACAATTATCCGCTGCATCTTTTTGGGGTAAGGTGCAGACGTATGGCTGTCAGCGTATCTTGGTTTAAAGACGCTTAGCGGTCACGGCGGAAGTCGTTTCGTCTCTCTCCGCCGAACAAAGCTCTGAGCACATTGCCCAAAGCTCCGAACACGAAGTAGCAAACGATGATTGCAACAATATCGTCCATAAGCATTTTCTGTTTTATGGGTTATACACTATTATGAAGATTCACTATGTCCAATCCCTGCCTCTTGGCTTCTCTGACGGTGTAGAACGTGCCGCCCTTGGGATTGCCATCGAAGTAGGCTATGAGACGTGAACTGCGGTTGACCATATAGTCGTTGCGCCTCAGAAGGCAGCCATTGTAGTATTGCTCGCTCAATACGACCACGTCATCCACGATGCGCAGGATGGCATCATACTTGGCTTGCTCTTCCTTGCTCCACCGGTCAGACTGACCACGGAACGGCACAACGGCTATCACCTGCAAGTCCTTCAACTCGCATTGCAACGAAAGGGCGGCTTCTGCCGCCAGCAGGTCAAATCCCATTGCCATGC
>NZ_QTMZ01000011.1:0-152417 GCF_003602935.1 Bacteroides sp. AM54-2NS
TTAGTTTGCAAGCAAACTAAAATGCTGCCCCTCGACTTGCATGTGTTAAGCCTGTAGCTAGCGTTCATCCTGAGCCAGGATCAAACTCTTCATTGTAAAAGTATCTTTTCATCTGTTAAGATGATTTTTTTGCTCTGTTCAGGATGCCGTAAATTTATTGACCTTATTCAAATACCTATCGTTTCTTCGAACATTGCTGCTCTGGAAACAAGTATTGACGGTTCTATTTTTTTACTTGTACTACTTGTATTGTTTATCAATATTTCAAAGAACTAACGTGGCTTCCGCCGCGCCTGCTTTCTTTGCGAAAGCGGATGCAAAGATAAGGACTTTTTCAGATAACTTCCAAACTTTTTTCAAAGTTTTTTTGTTTTTATTTTCTGATGCCTTAATCTTGTAGCAGAATGTCAATCATTAGGCTCTGTCTCTCTAGCAAAGCGGGTGCAAAAGTAGACAACTTATCAATAACATCCAAATATATCGGACTATTTTTCTATTCTTTCTTGAAACTTTTTTGTAACTCATTGATTGATAACGATGTCATAGAGTATATTTTTTCAGATAGACACATCCTTATATGGAACACCTATACATTATTATATAGTGCACTCAAATGTAAGTTCTATTTTCCTATACCTAACAGAAATTCTATATACATTCAAGATTCCACGATCCACTTTTCGATATTACGAGTTTCTGCGCTGAAATTTATTCCTATTTTAAAATGATAGCCGTCATAACACTCTCTCAAATCTTCACAGAGTTTATCATACGTTATTCCACGTGCTGCTGCAAATTCATGTAGTTCCGCTTCCAGATTTTCATGGATTTCACGCTCGCTGACACCACAAATTTCGACATACTCATTCCACATTGAAATATCATCCAAATTGTTCAAGTCACTGAATACACTGACTTTGCCAAACTTTGTCACGCCGGTAAGCAGAGCAAACTTTATATACCCGTCCTCGTTTTCAAAGCGCCATAAAATGGCCTCAGGGTATTTTGGAATTGCTTTTGAAGTTCTTCATTGCCGATGGCTTGTAACATAGGTTTGTCATACTCATCTACCAGAATAACTACACGTTGCCCCGTCTTTTCGAATGATACCGGCAAAGCGCAGGGAAAAGAATGTTTCAGACGGACGGGTGCCGTATTGGCTTTCCCAATATTCAAGATTATCATTCAATATTTTATCCAGACTTTCCAGCGTGTCATACTTCTCAATATTAAGGTCGAGATGCAATATAGGATGCTTTATCCAATCCTTTTCCAACTTTTCCACAGCCAATCCTTCAAACAGTTCCTTTTTCCCTTGGAAATAAGCCTCCAAGGTAGAAATGAGCAGACTCTTTCCAAAACGGCGCGGACGACTCAAGAAGTAATAACTTCCGGTCTTGACCATTTGATACATTAATGCAGTTTTATCAATATAGAAATAACCGTCATTACGAATCTTTTCGAAATTCTGAATGCCGATAGGATAAATTTTATTGCTCATAATCTCTGCTTTTATAAATTAATACCAGTCACCTGTCTTACATATATATATATTTTTAATAGAACTCCTTCTCACGCAAGGTTAAAAGATTCTTTTCCTCAAGCCACTATTACCTCTAATTTTCCCTACAATAAAGTTTGAAAAATAAAAAAAACATCTGCCACCTGCAACAAAATCGAAATAACAAACTGACTGATAAACAATTATAGCGTTGCAGATACCGTTGCAGATACGTTGCAGATAAAAATATCTGCAACACAGCGGTAAGAAGAAATATTGCACACCAAGCATCAAAGTTTATTTTCCTATCATTGAAGCGCTCGTTTCCTGCGTCAGAACTCCGGTTCCCAGGCGGGAAACTACAGTTTCCGCGCATGGAAACGAGAGTTTCCAGCCAGAGATACTAGCGTTTCCCGCTAGAGACACTGGAGTTTCCATATAGAGAAACGACAGCGAAACCGTAGCTAAAGATTTTCAGAGAAGGAGATATACAAGACTAACCCCAGTTATAATCCTCCACGTAACCGTCGAAATACTCATCCAGACTAACGCCAAGCTCCTTGGCTACGGCAATAATCCGCCGTTGTTCGACCGGACTAAGGTTCATGTCTCCCCTACGTTTCAAATAATAGTTCTTTCTACCCATATATTCAATCATACGATAGCGAAAGGTATCTGCCACACGAACCGTAAGAGCACTAATCGTACGCATAAAGCCGCGTGCATAACGCACTTTCTCATTGGAACGGTAATAATCACAAGCACTTTTCATCGCTTTCAGCCGGTTGGGATTCATTATTGACAGGAAAACCCGCTCCGCCGGAGCATACTCTAAGGCGATATGCCGCAGACAAGTCGTGGCACGCGGACATTCTTCGGCTGCACACAAGCCGAAAGTATAAGGAACGATTGAATAATCGAATGGTTCTTTCATTGCTGTTTATCGGTTTTATTGTTATTAAATTCTACAAATGTACGGATAAAAAGGATAAACAGATAAAATATCCATGTTTATTTGCAAGAACGGGCAAATATGACTAACTTAGCAGAATATTATTAACAAAACAAAAGATGAAAATTACTCAATTAAGAGACAAGGACAAAACTACTGCGCTGACTACAATGGATATGGAAACGTGGATAGGAAAAACACGGACAGAAACAAAGACACAGCCTGTGTCCGCCTTCAGAGAAGTGTTGCGATATTCCCTGCCCGACTCACGCTGCTACGAAGCAGACAAGCTTCCGAAGATTCTTCCGGCTGCGGAATTCCGCAGGACGGAAGGTGGAAAACAAATGAAAATTTATAACGGAATAGTAGAACTGACCATCGGGCCGTTGTCAGGCGGCCCGGAGATTACATTGGTAAAACAATTGGCATGGGAACAGCCGCAAACTCACTGCGTCTTTACCGGTTCGAGCGGACGGTCAGTGAAAATATGGGCAAAATTTACCCGCCCAGACAATTCGCTTCCACAGAAAAGAGAAGAAGCGGAGATATTTCACGCGCATGCCTATCGTTTGGCCGTGAAATGCTATCAGCCGCAAATTCCGTTCAGCATTTTACCCAAAGAGCCTAGTCTGGAACAGTATTCACGACTGTCATACGACCCGGAACTTATGTACAGGCCGGATTCCGTTCCGTTTTATCTGTCACAACCATCAGGGATGCCCGAAGAACTGACTTATCGGGAAGCGGTACGCTCGGAAAAGTCACCGTTGACACGGGCCGTACCGGGATATGACACGGAGCGCGCTGTATTTATGCTTTTCGAAGCGGCTTTGAGAAAGACCCATGAAGAAATCTACGAAGCGGAAAATGAAGGTGCCCCCGAAAGAGGGGAAGACTTTCAGGCTATGGCGACACAACTGGCTGTCAACTGCTTCCATTCGGGCATTCCCGAAGAGGAAACGGTGAAACGTACTATTTTCCACTATTACCTGCGCCGGCAAGAGGTGCTCATTCGTCAGTTGGTCAAGAATGTATATGAAGAACAAAAAGGGTTCGGAAAGAAGAGCAGCTTAGGGAAAGAACAGTACCTGTCACTCCAGACAGAGGAGTTTATGAACAGGCGCTACGAATTCCGTTACAACACCCAAGTGGGAGAAGTGGAATACCGCGAGCGGAACTCATTCCATTTTTACTTCAATCCTATCAACAAACGGGTGCTGAACAGTATCGCACTAGATGCGCAAGCCGAAGGTATTCCGCTATGGGACAGGGACATAAGTCGGTATATCTACTCCAACCGCATCCCCGTATTCAATCCGTTGGAAGATTTCCTCTACCATCTCCCCGTCTGGGACGGCAAAGACCGTATCCGCGGACTGGCACAAACCGTTCCCTGCGAAAACAAGCATTGGGTAGACTTGTTTCACCGCTGGTTTCTCAACATGGTCATGCACTGGCGTGGGACAGATAAGAAATATGCGAATAATGTTTCGCCCCTGCTGGTAGGCCCGCAAGGTTGCCGTAAATCGACATTCTGCCGCAGCCTCATCCCGCCCGCCATGCGTGCATACTATACGGACAGCATCGATTTCTCACGAAAGACGGATGCCGAATTGTATCTCAATCGTTTTGCGCTCATCAACATTGACGAGTTCGACCAGATCAGCGCCACCCAACAAGGATACCTGAAACATATCCTGCAAAAACCGATTGTAAATATGCGCAAACCTTATGGAAACGCCGTACTTGAAATGCGCCGTTATGCTTCATTCATCGCGACGAGCAACCAAAAGGATTTGCTGACCGACCCTACGGGCAGCCGCCGCTTTATCTGCATCGAAGTAACCGGAACGATAGATACAAACAAGGCGATAGATTATGAACAACTTTACGCGCAGGCCATGTATGAGCTCGACCACGGCGAACGTTACTGGTTCGACCAGTCCGAAGAGCAGATTATGACCAGAAGCAACCGTGAATTTGAACAAGTTTCACTCGAAGAACAGTTGTTTTACCGTTATTTCCGCCCGGCCAAAGAGAAAGAGGATGGCGAATGGCTTTCATCGGCGGAGATTTTGGAAGATATAAAGAAAAACAGTGCCATACCGTTGTCAAACAAGCGGGTAAGTGTGTTCGGGCGAGTTCTCCGTAAACATGAAATCCCGTCGAAACGTGTACACAGAGGTACTGTCTACCATGTTGTACGAGTTTTATAAGACCAACAGATGCGTTGCAGATACTACATCTGCAACGTATCTGCAACAGGTATCTGCAACGCTGTAATACGTTTATTTTCAATAAGATAATTCAATTTCGTTGCAGGTGGCAGATAAAAAAGCACTTTACAAACTTATGTGTAGGTAAAGCTATCTTTCTGTTAAATTCTCAATGAGCCATAAACAAAAATCTCCCCTGCCTGTTACATAGGCAACTTAAACATAGTAACCTAAACATAAAAATTATGGCTAGAGAAAGTGTAAAAATTCTACAAGGGAAACTAGATGTAGAAAGTTTGATCGCACAGTTGAACGCAGCATTAGCTGAAGAATGGTTGGCATACTATCAATATTGGGTAGGTGCATTAGTAGTGGAAGGTGCCATGCGCGCCGATGTACAGGGTGAATTTGAGGAACATGCCGAAGAAGAGCGCAGACATGCGCAACTGCTCGCTGACCGTATCATCGAGTTGGAAGGAGTTCCGGTGCTTGACCCGAAGCAATGGTTCGAGTTGGCAAGATGCAAATATGATGCTCCGCAGGGGTTCGACTCTGTCAGTTTGCTGAAAGATAATGTAGCCTCCGAACGCTGCGCAATCCTTCGTTATCAGGAAATTGCAGATTTTACCAATGGGAAAGATTTCACTACCTGCGACATCGCCAAACATATTCTTGCCGAAGAGGAAGAACATGAACAGGATTTGCAGGATTATCTGACGGACATTGCCAGAATGAAGAAATCATTCCTCGACAAGTAAATTCTAATATAATAGTGATTAGGTAAAAGAGGGTGTATCCTGCAGGGGATATTCCCTCTTTTATCTATTATAGTACGATAAAAACAAAACTATTTTAGAGTAAATCAAGAAGAAATCTTTCTTTTTTCGTATTTTTGTCCCAATATGCACGTTTAATCCAAGTAGATAACGAACATTAGCAAAAAAAGAATGAAAGTAATTGATTTAATACATAGCAACAAGAAAACTGCTTTTTCTTTCGAGATACTTCCACCGCTGAAAGGAACGGGAATAGATAAGTTATATCAAACGATCGATACGCTTCGGGAATTTGACCCGAAATATATCAATATCACTACCCACCGCAGCGAATACGTGTATAAAGACCTCGGTAACGGATTGTTTCAGAGAAATCGCTTGAGAAGACGTCCGGGAACGGTTGCCGTGGCTGCCGCCATTCAGAACAAATACAATATTACGGTAGTCCCGCATATTTTGTGCAGCGGATTCACACGTGAAGAAACCGAGTATGTATTGCTCGACCTGCAATTTCTGAATATCACGGAATTACTGGTGTTGCGTGGTGACAAAGCGAAACATGAGTCGGTATTTACACCGGAAGGTGACGGTTATCATCATGCTCTCGAGTTGCAGGAGCAAATCAATAATTTCAATAAAGGTATTTTTGTGGACGGTTCGGAGATGAAAGTCAGCAGTACACCGTTTTCTTACGGGGTGGCTTGTTATCCGGAGAAGCACGAAGAAGCGCCTAATATCGAGACTGACCTTTACTGGCTGAAGAAAAAAGTGGAGAACGGGGCGGAATATGCCGTGACACAGTTGTTCTACGATAACAGGAAATATTTTGAATTTGTGGAGCAGGCGAAGGCGGCAGGTATCAATATACCTATCATTCCGGGAATCAAACCGTTCAAGAAGCTGTCCCAACTAAGTATGATTCCAAAGACTTTCAAAGTGGACTTGCCGGAAGACTTGGTGAAAGAGGCTTTGAAGTGCAAGAATGACGCGGAAGCCGAGCAAGTAGGTATCGAATGGTGTGTAGCCCAGTGCAAGGAATTGATGGATCATGGGGTTCCGAGTATTCATTTCTATTCCATCGGGGCGGTAGACAGTATCAAAGAAGTAGCCAAAATCATTTATTGATATGTTTTTCAGAGACGTAATCGGACAGGAAGAAATCAAGCAACGGCTCATTCAGGAAGTGAATGAGGGGCGTATTCCACATGCCCAGCTTATTTGCGGACCGGAAGGGGTCGGGAAAATGCCGTTGGCTATTGCATACGCACGTTACATCAGTTGCACTAATCGGGGGGAGACTGATGCCTGCGGAACGTGTCCGTCCTGCGTGAAATTCAATAAATTGGTGCATCCCGACGTACATTTCGTATTCCCTATCGTGAAAAGCGCAAAGGGGAAAAAGGAAGTATGCGATGATTATATAGCCGACTGGCGACCGTTTGTTATCAATCATCCTTACTTTAATCTCAATCACTGGTTAGGAGAGATGGATGCCGAGAACTCACAGGCATTGATCTATGCCAAAGAGAGTGACGAGATTCTGAAAAAGCTTAGTTTGAAATCCAGTGAAGGAGGATTTAAGATTACGATTGTATGGCTGCCGGAAAAAATGCATCCGGTATGTGCCAACAAACTGCTGAAGTTGCTTGAGGAACCGCCCGAAAAAACGGTTTTCTTATTGGTATCGGAAGCACCGGACATGATTCTGCCTACTATCCTAAGCCGTACCCAGCGCATGAATGTACGGAAGATTGATGAAGCCAGCATCGACCGGGTATTACAGACGAAATATAACATTTTGCCTGCCGACAGCATTTCCATTGCCCATCTGGCAAACGGGAATTTTATCAAGGCACTCGAAACAATTCATCTGAATGAAGAGAACCAGTTGTTTTTTGACTTGTTTGTCAGCCTGATGCGGTTGTCTTACCAACGGAAAATCAGGGAGATGAAAATGTGGAGCGAGCAAGTGGCGGGTATGGGACGTGAACGTCAGAAGAACTTCCTGGAATATTGCCAGCGCATGATTCGGGAGAATTTTATCTTCAACCTGCACCAGCGCAATTTGACGTATATGACGATTAATGAACAGAATTTTGCAACCCGCTTTGCGCCTTTTGTCAACGAACGCAACGTGATGGGCATCATGGACGAATTAAGCGAAGCGCAACTACATATAGAACAGAATGTAAATGCTAAAATGGTATTCTTCGACTTCTCGCTGAAGATGATTGTACTGTTGAAGCAATAATAAATATATAAACTTATGGAATATAAACTTCATAATGGAAGCGGTGGCCTTTGCTGCAAAGGATGCTCCCGACAAGATAAAAAGCTGAACACCTACGATTGGCTGGCGGACATTCCGGGCAATGCGGAAGAGAGTGACATGGTGGAAGTGCAATTCAAAAATACCCGGAAGGGATATTTTCGGAACAGCAACAAGATTAAACTGGAAAAAGGAGATGTAGTTGCCGTTGAAGCGGCTCCCGGCCATGACATCGGCGTGGTTACATTGACCGGCCGGCTCGTTCCCCTGCAAATGAAGAAAGCAAACTTCAAAGCAGATGCGGAAATCAAGCGTGTCTATCGGAAAGCTAAGCCGGTAGATATGGAAAAATTCAACGAAGCCAAAGCCAAAGAACACGCTACGATGATTCGTGCGCGTCAGATTGCGTTGAATCTCAATCTGGATATGAAAATCGGAGACGTGGAGTATCAAGGGGATGGCAACAAAGCTATTTTCTACTATATTGCCGATGAGCGGGTAGACTTCCGGCAACTGATTAAAGTATTGGCCGAAGCATTCCGCGTACGTATCGAAATGAAACAAATCGGTGCCCGTCAGGAAGCAGGACGCATCGGCGGTATCGGCCCTTGCGGACGCGAACTTTGCTGCGCTACGTGGATGACGAGCTTCGTCTCTGTTTCTACCAGTGCAGCCCGTTTTCAGGACATCTCATTAAATCCGCAGAAACTTGCCGGACAATGTGCCAAGCTAAAATGCTGCCTGAATTATGAGGTGGACTGTTACGTGGAAGCTCAAAAACGTCTCCCTTCGAGAGAGATAGAACTGGAAACGAAGGATGGTACTTTCTATTTCTTCAAAGCAGATATTCTAAGCAATCAGGTTTCTTATTCTACGGATAAAAACTTCCCAGCCAACCTGGTCACCATCAGCGGCAAACGTGCGTTCGAAGTAATCTCCATGAATAAGAAAGGGATGAAACCGGACAGCTTGCTCGAAGAAGAAAAGAAACCGGAACCAAGAAAACCAGTTGATTTGCTGGAACAGGAAAGTGTTACCCGTTTCGACCGCAGCCGGAATAATAAAGAGGGCGGCAATAACGCTAACCGGAATAATAAAAAGAAGAAAAAAGGAAACAATAATAACGGAAATCGCCCGCAACAGCAAGCAGAAGGCGGCAATCGTCCGCAACAACCTCAACGGGAGAATGAAAACTGCCCGCAACAGCCAGAAAACGGCAACAGAGGGGAAAGAGACAACCGCCCGAGAAATAACAATAACAACAACCGGAACAGAGGACAAAACCAGGGACGGAACAACGAAAACAGACGTCCGGAAAGAGGATCAAATCAAGAACGTCCACAAGGACAGGAACGGTCGAATCAGGAACGTCCGCAACAACAAGACCGTCAACGGGAACAGCAAGGGCAGGAACGTCAAGAACGCCGTCCCAACCACGAGCGTCCTTCCAGACCGGAAAGAAATCAGAATCAGGAGAAACAGTCAACTAATGAAAAGCCTACTCAAGAATAGTATATTGAGTCTATTCAGCGCTTGCTTACTGACAGCCTGCAATGAACATACAGTGTATCACTCTTATCAATCCCTTCCCAACAAGGGATGGGGAAAGAGTGATACACTCTCTTTTCAGGTTCCCATAACTGACAGCGTTCCCACTACTCTCCGGCTTTTTGCGGAAGTCCGCAACAGTATCGAATATCCTTATCATGACCTCCATTTATTTATCAGTCAGAATCTACAGGATTCTACGGTATGGCGCACTGATACTATTGCTTTCTGCCTGGCTGACTCTACCGGAAGATGGACGGGACACGGATGGGGAAGCATTTACCAATCGGAAACTTTTATTACATCTGTCCGCCCTTTACATCCTGCAAATTATACTATTAAAATTATGAGCGGAATGAAAGATGAAAAGTTACAAGGATTGAGCGATGTAGGTATCCGTATTGAGAAGCAGTAAGATTAAAGTCTTCTGCCACGTCCTGCATCAATGCGCAGGAAGATAAACAGCAATATCGTAAATCCCCATAAAGAAGAACCTCCATAGCTGAAGAAAGGCAATGGAATACCGATAACCGGAGTTAACCCCAGTACCATACCGATATTAATAAATAAGTGGAAAAGGAAAATACTGACGACCGAATATCCATAAACCCGCCCAAAGTTGGAAGTCTGCCGCTCGGACAGGAAGATTAATCGTAAGATCAAAATCAGGAAAGCCAACAAGACAGCAGCCGAACCGACAAATCCTTGTTCCTCACCCACTGTACAGAATATAAAGTCGGTATCCTGTTCGGGCACGTACTTTAATTTTGTTTGCGTACCATTCAGGAACCCTTTTCCTGTCAACCCACCGGAACCGATGGCAATCTTGGACTGATTCACGTTGTATCCGGCACCGGTCAAATCTTCTTCCAAACCGAGCACTACTTTGATACGGACTTGCTGGTGAGGTTCGAGCACATTATCAAATACATAATTGCTGGAATACAGGAAGCCGACAGAACCGATTGTAAACAGGGCAATCAGGAAATAAGTACGCTGCCGCTCACTTAATGCCAAATAAATCAGATAGCCTATCACCACAATACAAAGCGTCCATTGCACCCAAACGAGGCTAAAATGCACCCAATATTCGGATATTAAATAAGCAATCAGTAATATAGCCAAACTTCCACCAATGATATTGCGGGTAGCAGACCATTTCTTACGATATACCCACACCATACCACCGGCAAATAATAAGATCAATAGTAATACGATAAATTCTCCCAGTGGTGTAGGAGTATCGGCGATAAAGACTTCATCAAAACGAATGCCGACCACAAAGTAGATTACCGCACATACGCCCGCAAAAAGCACTACTCCCGGCATTCCTTCACGATAAAGAACCAGAAAAAAAGCAAGATAAACCAATGCGGACCCTGTCTCCCGCTGACCGATAATCAATAACATCGGGAGAAGAATGATGAATCCCAGGATAAAGGCACACTTTTCTTTCTTGATACTGAATGAATAAGAATTCATGTATTTGGCCAACGCCAAGGCCGTAGCGAACTTGGCAAACTCGGCGGGTTGCAGGCTCACAGGCCCCATGACAAGCCAGGAGCGTGATCCTTTGGTGTCCGGTGCTATGAAGATGGTAACAATGAGCAGGAGAATCATCCCCACATATATAATGTACGCGAACATATCATACATACGGTCTTCCAGCATCAACAGCACGAATCCGAGTCCGAAGGAACAGATAATCCATACAAACTGCTTGCCGGCACGGGTCGAGAAGTCGAGGAAGTCGCGTTCGCCATAGTCATAGCTGGCTCCGCAGACGCTAAACCATCCGCCAACAATCAGGAGCAGGTAAATAAAAATCGTTACCCAGTCCAGCGTTTTCCACAAACTATCGCTCCTCGTTACCATATAATATCACTCTGTTACTAAATTCTTCCGCCCTCAACTCGTTCTCCGGCGAGAGCTTGCCTTTCAAATACTGTTCCATCATCAGTGCGCCGAAAGGAACTCCGTAAGTAGCACCCCATCCGCCGTTCTCTACATAGACGGCAATAGCTATCTTCGGTTTGTTCATCGGCGCAAAGCCCATAAATACCGAGTGGTCGTGTCCGCGGTTCTGCGCAGTACCCGTTTTTCCACAGGCTTCCAAATCCGGAACCATCACTGACAGCATACGGCAAGTTCCTCCGGTGGCTGCGCCACGCATCCCTTCTACGACTGATTCATAATGTCTTTTCTCAATAGTGGTATAACGTGGTACGCGATAGATGCTGTCCAACTGATTATCTTGGATTTCCTTTACAATATGCGGTGTCACAAAGTATCCTCTGTTAGCAATCGTTGCTCCCAAGTTAGCAATCTGAAGGGGAGTGGATAGAATTTCCCCCTGTCCGATAGAGATACTGATTACTGTCAGTCCGTTCCAATGTCCGCGATAAGCTTTATCGTAGAACTGCGCATTCGGAATCAGCCCCCGTTTCTCTCCCGGCAAATCAACTCCCAGTTTGTAGCCAAATCCTTGCGAAACCATGTGGTCTTTCCAGACCGTAATGGCGTTTTGTGGCGAACCGTATTTACGGTCGCCAAACATACGGAACAATCCCCAACAGAAATAGGAGTTGCACGATGTAGCAATAGCCGGAATCAATGGCAAGGGAGATCCGTGAGCATGACAGCCTACTGTCAATCTTCCGTAATGGAATCCATGTGAGCAAGGGAATGCCGGACTTTGTTCGGTGATGATTCCTTCTTGCAGAAACGTCAGTCCTTGCGCTGTTTTGAACGTAGATCCCGGAGGATACACTCCCATCAGGGCACGATTCAAAAGCGGTTTGGTCATATCACGTTGCAAGGCCAGATGGTTCTTGCCACGCTGGCGGCCAATCATCAAATGCGGGTCATAATTGGGAGAGGATACCAGACAAAGGATTTCTCCGGTCTCCGGTTCAATAGCCACAATGCTTCCAATCTTATTCTTTAATAAACGTTCGCCCAGCATCTGTAAGTCAATATCCAAACTCAATGTCAGGTTCTTGCCGGGAACGGAAGGACGGTCATATTCACCATCCATATAATGTCCCTGGATACGACCGTGCGCATCGCGAAGCAGAATCTCAATTCCTTTCTCGCCACGCAGATACTTTTCATACGATTTCTCGACTCCTAACTTGCCGACATAATCCCCACGGATGTAATATCCTTCTTCATCCGCTTCCATTTCTTTTGCGGAGACTTCTCCGATATCTCCCAAAGCATGGGCGGCAGCATTGTACGAATATTGGCGGATGGTACGCCGTTGGATATAAAAACCACGAAACTTAAACAGCTTTTCTTGAAAGACACCACATTCTTCCGCCGAAAGTTGCGACATAAACAACTGGTTGGTATAGCGGGAATACCCCGGATTGCGGCGACGGTCTTTCATATCGCTCATTATTTTGAGAAACTGTGCACGGGTGATATTCAGCGATTGGCATAAATCGAGTGTGTCCAGATTCTCTATTTCCTTTGGCACGATCGTTATGTCGTATGCCGGCTGGTTGAATACCAATAGTTTACCGGTCCGGTCATAAATAGCGCCACGCGAGGGGTATTGGATCTTATTCAGAAAAGCGTTACTGTCAGCATTCTTCTTGTAGTCATCAGTCGTGATCTGCAATACAAAAAGACGTATCAGATAAATCAAAACAATGGAGATAGCAATGCCTCCGATTACAAATTTACGCTTCTCTAAGATATAATCTTTTGCCATCGTTACTTCTTAATCCCTTCTATAGCTATGATACAGGTTACAGTCAGAATAGTGCAAAGAAGCACTCGCAACAGTAACAGCCAAATGCTGGTAAATGAGAAGAACTCAATGGAGAGTAATGCCAGACTGTGCACAAAAACACTTGCAGTGGTATATTTTAAGAAAGGACTGATTCCCATCGTCTTAAAAGAGGGAATAAAGCTATCCGGATTATCACGGGGCGTGAACAGACGAAGTAAAGAGGGACGAAGAAAGGCTAGCAGCACAGTAGCTGCCGCATTCATTCCCGGAGTATCGGAGAATATATCAATGGTCAGCCCGAAGAAAAAAGCCCACAACATCAGTTCATTCCGGGAAGTGCCGGAGCTGAATTTCAGAATAAAATAGATATAGAGAAAAGGAGTAGCATAGCCGGCAATATGTACACTATTAAGGATTAGCACCTGAAGAAGTACCAAGCCGATAAACCATCCGATTCTATGTATATAAGTAATAATCATTCTTTCATCACCTTGTTTTCAAGTTTCTTCTGTTCTTCCTGACCTGTCCGGGCTACCACCCGAACGTCACTCAACTTACCGAAATCAGTAGCCAGCTTGATTTTCAACAGATAGGAAAGTCCGTCATTAGAGTCGGACATATCATCTACCGTCCCCACCATTATACCTTCGGGAAAGACGGTGGAGAAACCACTGGTAACGACTGTATCTCCCAAATTAAACTCTGCATGACGAGGCAAGTCTTTCAGATAAGCATAGCGCGAATCTCCATGTTCCCATTTCAGATAACCGAAATAATCACTGCCGATAATCTTGCAACTGATATTCGACTTGCTGTTCAGTACCGAAATCACCACCGAGTAGGAAGGAGAGGTTTCATAAACAATCCCTACAATCCCATTACCATCCACCACTCCCATTTCGGAGCGAATACCGGAAGAGGAACCTTTATCGAGCGTGATATAATTATCAACCAGATTCAAACTGTTCTTTATCACATGCGCTTTAAACAACTGATAATCCGCTTGCGGCACCTGCCGGATGCTGTTGATTGCCATAGAATCGAGTTGCTGCTCTCTCAATGCTTTTTCCAGATTAGTGATCTGTTGTTCGAGCACCATGTTGCGATCCAATAGATCTTCATTGACCGATTTCAGATGAAAATAAGAGGAAATCCCTCCCGAAACTTCATAAACCGCCCCCACAACCGTATTGGCAGAAGTGAAGAATGCACTCTGCTGATAACGGTTGAACCGAAATAACAAAACAAAACTGGCTACCTCCAATAAGATGAAGAGAAACCAGTAATTGTATTTCAGAAGGAAGTTTAATAAATTCCTCATCCCCGGTTTATCTCATTAAGAAAGAGAAACGGTCTACGTTCTTCAATGCCACTCCTGTACCTTTGGCAACTGCATGCAAAGGATCTTCCGCAATATGGAAAGGAATGTTGATCTTATCGGTCAATCTCTTATCCAGTCCACGAAGCAATGCACCACCTCCGGAGAGATAGATACCATTGTGCACAATATCAGCATACAGTTCAGGAGGTGTATTTTCCAATGCACTCAAGATAGCAGTTTCGATCTTTGAAATTGATTTCTCCAGACAGTGGGCTACTTCCTGGTAGCATACAGGCACTTCCATCGGAAGAGCCGTGATACGGTTCGGCCCGTGAACGATATAATCTTCCGGAGCATCATCACCCAGTTCGGTTAAAGCAGCACCTACATTAATTTTGATACGTTCTGCCATACGCTCGCTGACTTTCACATTGTGCTGACGGCTCATATATTCGCGAATATCCTCTGTCAGGTCATCACCGGCTGTGCGGATGGAGTTGTTGGAAACGATACCTCCCAAAGAGATAACGGCAATTTCCGTAGATCCACCACCTATATCGACAATCATGTTTCCTTCCGGAGCTTCTACGTCGATGCCGATACCGATTGCCGCAGCCATCGGCTCGAAAATCAAATAAACATCACGACCGCCGGCATGTTCCGCAGAGTCACGGACAGCACGGAGTTCAACTTCCGTACTCCCAGAAGGAACGCCAATCACCATGCGAAGAGAAGGTGAAAACAAATGGTTGCGAGTATTCACCTGCTTTATCAAACCGCGCATCATCTGCTCGCAAGCATAGAAGTCGGCAATCACTCCGTCTCTCAACGGACGGATGGTACGTATGTTTTCGTGGGTTTTTTCATGCATCAACTTCGCCTTTTCCCCCACGGCAATCATCTTTTCTGTACGGCGATCCAGAGCTACAACCGAAGGCTCATCCACCACGATTTTTCCGTTCGTGATGATGATAGTATTGGCTGTGCCCAAGTCCATTGCTATCTCTTGTGTAAAAGAAAATAATCCCATATTTTTAAATGAAGAATTAAGAATGAAGAATTAAGAATGAGGATGCTGTCACGTGCAGTCATTCTTCATTATTAGTTCTTCATTCTTCATTAATATTAGTGTTTAAAATGACGGATACCGGTAGTCACCATCGCCATACCGTGCTCATTGCAATAAGCAAAGGATAAATCGTCTTTTACCGAACCTCCCGGTTGGATAACAGCCGTAATACCTTCTTTATCTGCAATTTCCACACAGTCGGGGAACGGGAAGAAGGCATCGGAAGCCATTACTGCACCATTCAGGTCGAAGCCGAATGATTTGGCTTTTTCAATTGCTTGTTTCAATGCGTCTACACGTGAAGTCTGTCCTACACCGCTTGCAAGAAGTTGTTTATCCTTTGCCAATACGATGGCGTTGGATTTGCTGTTCTTTACAATTTTGTTGGCAAACAACATATCTTCCACTTCTTCCGGAGTAGGAGTTTTGTCTGTCACGGTTTTCAGGTCGGCTACCGTTTCAATATTAGTATCTTTATCCTGCACCAATACGCCATTCAGCAAAGCGCGGAATTGTTCTTAGGCAATTTAGCTTCCTTACGAACGAGGATGATGCGGTTCTTTTTCTGTCCCAGGATTTCGAGTGCATCCACATCATAATCCGGCGCGATAATCACTTCGAAGAAAATCTTGTTGATTTCTTCCGCAGCTTCTTTGTCGATGACACCATTCGTAATCAATACACCGCCGAAAGCAGAAACCGGATCACCGGCCAATGCGTCTTTCCAAGCTTCCAAAACTGTAGCACGGGAAGCTAATCCGCAAGCGTTGTTGTGTTTCAGGATAGCGAAAGTGAGGTCATCGAATTCGTCGATCAGATCAACGGCTGCGTTGATGTCGAGAAGATTGTTATAAGAGATTTCTTTTCCGTGAATCTGGTCGAACATTGCTTCCAGATTTCCGTAGAAATAACCTTTCTGATGTGGGTTTTCACCGTAACGAAGTTGCTTCTGGCTATTAACAGAGCAACGGAAAGCAGAACCTTCGCCGGCATCGAAATAGTTGAAAATAGCCGAATCGTAGTGAGAAGAAACGGCAAATGCTTCTTTAGCCATCCAGCGACGTTCTTCAAGTGAAGAAGTAGCGCCGTGCTCCATCAACATATCCAATAATGGTTTGTATTGAGCTTGAGAAGCTACGATGATTACATCGTTGTAGTTCTTGGCTGCGGCACGAATCAGTGAGATTCCGCCTATATCGATTTTTTCAATAATGTCTGCTTCAGATGCACCGGAAGCTACGGTAGCTTCGAACGGATACAAATCAACAATAACCAGATCTATCTCGGGAATTTCATATTTCTCAATCTGTTGCATATCCTGTTCCAGGCCGCGACGACAAAGAATACCTCCGAAAATTTTCGGATGTAATGTCTTTACTCTACCACCGAGAATAGAAGGATAAGTGGTCAAATCTTCCACTGCCTTGCAAGGATATCCCAATGATTCAATAAACTGACGAGTTCCGCCTGTCGACAAAAACTCTACTCCCTCTTCATGAAGTTTGGTAATAATTTCATCCAAACCTTCTTTATGGTATACAGATACCAATGCAGTTTTTATTCTTTTAGACTCTGACATTGAATTGCTTATTAAGTATTTGGTGTGCAAAGTTACGAAATATTGTTTATCGTACGTAATAAATAAGGTGTGAATTAATAAAAAAAAGCGTTGACTCTCCTCAACGGAAAATCAACGCCTCTTCGCATATATATTCTCTATTCAAAAACTATTACCAAATAGACACTCGTTTTTCTTTAGGTACGAACATCGAATCCTGTTCAGTGATTTTGAATGCTTCATACCAATTCTGGATATGAGGAAGAGCACCGTCCACACGCCATTTGCCTAATGAGTGAGGATCAAGTTTGGTTAATCGGAGAATTTCTTCCGGACGGATATTTCCTGCCCACACATTAGCGTAAGCCAGGAAGAAACGTTGTTCCGGAGTAAATCCGTCAACAATTTCCAACGGTGCGGCTTCTGTTGCATTCTTGAATGCCTGGAAAGAAACTTGCAAACCTCCGTGGTCGGCAATGTTCTCTCCAAGTGTCAGACTACCGTTTGCGTGTACGCCCGGAGCAACTTCGATGCTGTCAAAGAAGTTAACCATCACCTGTGCCCGTTCTTCGAACTTTTTAGCATCTTCTTCTGTCCACCAGTCTTTCAGGTTTCCGTCTTTGTCATATTGACGTCCCTGATCGTCAAATCCATGAGTCATTTCATGGCCGATTACCACGCCGATTGCACCGTAGTTCATAGCATCGTCCGCATTCATATCGAAGAACGGAGGTTGCAGGATAGCTGCCGGGAAGCAGATTTCATTGGTAGTCGGGTTATAATAAGCGTTCACTGTTTGAGGAGTCATCAACATTCATCCTTGTCTACCGGTTTGCCGGCTTTGGCAATCATTTCGTTGTAATCCCATTCGTTGGCACGCTCGATATTTGCCCAGTAAGAATCATCTTTGATCTCCAGTGCGGAGTAATCTTTCCATTTATCAGGATAACCTATTTTTACATGGAAGGTTGCCAGTTTCTCCAACGCTTTTTCCTTGGTCGGTTCACTCATCCATTCCAAACCTTTGATACGTTCTCCTAAAGAAGTTTGCAGGTTCTTCACCAGTGTAACCATACGTTCTTTGGCAGCAGCCGGGAAGTACTTCTCTACATACATCTGTCCTACCACTTCGCCAAGTACACCATCTACGGTGCTCACGGAACGTTTCCAGCGAGGCTGCATTTCTTTCTTTCCAGACATTGTTCTGCTGTAGAAATCGAAGTTCTGTGCTTCAAAATCATCGCTTAGATAAGAAGCGGCAGCATCTATCAATCCCCATTGGAGGTACAGTTTCTGATCGTCCAGTGATACGGTGTTTATCACATCGGCTACTTCCTTCATGGCAGCAGGCTGACCTACGTTCACTTCTTCCAAATCTTTCAAACCGGAAACGGTGAAATAAGTATCCCAGTCAAAAGTCGGGAAGTTCTTTTTCAGCGTCGCCCTATCCATCTTGTTATAATTAGCATGAGGATCACGCAATTCCACTTGTGAACGAGCCGCTTTCGCCAGGCGAGTTTCGATGTTCATCACTGCTTTCACAGCTTTCTGTGCAGTAGCCTCATCATAACCTGCCAACTGGAACATTTTGGCGATATGTTCCTGATATTTATTACGGATATTTTTAGTCTGCTCGTCATTCTCCAGATAATAGTCACGCTGTCCCATTCCGATACCACCTTGATAGGTCTGTACGATATTCATGGAACTGTTCATATCATCTGCACTTACGAACATGGTGAAGTAAGGACGGATGCCTTTCTTCTGGCTCTCGGCGATATATGCATAGATTTCTCCTTTATCCTTGAGAGCGTCAATGGCTGCCAGTTCTGCTTTGATCGGAGCTACACCTTCCTGGTTCAGCTTCACGCTATCCATTGCGATATTATAAAGATCGCCTACTTTCTGCGCAGCACTGCCCGGTGCGTTATCTTTCTTCGCTGCCAATTCGGCAATCAATGCTTTCAGTTGTTCACGACTGTTTTCGCGCAACATGTCGAATGTACCGAAACGTGAATACTCGTCTGTCAGCGGATGATCTTTCACCCAACCTCCACAGGCATATTGATAAAAACTTGTACCCGGCATAGCCGTGGTATCCAGATTAGCAAGGTCGATACCGGACGTCAGCACGGCCTCTTTCTTACTGTTACATCCTGTTGTCATAAGGCATACGGCAAGAATTGGTAAATACTTGGTTACTTTCATATTGTATAAATAATTAAATAGTCTCTCTAATCAACAATCATCCTACCCGCAGTCCGGCACCGAGGAAGAAGGTGACCGACACCGAGGAACGCCTCGTTCCTCAACGAGAAACACCTGTTTCGACACCGAGAAACAGATACCCGCCAGGAATACCTTCTACCGAGGTATAACGTTTCTCTCACATAGTGCCCGGAAATATGCATTTTGTTCTAATTTTTCGTTTCTTCCAGTTCCATCGAAACCCGTTCCCACTCTTCAACAATGCCATCCAACTGTTGCTTCAGTTTTTGATGCCGTTCATAGAGCTGCATATCCGAAGCTCCTTCGGGAGTTGCCATCTTCGCTTCTACGATAGCAATCGCGGATTCGGTTTCCTCTATTGAGGCTTCGCAGTCCGCCACCTGGCGTTCGAGTTTCTTAATCTTCTTATTAAGTTCTTTCTGGGCTTCGTAAGAGAGCTTATTCTCCGAAGGCTGACCGGTTTCAGGTTCATTACCTTTAGCTGAAGCCGTAGGAGAAGCCGACAGTCCCGCTCCTTTCTGAAGCTCGTTCAAGCTATCTATCTTTTTCTTTTGCAAGAATTCATAGATACCTCCAAGGTGTTCTTTTACAAGTCCACCACCAAACTCATATACTTTAGTCGCAAGTCCATCCAGAAAATCACGGTCGTGGCTGACAAGAATCACTGTTCCGTCAAATTCGCGGATAGCTTCCTTCAAAACATCTTTCGAACGCATATCCAAATGATTGGTCGGTTCGTCCAGAATCAGTAGATTTACGGGTTCCAGCAGAAGTTTAATCATCGCCAATCGCGTACGTTCTCCTCCGGAAAGGACTTTCACCTTTTTATCCGAAGCTTCGCCTCCAAACATGAAAGCTCCCAGTATATCACGTATCTTCAGACGGATATCTCCTGTCGCTACCCGGTCAATCGTATCGAATACAGTCAGGTTCTCATCCAACATTTGTGCCTGATTCTGCGCAAAATAACCGATTTGTACATTATGTCCGATCGTTAGTTTGCCTTCGAAATCAATTTCGTCCATGATACATTTCACCAAGGTAGACTTACCCTCTCCGTTCTTTCCGACGAAAGCCACTTTCTCTCCCCTGTTGATAGTCAGGTTGACATCATGGAAAACGACATGGGTGCCATACGCTTTGCGCACATCCTCGCAAATCACGGGATAGTTTCCGCTACGACTGGCTGGAGGGAATTTTAAACGCAAGGCGGAATTATCTTCCTCGTCCACTTCGATGCGATCTATCTTTTCCAGTTGCTTGATACGGCTTTGCACCTGTACGGCCTTCGTTGCTTTATAACGGAAGCGTTCAATAAAATCTTCCGTATCTTGTATTTGTTTCTGCTGATTTTCGTAAGCACGGAGCTGTTGCTCACGGCGTTCTTTACGCAAGACTACAAATTCATCGTACTTCACTTTGTAGTCGTAAATCTGACCGCAAGTAATTTCGATGGTGCGGGTAGTTACGTTATTCAGGAAAGCACGGTCATGGCTGACTAATACGACTGCATTGGCACGTGTAGACAAAAAGTTTTCCAACCATTGGATACTTTCAATATCAAGGTGATTGGTCGGCTCATCGAGCAAAAGCACGTCCGGGCGTCGTAAAAGCAGTTTTGCCAATTCGATACGCATACGCCATCCACCGGAAAACTCCGAAGTAGGGCGCTCAAAATCTTCCCGGCTGAATCCCAATCCAAGAAGTGTCCGTTCGATTTCCGCCTGAAAGTTCGTACCGCCCATCATCAGGAAGCGGTCGTTTTCATGCGTGAAACGGTCTATCAACTGATGATATTCTTCCGAATCATAGTCTGTCCGTTCCGCCAGTTCCTGATTCATCCGTTCCAACTTCGCCTGAAGCTCAAATATATGTTCGAATGCCAGTTCTGCCTCTCCCATCACCGTCCGGTTGTCGGAGAGAATCATGACCTGTGGCAAATATCCGATGGTTACATCTTTCGGAGTGGCTACAATGCCATGTGTCGGCGACTGCAAGCCGGCTAATATTTTCAGCATGGTCGATTTGCCGGCACCGTTCTTGCCAACCAACGCAATGCGGTCTTTCTTATTAATTACATAGCTGACGTCCTCAAAAAGCGGCGTCGCATTAAATTCTACTGATAATCCTTCTACTGAAATCACTTCTGCTTCTGATTTATAACATTTTGGACTGCAAAGATACTGAATATTTATTAGATACTACTTAGTATGATACGTTATGAAAAACAAAAAAAGCAGTCATTCTTATGAATGACTGCTCTCTATCTTAATCAATGGCTCTTCTTTAGAACAACTTAGCAGGATATTCACCGGCATCTACCAATGCCTGAATCTTGTCTACTACGCTCTGACGGTCTTCCGGATAAGTGACGCCAAACCATTTGCTGGTAGTATCCAGTACTTCAACAGTAGCAGTTCCGTCATTAATTAATTTATCTACCATCAATGGGATGAAGAACTCGCTCTTCAGATTTTCCATATTCTTCGGATCGCTAAGGAAAGTCTTGAAGAATTCCTGGCTGTAAGCGAAATAATCAGGAGTGAATCCCCAGAAGTTCATACTTACCGGAGTCGTGTCGGGAGTAGCCGTCCATTCGCCATCATCACCGATATATTTCACTTCACCGTCCAGACGTTGAATCTTCGTACGTTCTACTACAGACGTCAACAATCCTTTAGCATCTGTACTACAGATACCACGAGATACCGTACCGCTTTCGCTCAATGTATTTCCTACACGGAAACCTACCATTGAATAAACGTTCTTTGAATTTTCAGGAAGAGCAGAAAGGAATTTGCCCATTACCTGGAAAGAATCACGACCATAGAAGTCATCGCAGTTGATCACTGCAAACGGTTCTTTAATCACATCAGCACCCATCATTACTGCATGGTTAGTACCCCAAGGTTTGGTACGGTCTGCCGGGCAAGTAAAGCCTTCCGGAAGATCGTCAATTGATTGAAATACCAGTTCGCAAGGAATGTGACCTCGTATTTGGAAATAATTTTATCACGGAAATCTTGTTCAAAATCTTTGCGGATTACAAATACAAGTTTGCCAAATCCGGCATTGATAGCATCATAGATTGAGTAATCCATAATAGTTTCGCCATTAGGACCCAGTCCGTCTAATTGCTTCAAGCCTCCATAACGGCTACCCATACCGGCTGCCAATAAGAATAAAGTTGGTTTCATAAATTGTGTAATATTAAAAGGTTAGTGATGTCAACGGCATCAGATTTCGTTGCAAATTTACAAAAACTTTCTTTCTTTTGTCTTGAAACAAAAGAAAGAAACAAAGAAAAATTCAAGACTGACTTTTTTCTCCTACTCACACCCTTCACTACGCTAAAGGGCAGAAACTCGCTTCGCTCAAACAATCTGCCCTTTTTAACGCTTCGTTACGGGTGTTCGCTTAACGGAGAAAAAGTAGGTCGGAAAACCTTTCGGCATGTAAACCTATGCAGAATCAAAAGTACATCAATGACAAATCAAGAAATCCGGTAATTCATTAACCTATGCAGCAAACACGCCGAAAGGGGATCGGCCTCGTTTTTCCGGCGTTAAGCGCAGGCGTTTTCTCCAGCGTTAAAAAGGGCAGACTGTTTGAGCGAAGCGAGTTTCTGCCCTTTAGCCGGAGAGAACACCGGAGTAGCCGGAAAAACGCAGCCTTGAATTTTCTTTGGTTCTTTCTTTGTTTCAAGACAAAGAAAGAACGTTAGAAGGGATAACCGATAGCAAAATGTATTCCCAGATTCTTCATAAAGGATCCTGTGACATTGTAATATCCGCTTCGTTCTGTATCGTAAGGCAGATGCAAAGGAATACCGAAATCAAGACGGAACACAAGAATATCCATATCATAACGAATACCGACACCGGTGCCCAAAGCGATCTGTTTCGGGAACGTTTTCAGTTCGAGTTGTGAATTGGGACGTGCCTCATCCTTGCGCATCAGCCAAACGTTTCCCGCATCCAGGAAAGTGGCTCCCCAAATGCTCTTAAAGATACGGAAACGGTATTCTACATTTGCCTCAAAACGGAAAGTACCCGTCTGGTCGAGGTAAGAATAGCGGCTTTCCGCCGGATGGTATCCGCCCGGGCCGATGCTACGTACCGTAAAAGCGCGGATGCTGTTGGCACCACCCACATAGAATTGTTCGCTGTAAGGGGCTATCGTTGCATTACCGTAGGCGAAGAGAGCACCCAAAGCTACACGGGAAGCAATCTTATTATTCTTGTCCATATTCCACAAATGGCGAAATTCCGTATTCAGTTTCACAAACTGCGCGAAAGGGACGTTCAGCAAACGTTTGTCCTCTTTGCTGAAAGACTGACCGAAAGCACGGTAAATCACCGAGGTCAGGTTACCGGCAGAGGTTACAGTCGATTGCCACCAAATCGGATTTTTAATACCGCGTGCGGAAGCATTATCATAGGTATAGGTATATTCCATAGCAGGAATAAACTGGTCTTTCAAACTGATATATAATGCAGGATTAGCATCGGCAATTTCCCTGAATTCTTCCGATTGGTGTTGAAGGACGTTGAATGTCAGTTTGAAAGGGGTAATACTATGACGGCTTGTACGTGTCGGTTGGAAATCGTAGGTAGCATTTCCGCCGAATGACAACAGTTTATAATACCTGGCACGGTTCAACTGGTCGATGTATAAACGGAATGTAGTGGTAGCCGGGAAGTCAAACTCCCTTTTCCCCCAATGCGGGAAAACCACGCGCGGGAAAGTCAGAGAGGTAGAAACTCCCATCTCCCAGCTGTTCATTAAAGAGCTTTTTTCTCCTCCGCCGGTTTGCCATTCATAAGAGCCTTTCAGCTTCACGTTCCAGCTTTCGCCACCTCCGAATACATTGTTCCGGGTGACGCCGAATGATGCCCCGGGACCGGTTTGGTCGTTACTTTTGGTTACGACATTCAATTCCAGTTCGGCGTCCAGCGGCTTGGCAAACGTGGCCTGCATGGTTACGTTCAGCGTATCACAAACGGCTGTCGTATCTTTCGGAGCATATTGTAAATCCAGATAACTGAAGATTCCCAACTGGCTAAGTTTCTCCTGCACCTGCTCCTGTCGATACTGACTGTAAAGACGAGTGCGATTGGAAGCCCGCATCTGTGCATTCCGCACAAACTGTTGATAGTTCAACCAACGATAAAGCATATTCGGACGTACCTGCAATTTCTTATAATAATGTATATTCAGATTCTTATACATCATGCTGTCATTGGGCGCCTCACCATTCTTGCCAAACAGGTAAACAGAAGCATCTCCTACATAGTAAGGACGTTGTGCCGCAGCGGGTAATCCCGGAACGGGAATCAGACGAAGGCTGATATGTCCACCGGGAACCAATGTCGTATCTGCCTGATAAGTCATATAATCGGGACGGAAGTAAAAATATCCCCGGTTACGCAACAGCGTACTGATACGGGTACGCTCTTCATCCAGATCGACCACGTTAAACTGCTCGCCGGGACTTATATAAGACATTCGACGTCCCCGTTCCATAATGCGCAACGTTTGAGGAGTGAAGCGCTGATAATAAACCGTATCTATAAAATAAGGATTCTTCATGTCTACCGTATACAGGATACTTGCTTTCAGGCTGTCTTTCTTATCGACCAATGTTTCATAAGTCACTTTCCCATTGAAGTAACCATAATCACGGAGCAAGTTTGTAGCCACCTTGATGCGGACCTCCGGATTGACAGTGGAAATAAATACCGGAGGGTTAGCAGCCAGACGGTTGAACATCCACTTTCCAAATCCTTTTTTATATTTCACAAAGTCATTGTACATCCACATCTTAAAAGGAATAGGCAGAAGCCCTCCCAACATCTTCGTACTGGGAGTTTTATCAAGGGCCGCCTCAATCTCTGTCAGAGCTGTCCCTCCTACCGATGTTGTCGATTTATTCTGTATGACAGTTTTTCCTCCTGTATAAAGTACCTCCCCTTCGCAGATGCTTTGTCACCGAACAACCCGAGAATAAGATGATACCCATCAGGCAACTTATTAATATGTTACTATATATACCTTTCATGTTTACTTCTTTTTCTTAAAGATGAACAGTTCGCTAAGTTTATCCAGCTTCTTGCGAAGTACCAGACCGACTCCGGTTTCCGTAATCTCGCCTTCGAGTACACTCTCGTAGTTTTTATCGTAGAACAGACGGACATAACGGGTTCCGGTTCTATCCAAGCGATATTCCAGAGAGATGTTATCGATGAAAGATTCCGCGTCATTCGTCGCATTCTCACCCGTAGAAACTTTACCTCCGATTACAATCTGGAAACGGTTATTGAAGAGACGTTGTGAATAACGGAAACTGTAATCCGTACGCTTACCACCCGTATCCGACAGATCGTGGTCTTCGATACCGACAGAAACACTGGCATTTTTCAGGTTTCCCATCAATGAGTTGATTTGGCTACTTAATACGGAGTTCAATGCAGAACCCATATTCAGTTTACCCAGTCCACCACCTCCGCCACCAATCGGTCCGGTGCCAAGGTAGGTTTTCATAACCATGATATATAGAGCCTGTTTACCTCTCTCTTCCGCGCCCATAGCCGTCAATTCATTTTGTATGGTTGCGTCTTCGGGGGCAGATACGTCAAAGGCGAAAGAAAGATTATCCAGTCGGTTCTTGACGACGATAGACACATCGAAATTAACCATACGTGTTCCGCCATTCTCTCCTTCGGAGACAGAAGCGCGGATACGGTCGGTTGCTTTGAAGTTCAGCATCGGGTCCATAGGATTTCCCGTCCATTCCACATAGCTGCCGTTGTCGATAGCAAATTCTTTGGCAGCGATGACAGGCAAAGCATATTTCATCAAACCACCGCTCAACGTATAGCGTCCGGTCAATGTCAGATCACCTTGCGGAGTATATTTCATTGAGAGGTCACCTCCTCCCTCCAGTTCAACACGATTGTCATTGCTTGCGTCCAAATCGACTTTCAAACGAACGGACGGGTCGATGTGTACCATCATCACCATATCCAGCCCGCCTAAAGAAACGGTCGGCACTTCTTGCTGAACAACCGTCGTGGTGTCACTAAATGAAGTAAAGGTTACCAAACTTCCCAAACGGTCCTGCACAGTCAACGGTGAATCGGTCAATATATAAGAAACATCTGTATTGCCCAACAAGCTCATGTTTCCACGCATATTCAATCCGTCTAACGGACCTTTCACCGTTGCCCGGAAATCAGCATATACTTTTCCGTAAACCAGACTTTCACGGGTACGTTTGGCATCCAGAAGCGTATAGTTCTGCGCCAGCAGATTCAGATTTGCCATCGGCCGGGACATATCTCTGAAATCAACAGATCCGTCAATCGTAAACGGAGTTTTTCCTGTTGTATAAATAGCGAATTTATCAAATTCCAAACGATTATTCTTTATCTGCACCGGGCGGTTATCGAACCGGAAGTTAGCACCATACTGCCGGGAAAGGACAGTAACACTATCCAATATCAGTTCGCCATTAATCAAAGGTTGTTCGGTGCTACCGGTAATGTTCAGATTACCATCCATATCACCGGCTAATGTAACCATCTGATCGGGAATGAATACGTTTGCTACACGGAGCGGGAAGTGCTCCAGAGTGGCATTTACTTCCAGACTATCTTTTCCTGTCCGGGTTGGAACCAGCTTGCCATCCGCCACCATCACTTCCACTTTGTCATGATTCAGATAAGCGTTAAGATATTGTTTCCCTTGTTCACCCGGCAACCAGGTAGCTCCTAATGTTACATCACCAATTCGTTGACGTTCATAAGTCAGCTCGTCAATAGATGATTCAACCGAGAGTTGAAGATCTTTTTCAGTCTGCACGTAGTGTGCTTCCGCAGAGAATAAACCGGTTATTTCCGGGAAGTAAGGCAGTACTTTGCTCAATTCGGCTAAACTGATTCTTCGGATTTCGACATCAATATTCTGTAAAGAAACAGTGTCCCCCCGCACCGAATGTACACGGAATCCCATTCCTTCATCGTCCCACATATCTACATTAGCGTATACACGCATATTCTTATGCACATAAATCCAGTTGTGATTCTCATTAAAATGGAATTTCTGGAAGGCGATAATCGGTTCTTCCGGGATTAATGTGAAAGCTAATCCATCGCCTTTTCCTTGCCCTTCAAACAAAGGACGCGCATTGACACCGAGCAGTACGCCCGTTTCTCCTTTTCCATTCTTAAAATCTACCAGCAGTTCCGCATCCCGGTCACGAATCTCTCCTGTCAGTGTAGTAGAGAAGGAGAATTGCGGATTCTTCGGTCCGTTAATAACACCGGCACGCAATTTCATGAGTGTGGTATCTTGTTTGACTGTAAAGAAAATCGTGTCTAGTTGTAAGGTGTCTACTTTCAAAGCGTGAATAGCGGCTTTTCCATTGATTCCCCAATCAGGAGCCGTTCCAAATTTCACTGAAGCATCATGGTAAGCAATCTTTTTAGTAGCCAGAAAATACGCCAAGGGGTTTTCTTGCCCTGCAGAGAAAGAGAAAACTGCCGTCGGTAACGCCTTACGCAATTCAGCGTGATTCAATGCTTTCTCATCAATCTGCTTCATCAATACATCCACAAAATGAGTAGATTGGCGAATTAAAGGATTAACACCGGAGCGTGCGCTCAAGTCGAGTTTCATATCACCGGAGATTAAATGTGCCGAAACTAAATCCCGACGGGCTTCGGCAACTAAGTTAAAAGTCAACGGACGCTTCATTGACTGCGGCATAATTCCCAGTTCATGCAAATCCAGTTGAGTAACATCAATCGTTATTTTACCGTCGGGGTAACTGTGTGCCAGATTATATTCAGCATCTGTTATCATTTTCAATAAAGCATTATCGCTTGTCAGATGTGCAGTGACCAATGCGCCTTTAAGTTCTCCCGTCAGATCAAGATCGGAAAGATGGTATTTAGCATAATGAAGTTGATCTAATGCAAGATTCAATTTGGCAAATGAATGGTAGGACATGACATCTAATCCACGACCATTAGCTGCAGCCGAGAGAGAAAGTTCATAGATAGAGTCTTTCGGGAGGAAACTATGAAGTTGCAGATTGTCTATTTTCAGATCAGCCTTATAGACTTCGGTAGCGGTATTTAAGGCCGCATTCACATCCATAGCTCCTTGTCCTTCTTTCAAACGGAGATTTGCTTTATATTCAGGACCTTTGATATCCACTTTCGCCACCAGATTCATACTGTCAGGAATAACAAGCGTGCCATTAGGGGCTTCTCCCGACAGAGCGGTCAGGAAGTTTAGGTTTTGAGTGGTCATTTTCAGACCGATGGTTCCGGTGCGTGTGAGGCTGTCGGCGAGGTTTTCCAAAAGACCACCGCCCTCCAATGCAAAAGCCCCTGGCAGGTCTACTGTAAAGCGGGAAATCTGCATTTCTTTCAGATTGCCATCGTACCGGCACGGATGACGAGCGGGCGGAATGGATAGGCTTCTTTGAAGCTTTCAGGTAGAGCACCGGCAAATAGCATGACGTCTTCTTTGCCAATATAGGCATTGAGACGGGCAGATAAGCGGCCCGTAGTCGGGATGTTGACCAGTTCCCAATAGGTATGTGCAGATAAATCGATTTCAGAATGTGGAGTGTTCAGTTTCAAACTGGGAACACAGATAACAGAATCATTGGAGTAGGCTCTACCCGTCAGGGCAGTGACGCTCAATCCGGAGCGTTCGTTCATGGTAAATTCACGAATGACTGCGTTCATATCCCTCCCTTTATACAGCAAGGAATCCAGAGCGATGCGAATATCCCGAACGGCAATATGAGAAGCGTCGAAGCCCTCTGTCGGTTGAGCAGTTCCGGTATCATAGCTGGCGGAGGTTCCCGATAATAAGAACTTCTTCAAGTCGTAGTATTGATTCTTCAAATCTGCTTGAGCATTATTGATGGCCGCTTCTCCAATATGGGCCGTCATACGCATGGAATCAGCAGGAAGTTGCATGCCGAACGATACATTTTTCAATTTCAACTGATGAAGAGCTACTTTCCAGTTGATCGGAGCAGAAGCTGTGGTATCTTTGGGTGTAGTTGTGGTATCATTCATCAGTAGCTGCATGTGAGTGTCGGATAGTTCGACCTGATTGATTACCGCTAGTTCATTAGACAGATCGACGCCATGACTTTGCAGGAAGAAACGTCCCAAAACGCCTTTAATCTTCATTCCCTCCATCAAATCGGCTGAATTAACGGCTACCCGGCTCAAAGTCACTTCATCCACTTCAACTTTTCCTTTTATCAACGGCCATGCCTGTACACGGACATTGAGGCTTTCTAAAGACAAAAGGGTGTCCGGCTGTTGAATGACCTCCACGCCACGTACCAACAGATTAAGTGGGAAACGAAGGTCTATCCGCTCCACCTGAATCTGCATGCCGGTTACTTTAGAGGCGTATGCAGTAACCTCCCGACGCAAAAGATTCTGAACGGGAGGAACATAAAGCAATACCATTAGTATTACAAAGAGTATTATAGGAGTAAGCAGTATCCAGCTTACCCAACGTATCCATTTTCGTTTCATGTAAAATGTGTCAGTGTAAATAAGGTGACACAAAGTAAACAAATTATTCCGAAAAAAGGTTGACGACAGGAGCAAAATGTTCTGCAACAAAAGAAATATAAGTATTCTGTTTTTTCTGACTTCACCAAAAGCAGCGACTTATATTGCTTCATTTATATCATAATAAAAAAGATGAAGTTACTTGTTAGTCATATTACCCAATGTATCCGATTGTCTAATAAGACAGATATTGGCTCTATTTACAGATATACAGAATTCCTTAAAAAATACTATCTTTGATAATAAAAGCAGCGTTCGCCACTAGCTTTAAATCCCCATTGATCAGAAGCTTCAACAGCGATCAAATGAACACCTTCGCAGCACTCTTTAGGTAATTGTAGTCCCCAGATTTGAGGAGAAAATTGCCTTCTGAACGGATTTCTACGATTGAAACGAGTTGGATATATTTTTAGCTGATTCCAACTTCTCACCCTTGCTACATTCACATCAAGTTCTTCTTTCTTCTCACATAATAACCATTCACCATTATCCAAACGACAACGTACTATTGTACTATCTGAAGCTCCATAAACAGTTACAAGCATTTCTCCCTGGTGTTTGTTTCTCAATTCATCGATATAAACATCTGTCGAGTCAATACCTGCAATCCAAATATTCATCTGTCGGGAAGCATCCATCCCTATGCCCTTATACCGGAAAGAATAGTCTTTCTCTGTAAAATCAAAAACAAAATAATTACGAGGAGTACCACATTGCATCAAAGCAGACGGAATACCTTCCCAATCCTTTTCTCCCACCCACCAGAAACCACAAGAAGCCCCTGTTACTAATTCATGTACACAAACATCCTGACCATGTAAAAAATTCCTCTCCACCTGATGCATGTGCCCAGTCAAAGCTAAAACATTCCCTCGTCCTTCTAATATTTCAATCAATGCGGATGAATTAGTAGTATGTACTAATGGAATATGCATACAAAGTACGATCTGAGCATTTTTAGGTACAAGTTTCAGATCATTTGAGACAAAGCGCAATTGACTATCAGAAATCTTCCCTACATAAGAACGTGTTCCTTTACCATAGACATTATTTAGAACAATAAAATGTACGTTTCCTTCGTTAAAAGCATAAGTCGCTGATCCAAAAGCTGTATTATATGAAAAGGTTTGATTAATCCTTATAGAATCAGCATCCCGATCGTGATTACCTATAACTGTCCATGATTGTACAGGCAATAGTTCCATCATCTGTTTGATAGCGGGAAATAAATTTAAATTGTTATTCACTAAATCACCTAAAAATATATTGAACGAAGACGAATCTGCTTGCAAAAGTTCTGGCCATAAAGAACGGGAAGCATAATCCAACTCCTGAGAATTACCGACTTGTACATCTCCTATTGCGTTTATTGAGAAATGCTTATTTACCTTTTTCTTATTCAATCCAAAATTGATTTGTTGCGTCTCGGTATCCCCATGACTATTCCAATAATAAAATCCTGAATTTACTATTTGATTAGACAATAGTGTCCAATTATTCGGAAGAATCGGGAAGATACTGTTTCCCTTAGAAAGTCTGATTCTGAAATGTCCCTGTTTATCTGCAAGTAGAACAGTATCTCCATTAGATATGGCTATTCCCGAAATACCTTTTTCTCCTTTGTCCTGAATCCCATTTTGATTACCATCTTCATAGACACAACCTTCTATCCAAGCAACATCTTGAGCCAAACATTTTGTGGAAACAAAACTGCCTAATAAGAAGAATATATATATAATCATGAACTTTTTCATTTTTTCATCTTATTAATATAAAAACAAGGAAGGATATATTAAGATAAAAACCATCTATACCCTTCCTCGCATTTACATTATTTTATTAAAAGCATAACGTTTACTTATCTGTATATTTAAAAACTATAGCATGGTTATTGTCATCTGTAAATGAAATATATCCAACTCCTGTGGAGGAGAAAGCTATATTCAAATTACTAGAAGCAATATCTGCTAATTTATGAGGATCTGACCATTGCTTAGTTTCATTATCCAAATAAATAACCTTTGGATAATCTTGATCTTGTTCATCTCTGTAGGCAACAAAAGGAGTACCATCAGGAGCTATTGATATGGCCACTGAAGTTGAAGTTGAGGTTTTAAAATCCAAAGGCAATGGATTTCCTCCTACTGTGGACCATTGTTTTGTTACCGGATCATATTTCTTTAGTCTCAAGTTATACACACCTGATGTCACTGCATCATCACTTGTTAAGATATAAAGTGTACCATTTTCTTCTGCTTCAATATCCAATCCAACAATACCAGTCTGAGTAGCATTTGGTTCTACATAGTTATTTAATAGAATACTCCATGTTCCATTTTTATATTCATATACTGAATGACCATAATTTACGCCTGCTACTGCCCCACGGTTAACCACCAACAGATAGGCAGCATGCTCTGTCTTAGCAAGATTACAATTATAGATTGGAGTCCCGGAAGCCAAAAGTGGTAATTCACTACTCGCCCAACTGTTCTGATAAATAGACATAACTAACACTCGCCTCGGAAAAGAAACTTTGTTGCTATTGTTCACTTGTGAAACAATAGTCTCTCCATTATCTAATACTCTTAAATGTAATTGCTGAGATTGAGCATTTACAAATCCTTGATTACCTACATAATTCCAGGTAGTCCCATTCCATTTCATTAAAGACGCAGCACCTGCAACTGTGGTAGCACTGTTATCAGAATAAACGACATAAGGAATTCCATCCTTGTCAATATCAAAATCATAATTTGACAAACTAACTTCTCCTCCAAAGCCTTCTAAAGAACCAACTGCTGTCCAAGTTGTACCATCAACAAGTTTTATGACAGCCATTTTCTCTTCTTCTTTTAGTTTAAAACCAAGATATGGAACTTGATCCACCGGGTTTATTTTTAAAACAGATCCACTGAAAACTGATGTCGCTGTAAAGTCCGGCATTCTTACCCAAGCCATATTAGAAGACTTAGCAACTGTTATCGTATACTTTACATTCTGTTTTCCATTACTAACAATGTAATCTACAGGAGCTGTAAAATCATTGGCAGTAGCACCACTAACTTGTGTAACTCCATCTACCAAGACGATATTACCATCGTTCGTCGTAAAGCGAGCGACAAGTGCACTTTTATCTATAAATGCAGGCATAGTAACCTTAGCTGTTGTGGAAGATAGGGTAGCTATATAATCATCTGATAATATACTTGAATTATCTTCAGCATAAAACCCAAAGGTTAACAGCTTAGCTTCAACTCCTTCATCTGTCCCATCATTCTTGTCATCCGAACAAGATGAAAACGCAGCAAACAAAACAATTACTGCCATCCAAAATAAATCTTTCATTCTATTCATACCATAAATATTTGTGGACCGGAGTCCTGTTATACAATCATATTATTACTAATTTTTAGGGTAAAGCACAGCTTTTATCATGGGAGTAGTGCTCAATAAAGATTTTGCAAAAGAAGAAATATCTTTTGCTGTTATACTATTTACTGTTTGTGCATAATTATTCAGATATTTCCAATCCTCCTGTTGATTGAATATGGAATTGCGAATCCAAGAAGTCCAAAAAGAGTTTTTTTGTTTATCCAATTCAAAATCTTTCAAAAGATTACGTTTAACATCCGTTAATATACCGTCAAATGATTCCGGATATTCATAAAGTCTTTGTAATTCTTCTTGTGTAGCATTAACCAAACTATCAACATCCTCTGGCAAGCAGACAAATCCAATCATCGTTCGTGATAAGAAAGAAGGATATAAACCCGCACTCGAAGCTACGCTTACACTATAGACTTTTCCCATTTCCTCACGCAAACGGTTAAGTAAACAAGTGCGCAACATCGCTTTCATCACATTCGATTTCAATGTGAATGAGCTAAACTCCTCTAACAAACTGTCTTGCTGGAAAATCAATGAAACTGATGCTTTAGGAGAATCCCCCGTGTGACGTATCAATGAACAGGATTTATAAGGTATATTACGTTCTGTATAACACCAATCCGTATCATTCGATCCTTTAGGTAATCCACCGATATATGTAGTGATTAACGGCTTTATATCCTGTATAGTACAGTCTCCCAAAATAACAAATGTGTAATCTTTCGCTGCACCATAAAAACGATTGAATAGAGGAAGCATATCCTCTTGCTTTACATATCGTGTTATTAAAGAATCAGAAAGTATTGTATTTGTGTAATTTCGTCCGTTCAAAAGCCACATTAGTTCTTCCTGAAAAAACTCCGTCGGACTTTTTTGCTTGACACGATAATTTTCTTTTGTCTTCTCTATTGTTTGTTTACAAATTGCTGTATCCAACTGGGGGTACATCCATTTGGTATAGAGTAGTTGAAACATTGTTTCCATATCCTTTACCTGCGATACTCCAGCTAGCCCAGTACGTGTCTTATCAACAAGTAGACGCATAGAAGCAGAGTTTCCTGCCAGAAAATAGTTCAATGCATCCCTTGAAAAATTTCCGGCTCCAGAAAGTGAAATAATACTAGGAGCGAATAGACCTGTATAATAATGTAAAGAATCTAAAGAATAAAGCCCTCCTTTCCGAAAACCAGTCAACAACACCTTCCCCTTATCGAGTTCTGAAGACTTAAATATAATGCGCGTGCCATTATTTAGCCAAAGAGACACAACTCCTATCTCTGGTATATTTTCTTCTCTGACAATATGTCCCCCCGACGGTAATTGGCATAATTCATCCGGTACAGAAAAATATTTATTATACCGTTTCGAAGATTGTTTTCTGGCTTCTTTTATAATTGACATCAAAGTCGCATCTCCATTCACTTCCTTATTAGCTTTTTCATTTGCTCGCAATAGATAATGCATCTTTTGGGGTGAATATACTTTTGCCAAATTCCTAACCAAAGCAACAGAGTCTAGTTCTGGAAAATATCGTTGAACTAATCGATACTCTTCTTGTAATGAGGTAAATCTGTTTCCTACATAAAAATCGGCATAAATATCGTTCATTAATTCAACGGAAGCAGGATTTTGCTGATTTTGAAGTTTATTCTCCAAGTTATTATAAATAACCTTTTTGGCACGTTCTATTTCTGTCTCAGTAAACCCATAACGAAAGATTTGCTGTTGCTGTGCAATAAACTCCGAAATACCTTTTTCCATTTTCCCAGGTAGTAGTTCTACCGAACATAGCAATACTCCAGTTGCATTCAGAAAACTTGAGTACTGAATACTGGCTTTCCTATAAGAAGGATTTTCAAAAGCCCAAGCATTCATTCGCATCTTAAAAAGGCGATTCAATAATGTTCGGGTCAAATAAGCCTTATAATCCTTTGCTGTCTGAACCGGTTTTGAAAGTGGCAGCAACTGAATCATATCCAATTCTATTGTTTTCAGCGATTCATTGGTAAGTATCTTTACCGCTTCCTTTTTATAAACAGGAATGTGGCATTGCTTCCAAATAGGAGAGGCAAGAGACGATAGTTTCCCGAATTTCTCCTTTATAAGCGTCTCAACCTGTTCAGGATTTATATCACCTACAACGGCCACAGCCATTAGTGAAGGATGATACCATGTTTGATAATAATCCAGAATATCCTCTCGTTTACAGTTTCTAATGACAGCCGTATCACCAATAGTCATTCGTTCGGAATAGTGCGAACTATTCAGAAGCTCCAATAGAAAAGCTGTATCACTATCGCGTTTGGCATCTCTCTTCGACAACCATTCCGAAAGTATAACTCCACGTTCTTTTTCTACCTGCATTGAATCGATAGAAAGCCCGCCTGCCCAATCAGCTAAGATAGTTAATGTTGAATCTACCATTTGAGGATTGGATGAAGGCAACTGCAATTTATACACAGTCTCATTAAACGAGGTGTGCGCGTTTAAATCTTTCCCGATTTGGCTCCTTTCGACTCTAAGAAACGAACCATACCATCAGAGGGGAAATGATAACTACCATTAAATGCCATGTGTTCTAGGAAATGAGCCAATCCTCGTTGATTCTCCTTCTCCATGACGGAACCAGCCTTCACAAACAAACGATAAACGGCTTCCCCTTTGGGATTCGTATTCGGGTAAATATAATAGGTTAATCCATTATCCAGTTTTCTTACAATCAGATTCTTATCATACTGTAAGAACTCCGATGATTGCCCGTATACAACAGGGCTTAGCAATAAGCCTATAAAAATCAGCCATAAAAACTTTTTCATTCTACTCCTTCATTAATTCTGTTTCTCTATCACCAGTTCGCGCTGTAAACCGTCGGGACCTGGAAGCCCCATAGTCAGTCCTTGATTATTGCCAGTCAAACGAATGGTTATTGTATTGTCTTTGTTCTCATCTAAATGATTTGGCATCCATCGGATGCGTATGGGCATATCATAAATACCCGGTAGAAAAGTTAATGTACTACCCTTTGTTACCAGTTCAAAATCAACACCGGATTTCAGACCATCTCCTACTATGACTTGATAGTTCACTTCCAGATTCTCAGTCAGAGGTTTCGAACTCAGATACACACTATAAGTATTAATGTTATTCACATCCGACTTGACAATAACTTTAGATACACCTTTATCTGTCATAATATGAATAAAAGGCGTATCATAAGGCTCTTTCTCATCAGTAGTACATGCCCAAAGGCAGCTTATTAGTAATATAAAGTATAGTGATCTCATAAATGATTTATTTTTAATTGTTTACTGTCGGATTGGGTTGCATATTTGTATTCGCATTCAATTCTACTTGCGGAATAGGCAATACAAAATAATCACTAGGATAAACGATCTTTTCCACTGAAGAATTCGTATTTTCCTCACGTTTAAGATCCTGCTTCCAGCGTATAATGTCAAAGAAGTTATGTCCCTCAAAACAGAGTTCCTTTACACGTTCCTTCTCTATCAGTTGTATCAGTTTTGCGTCTGAATATTGACTAAGTGTATTGACTGCATAGTCTGTATCTACAGCACGCTCCAAAATAGATTTAAGATATCCGGAAGCAGCTGTATAATCTTTCAGATGCCAAGCTGCTTCAGCAGCATTCATATACATTTCGGAAAGACGGAAAACAAATGGATCATCCCTATTCACTTGATTATCTGGCTGTTTTAGAGAATAATATTTGGAACAATAAGCTATTCCATCTTTATTTCTAAGTAAGCCAAGACGGATATCCCCTTCATCGAACAACGTAAATAATGTATCTGCAGGAACACAGGAAGCATCATAAAAAGCCTTTAATTTTCCTGATTGATCTATTCCATTCAATCGAAAGATAGCTTCTCCCGTAGTAGAAAGATCCTGGTACATATTTAAATAGGTATCTCCTTGAGACAGTTTCCCTGTCCCAATTGCCAGTTTTGCATACTTCAGGGCGTTATTCCAATCTTCCATATACAAATAGACTCTCGAATATAATGCGTTGACCGCTTGTAAAGAAGCATAATATATTCCACTTGATTCAATGCCCCTGAAACAATCGGCAGCTCGTTCCAAATCTGCTAAAATTTGTAAATATACTTTCTTAACACTCTCCCTGGAAACATTATCATCGGGACCTGGAGTTTTTAATAGAATAGGAACTCCTAAATGTGAAGCATCTGACGTGTAATTATAAGGTTGTGCATATACCCTACATAAATCGAAATGGCACAATGCCCTCAAGAATAAAGCTTCTCCGAGAATACGTTGACACATATCCTTTGCATTCGGATAAGCTGAAATCACCTGAGGCTGATATTGAATTACATTATTCACATTTGCCAAGGCTTCATATATTTTACGCCAAATATACCCTACAGCTCCTGTCTCTTGTAAAGCATCAGAAGTAAAATTATACTGATCAAGCATATCTGCTCCTGCAGAGACATACTTCATTGACAACATATTTCCGGCAACATCCGGATATTTTGTAAACTCATTGTCATAATAAGCATACATCTTATTATATGCGCCAACCAGCCCTGCATTAAGTCCGTCAGGATCTGAAAGGAATGAAGGGATTGTTGTTTTTCCTTTTTCTTCAACTTCTAAAAAATTGGTACAACTGCTAACCAATTGCATAATGATGCATAAAGCACCGACTAGTAGATATATTCTTTTTTTCATGTTATCTTAAACCTATTTAATTATAATCCTACATTTAGTGCTATCGAGAAATATCTTTCCATCGGATAACCACTCATACATGTTTTATAAGAATTATGATCCTTTCCCGAATAAGGGTCCAGACCCATAAATTATCTCCAATTAAAGAAATAGAACAATCTTTTAAGCCAGTCGAATGTAGAATTGTCCGGGGAATTCGATAGGAAAATACTAGATTCTGCAAACGAACCTGAGTTTTGTTATACAAATAACGGGTAGAGTTCATCACCGACTGAGTAGAGACACCCCATATTGGTTTAGGGTTCAGCACTAAATCGCCGGATTTTTGCCAACGATTCAACTGGTCAATAGACTGATTTTCCGTCATTATATTCAACCCATCCGAATTACTTGCCCTACCGAAAGATGTAAATCCGTAGCCTCCTATTGAATAATTGAACATAAAGCGCAAACTAAAATCTTTGTACGTTAAAGTATTTGTCAAGCCACCAGCTAGGACAGGAGTTGAACTCTTATACGGGACACGGTTATCCGTACTGTAAATCCGTGTTATATTCCCTTTTGCATCATACCACAAAGGTGCTCCGTCACGAGGATCAACTCCAGCCCAGCGCACTAAGTTATATGTATGTATGTCATATCCTTCCCTCCAAACCATCTCACCCATATTTTTCTGAATGCCATTATATAGCTCTAAGAGTTTATTACTATTATGTGCTAGATTCAGATCAGTTAACCAACTGAAATCACCATCTTTCTTCGGCCGGAAATTGTGACTAGTTATAGTCACTTCAATCCCTTTATTTAATATTGTTCCTACATTTCTATACACACGAGTATCACCTGTCGTTCGAGAAACATCTAAATTACTCAACAAATTAGTTGTCTTATTATGATACCCTTCAACTTCTATATCCAAACGATCGAACAAGCGTACACGAACACCTATATTTGTCATATAAGTAGTTTCCCAACTCAAACGGCTGTTTGGACACCCCGACATAACACCACCTATTTCTCCTGCATAAGAATAACTTTCCCCATAAGAATATAAGCCAAGAGCTTCCTGAGAACCTAAGCGGGAATTTCCATTTGCCCCATAACTAGCTTTTATTTTCAAAATATTCATCCATGGAATATTGTAAAAACTCTCATTCTGAACATTCCAAGAAACTCCTATAGAACCAAAATTAGCCCAGCGTACATCTGACCCAAATTGTGAATTTCCGTCTCTACGTCCATTTAATGTCACATAATATCGATGATCGTAAGAATAACTAAGCTGCCCTAACATAGAAGCTTTGCGTTTCGTCTTACTAGTATTAGTCCCTTTACGCTCTTTTGCATAAGACACATCTTGAATATGATCATTAATGAAGCCTGACCCTGTAACTCCAAGTGTCACATAGTCCTGTGAACCAGCCTCAATCCCCAATAATCCACTTATATCATGTTTATCAAAAGACTGCTTATAATTAATGCGATGTACAGTAGTCCAGTTCATCATATTTAATGAGTTTCTAGTGGAATAACCTATCGGACCATCAGCGCTCGTCATTCCGGACCAATTAGTACGAGCATAATAAATTTCTTCCTTACCTGACTGATAATCAACACCAAATTGTCCTGTGTAAGATAACCCTGAAAGAATATCATATCTCAACATTAAATTGGCATTCGTATATAAAGTCTTTTGATTATAAATATTCTCTTCCCTTTCCGCTACACTGTTCAAGAAACGGTTCTCCGACCATTTAGGACTTCCATCCGTTTCTTTTCCGGATATAACCTTATTGTAAAGACGAAAAGTTCCATCTTCATTATATGGTTCGAATATCGGTAAGTACTCATAATAATCCCTTCCTGGATTAAACAAATCATTCACATTATAAGAAGTAGCAAGATCAACCGAGACCTTAAACTTTCGAAGAAAAGTAAAATCCAAATTAGAACGAATAGAAAAACGCTGTTGTTTATTCCCTTTCACCGTTGCTGTATTCTCTAAATAAGAAGCTGATAAATAATACGCTGTATTCCGAGCCCCTCCCATTAAAGATAAATTTGTTTGAAAAGTATTAGCGGTATCATAAAACACATCTGTCCAATCTGTATTTGTAAGGCTGTATTTGTTCATTTCATTATCAGTATAGGGAAAGTATTTTAAATCGTTCCCTGCATTTTGATAAGCTTCCTTAGCTAACATTAGATATTGATTGGCATTCAGAACTTTCGGACTAGTACTCTTATCAATCTTTGCAACTCCATATTGAGCCGTTAAATGAATACGCAAGTCACCTTCTTTTCCTTTTTTAGTTGTTATCAATATGACTCCGTTTGCACCATTCGCTCCGTAAATGGAAGTTGCCGTAGCATCCTTCAATACTGTTATTGACTCAATATCATCAGGATTGATAAAAGATAACGGACTGATAGTCGTACTCATTCCAGGAATCAAATTAGTATGTTCACCTGTATAAATAGGAGTCCCATCCACAACCCACAATGGCTCGTTCGAAGCAGATAGAGAAGCATCTCCACGAACCCTTACATTGTAACGTGCACGTGTATTATCCGGTGAATCTGTATTCGGATCAATTTTCACTCCCGGAATCAAGCCATCCAACATTTTATCCACTCGTAAAGCTGGTAATGCTTTTAACTGGTCAGCATTCACTTGAAAAGCACTACCGACTTGGTCTAGCCTCTTTTGTGCTGTACCATACGCTCCTACAACCACGACATCATCAATAGAAATCGCATCCTGAACAAGTTTTACATTAAGTACTCTTCCCTTAACGGTACTGTTTTCGTTTTCATCCCCACAAATGAAAAAGTTAAAAAAGCCTCTGCCTTACTAGACACTTGAATTGAATAGCGTCCATCCATATCCGTTATCGTAATATTACGAGTATCCTTTTGTTGTATAGTTACACCGACTAATGGTTCACCGGTATCATCCTTTACTTCTCCTGTTACTAAGAATTTATCATCCTGCTGTAGTTCTTCTTTTTTATTAACAGTGATAATATTGCCAGACTTTTTAAAAATAAAACCTGTTCCATTAAACAAACGATTCAAAACATCAAAAACTGATTCCTTTTCTGCCGTAACGGAAATCGGTGTTATAGTCTCCAATAATTCTGTATTATAAACAAAATCCAGTTTGGTCTGTTTTTGGATCTCATTAAACAATGTACTAACAGAAACACCACTCAAATGTAACGTTACCTTATAATTCTCTTGCATATAATCTTCACCAACGAACAAGAACGATTCCTCACTATAATTTTCATGAGAAATGGCATACAGGTAATTAGGGACTAATGTTGTACATAGCAACATTATAATAATTAGAATTCTCATAATCACTTATATATTATTATTTATTCTTCCGATCAATTTTAATACGAAGTCCGGAAATCTTAAAGTCAACATTTACTGTCTCTTCGATAGCATTCAAAATGACAGCTATATCGTCATATCGATATAAACTGCCTGTGAAATGAAGTTCTTTCAATGATTTATCTAAGAAATCAACATCTACATTATACCACAATGCAAGTTCTTCCATCAGACTTCCCAGACTCTCATCATAAAAAATAAAACGATTAGAATGCCAAGCGGTATTTAATAACAAATCTTTATTTTCAACTGATAAAAGATCCGTAGAAGCATCCCATATGGCTAGCTGTCCTGGTGATAGTTTATGCAACTTTTGAGATTGAGTATAAATTCCAATGCTACCCTGCACTAAAGCAACTTCAACTTTTCCTTTCACACGAGACTTCACATTAAACGCCGTCCCAAACTGCTGTATCAAAATTCCTTGAGTTTCTACTTTAAATGGATGTAATGAATCTTTCGCTATTTCAAAAAAGGCCTCCCCTTTCAATTCTACAGTTCGTTCATTCATACCTTTAAAACTAACCGGATATTTCAACTCTGATAAAGAATTCAAATGTACCCTTGTTCCATCTGATAAAGTTAATCGAAATTCTCCTCCACGAGGAACAGACAAAGTATTCTGTTGACTTATTTCCACTTTTGATGTTTCTGGGATATGATAAACAATCATCCCATCATACTCTCTTGCAATAGGTGTATCACCTATATAAATCCAATGTTCTTGCCCTGATTTTTTCAATTGTTTAGCACTACCATCTTCTAAAGTCAATATTGCTTTTGACTCTCCAGGAGTTATTCGTGATGCCTCATAGTAAAAATAGAGTCCTCCCCCTACAGAAAATAGCAATATCAGTAGAGCACAAGCAATCTTCAACCAACGACGAGAAAAAAAGCCTATTTTTCTTTGCGTTGATATCCTTCTAGTTCCCTTATGTAAAGAGGTCCATACTTTACGGAAAGCCTCATCCGATTTAGCATCAAAACGATGATATTGACGATAATCCTCAACAGCAGTCTTATCCAAGCTGATTTTCTGAAAAAAACGCAGATGAGATTCATCCTCTTGCAACCATTTTTTTAGAATTTGGTCTTCTTCTTTAGATAAACACCCGACCAAGTATTTAACAATTAGTTTTTCAATCTCCATACTATCTAATTATCATTTGTATTACACAAACGATTATAGATATAAATCGAGGTACAAGAAAAGAATAAAAAATGAGGTATCTGGATATTTTTTTTGCAATTTCTCTTTCAGATTGTTCCGAAGAGTTTTCATTGCACGTTTCTTTTGAGTTTTAACAGTTTCTATTGACAACGATAATTTTTTAGCAATAGCATCATTATCATAACCTTCCAGATGTAACAAGAATATTTCCCGACAACGTTCCGGAAGTAAATCAATCTGTTTAAATAGTAAGCGAAAAACTTCTTCTTTCTGAAAAGAATCATCCGACAAGAAACGATTTGCAGTCAAAGCTTCTTCAATATAACGACTTTCTACATTTTGATGTCGCAAATAATCAAAAGCCGCATTTCTTATCGAAATATAAAGAAATGAACGAAAATTCGCTTGCGAAGGAAATATACGATTTTCTTCCCACAAAGATGCAAATACATCTTGTACGATATCTTCAGCTATATCTTCACGTTTCGTATATTTTTGAGCATAACATACTAATATCCCGTAATAATCACTGAACAATCTTTCAAATATATCTTTCCGATTAATAGAAAAACCAGGCTCACGTATCATTTAGCAAGTTTTAGACAGCAAATATAGAAATAAACGATAGAAAAAAACAATAAATAAACATTAAATCATATTTCAGAATTAAGAATATTCGAACACTCTACACCGTTTACCTCTTTCAGGATTTTCTGAATTTCTTGAAGAATGCTCTCAACCTTTTCATTTATTTCCGTAGAAAAGTCCTCCCCACGCCTTGCCTCCAACCAACTCAGTAGAATTACAGCATTCCCAGCTCCAATCAATGTAAAAAGAGGAAGAAGTTTGTGAGCTATTGCAGCTATTTCATCCACCTCCTTAGCATTTAATGCCTGCACCATCCGGTCAGCACTCTTTTGTGTTTCCTCTATAAATGTTTGGATAATGGAATGTGTAGCTTCAGGATCATCCTCCGAAAAAGAAGTGAGGGCATTTACATTTAGTTGCATATCTTCTGTTATATGCGCTTCATCGGCCGAAAGTTGACCTCATTTACTGTTAGCAACAATTCCTTTACTGTAAACGGTTTATGCAAACAACCGGCAAAACCATGTTCATGTAAAGCGGCTTTATCCATTTCACTACGGGCAGTCACAGCAATAACAGGGATTGTTTTTGCTTGTGGTATATTAGAAGCCCGTAATAGTTTTACCAGATCAAACCCGTTAATGGCAGGCATTTGTATATCTGTCAGCAATACATCGAAGACGGAAGAGCGAAGTTGTTCAATCAGCTGTTCCAGCTGTTCACAGCACACTGCATCAATACCATGCTGTTTCAACATGGCGGCAGTCAGATTCAGCTGAATCTTATCGTCATCAATCAAAAGCACACGAATGACTTTCATGGGAGGAATGGCAGCCGACTGTTTGAGAGCGTATGGACTTTCATTCTCCGAAGATTCACTTTCCGGAGATTCGCTCTCTGCAAGGAATTTACCTACCGGATAAAGAGGTAAAGTTACAGTAAAACAGCTCCCTTTTCCTAATGTGCTTTGCACGTCAATGGTTCCTTCAAGCAAAGTTACCAATTTCTTCACAATAGAGAGTCCGAGTCCGAAACCTTCTTCCCCCTGCGCACCGGAAAGACGTGTAAATTCTTGGAAGATACGTTCACGATCTTCTGATGCCATTCCTTTTCCTGTATCGGCAATGGCGATGGTTAACTTAGAAGAATCATAACTGGCTGTCAGGCTAATTTCTCCTTTTTGAGTAAACTTTACGGCATTGGACAAAAGGTTGTTCACAATTTGCCGGAGTCGCAAAGGATCACTGATATATCTTCCATTCAGTTCCGGGACGACGTGACATTGCAAGGCTAAACCTTTGGCAGCGGTCAAAGGTTCGAAACTGACATAAATTTCGTCGAATAGCTGGGAAGGGTTAAAGGTTACGCGATTCACTTCCGCTTTATTGAGATCAAGCCGGTGGAAATCAAGCAAGTCACTGACTAACTTCAATAAATGTTCTGAAGAACTTTTCATATTGTCGAGGTAGAATCGTTGCCGTTCATCTTCTGTCAATCGGGACAGGAGTTCGGTATATCCCATAATTGAGCCTAACGGAGCTTTAAAATCATGGGTAATGGCAAGCATTAATTTTTCACGGGCGATCAGCAAATCTTCCGCCCGTTTATTCGCCACCTCCAATTGCTGGCGGTAACGGTTGCTACGGGAAATATCCCGCATAATCAATATCAGGAAAAAAGCCGATAATAGTACGGCACCAACCGCGATACCGCCGATGATACGTGCCGACCGCATCCTCACTTCCTGCTGAAGTTCGGCATCCTGACGGGCACGCAAGGTCATTTCTTCCTCATACTGTTTAATCAAGCTATCCATCCGTGCCGTCAACTGCGTATTCATCCGCTGGTACTTTGTACTGGTACGCCGGATTGTTTTCCTCCGTTGCAACCGTTTTTCTTCGGTAGCCATGCGGATTTTCTGCTGAAGAGAATCTTTAGAAGTGGTCGGTTGGAGAATGGTATCAGTGGCTACTTCCAACGATGTATTTACTAATACGGCACTGTCTTGTTTAGAAGGGGAAAACACTTCGGCGAGTCGTTTGAAGAATCCCTTCTTTTTAGGAGTAGTGATTAACGAGTCACGTTTGGTGATGACCCGATGTTGTACCCGTTGCTGGGTAATCACAGAATCCTGTTCGGATATGATTTCTTCGATTTCCGAAGCAGAGAGAAGGCTGTCGTTTGCCTCACTTAGCACCCGCAACATCTGAATCGTGTTTTGATCTTTCTCATGGAGAAGGGTCAATAAACTGTCTGTTCTTAAATTCTGTTGATCGTCGGCGGCCGACAATGCTTCCATCTCACGATGTACAAACACCAGCGAGAAAAGGAGGATCGCCAGCAACAAAGTGTAACCGGCGGTTATTTTCAACTTTGTAAAACGGAAGGAAGCCATTGGGGTTAAGTATTAAGTTTTAATTATCAAGTATTTAGCATCAGGTTTTGGGGTGAGGTTCGGGGAGTTTCGTCATGTGATGAAAACGCCACCAAAGCATCAATCCTGCGCTCGTCAAACCAAAAGGAAATGCCATCCAGACACCTACTACTCCCCATCCCATGACAAAGCCGCAGAAATAACCTACAGGAAGAGAAATAATGAAATAGGCGACAAAGGCGATAATCATCATTAGTTTTACATCTGAAATTCCACGCAAAGCATTGGCGAAAGTAATCTGCAGTCCGTCGCCAAACTGGTAAACGAGGAAAGGGAAGATTAGAGAGGTCACCATAGCAGCCACTTCCTGACTGTCGGTAAACCAGCCTCCCAAGTAATTCCGGCAAAGGAAGACAATCAAAGAAAGCACAACGCCCAATGTCATCATCAGATGAAAACCTGCATAGGCAGAACGACGTACATTAATGATATCATTCTGACCTTTGAAGTTACTGACACGAACAGCCACAGCAGCACCCATACCGTAATACATCATAAATGTAAACTGCGAAATAGCCAGCATAACCTGATGAGAAGCCAGAGCGATAGTACCCAGCCAACCGATCATGATCGCACTTAGACTAAAGGAGGCTGTCTCCATTCCCATTTGAAAAGCAACCGGCCATCCGAGACCATTCAAATGCCCAAATACAGCTCGTGACCATCCCAAACGGAAAAAGCCAATCTTATAGCGGACAAAACGCGGACTACGCATAAAGATGATGATAAATATAATCACCATCACGATACGCGAGAACAGCGTGCTGACACCTGCTCCCAACAGACCTAACTCGGGCAATCCGAGCTTTCCATAAATCAGGATATAGTTTCCTATGATATTCAAGACATTTCCACCAAGCAATATCCACATAGCGGTTTTTGTATCCGTAATTCCGTCTGTAAACTGCTTGAATCCATTGAAAAGCATGACAAACACTAGTGAAGCGAGCAAAACAAGGTAATACGGTTTAATCAGGGGAATCAATTCTTCCGGCTGTCCGAGACGTTCTATATTTAGATAAAGAACAGTCATACAGACAGTCAGCAGCAATGCAACCATCAGGTTTGCCAGCAAACTGTTGCGTAAAGCCTGTCCCGCAGGGGCATACTGGCGGGTTCCATACAAACCTCCCACAATGGGAGTCAGCCCATACGAAAAACCCGTACTGAAAATAATCGCCAGATTGAACACATTATTGACGAAGGAAGCTGCTCCCAGCTCAATCGTACTATGATGCCCGATCATTAACGTATCCGCAAATCCAAGAACGATTACTCCTATTTGACCGATCACAATCGGCAGTCCGAGAAAAATTAGTGCTTTATAATGCTCTTTATATGTACTATAAATATGTCTCATTTACTTTTCCGTTACCTAAACGTATCTCCATTTTCAGGCAAAGGGACTTTCCCCTTTCACTGATAGATTATAAAAAGGGAGAATTTAATTTTGTTGTTTCTTATAATATAGTATTACTCCGTTCTCCTTACGGAAAGCAGATTGAGCTACCGCCCGCAATTGTTCAGCCGTGACAGACCGATAACGATCGACCTCTTTTTCCATGTCCTCCGCCCGGCCAAGCAATTCGTACCAAGCCAGGTTGGTTGCCACATTCAAATAATTGATGTTGCCGAATATCTGGGTGGACTCAAATTTGTTCTTCACTTTTTCCAGTTCCTGTTCGTCAACCAATTCTTGCTGCAACAGTTCCAGTTCTTCCCGCACTGCCGCTTCCGCCTGTTCCAGGGTGACACCTGCCGAAGGTTTACCACTAATATGGAATAACCCCGCATCTACACTGCCGGAAATATAAGCATCTATACTCGAAAATAATTGTTTCTGTTGTACCAAACGCTGGTTCAACCGGCTGGAACGTCCGTTGCTCAACACATCCGACAAAATATCAAATGCATAATAATCCGGATGGCAATGGGCAGGCATGTGGTATGCCATAAATAAAGAATCGAGAGGAACATTTCTCTCTACCGTCAGCCGCCGTTCTTCCGTCTGTTCCTGTTCTTGTGGCAGGTTCCGTTGAGGAACTTCCCGACGAGGAATAGAGCCGAACCATTTTTCTGTCAAAGCAACCGCCTCTTCGAAAGAGATATTACCGGTCACAGCTAATATGGCATTATTAGGAGCATAAAAACGGAAAAAGAATGCCTTCACTTCTTCCAGCGTAGCATTGGCAATATGCGACAACTCTTTTCCGATAGTAGGCCATTGATAAGGATGCGTCTGATAAGCCAGAGGACGCAAAAGATGTCCGATATCCCCATAAGGCTGATTCAAACAACGCTGTTTGAATTCTTCTATTACTACTCCCCGCTGTACCTCCAGACTCCGTTCGCTAAAATCAAGACTCAACATCCGGTCGGATTCCAACCAAAAGCCGGTTTCTACATTCTGACGAGGTACAGTGAGGTAGTAATTGGTTATATCATTATTCGTCCAGGCATTATTCTCTCCACCCGCCAATTGAAGCGGCATATCATAATCGGGAATATTCACCGACCCTCCGAACATCAGGTGTTCGAACAAATGGGCAAAACCGGTATGTTCGGGATCTTCGTCGCGAGCTCCCACATTATATAATATATTAAGGGCAACCATCTGCGTACTTTCGTCCTGCGAATGTACCAGACGTAACCCATTATCAAGAATATGCCTGTTGATTTTCATATATTTCAGTCAAGTATTGTCACCTTTGTTATTTTTACATCTTCTTCGGGACGATCGCTACGGTCGGTTTTCACCTGCTGGATTTTATCCACAATATCCAGACCTTTCACTACTTCACCGAACACAGTATATTCGCCATCCAGATGCGGAGTTCCTCCCACCGTTGTATAGGCTTCAATCTGTTCCGGAGTGAAATGAAATTCCGGTTGTTTAGCTGCCATTTCCTGTGCCTCTGCAAACAACTTTTCCTGCAAATCATAAAGACCGTTTTCGTCATTTGCTTTTCGCATCTTATAAATTTCCTTCATGTGTTTCTGTGCCAGTGTATTGAAAATCACATTTATCTTATTCTCATTCATCTGGCTTTCCATTCCCAGCAAAGTAGAGTCGTTAAACACTTTACCTGTCACGATATAGAACTGGCAACCGGAAGATTCTTTCTTCGGGTTCACGTTATCCCCCTGGCGGGCAGCGGACAGGGCACCTTTCTTATGGAAATATTTAGGATATACAAATTCAGCGGGAACAGTATAACCTACGTCTCCTGTACCCAGCATTTTTCCTTTCGGCGCATTTTTTGAGTCCGGATCACCGGCCTGAATCATAAAATCTTTGATAACACGGTGAAACAGTGTACCTTCATAAACTCCGTCCTTCACCAGTTTGATAAAATTATCACGATGTTTCGGTGTCTCATTGTACAGTTTCACTCGATGCCTCCTAAAGTTGTTTCATCTTTACCAACGTTTCTTTATCCATGTCTCCTCCTTTTTTTGTTCCGGTTTTGCAGGCGGTAAGTCCGCAAAACGATATGGTTAATATGATCAATAGAATCTTTTTCATAACACTTTTATTTAATTTAAGTTTGCAAATATACCACTTTCACCCAAAACCTCTTACCTTTGTGACTTAAAAGAATCAAAACCTGACATGATGAGCTCCATATTGATCGTTGAAGATGATATCACTTTTGGAATGATGCTAAAAACCTGGCTAGGCAAAAAGGGCTTTGAAGTATCATCAGTGAGTAATATTGCCCGCGCCCGAAAACATATCGAAAGCCAAAACGTCGATCTGATTTTATCAGACCTGCGACTACCCGACCACGAAGGTATCGATCTGCTGAAATGGATGAATGAACAAGGCATGGACATTCCTTTAATCATCATGACTGGCTATGCGGATATACAATCCGCCGTACAGGCAATGAAACTGGGAGCACGTGATTATATAGCCAAACCGGTAAATCCGGAAGAATTACTGAAGAAAATTTCTGAATGTCTACAGTCTGAAAAGAGTCCTGCTACTCATAACGTTGCTAAATCTTCTTCTAAAAAAGGTGCTTCTACTTCATCTAAAGATTCAACAGAAAATCATCGTGCTTATCTGGAAGGAGAAAGTGATGCAGCCAAACAACTCTACAATTATGTAGGTCTGGTAGCTCCGACCAATATGTCCGTACTTATCAACGGTTCCAGCGGAACAGGAAAAGAGTATGTGGCGCACCGTATTCATCAACTTAGCAAACGAAACGATAAACCGTTTATTGCCGTAGATTGTGGTTCTATCCCCAAAGAACTGGCTGCTTCCGAATTTTTCGGTCATGTGAAAGGTTCGTTTACAGGTGCTCTGACAGATAAAACGGGTGCTTTCGTTGCAGCCAACGGTGGTACTATCTTTCTGGATGAGATCGGAAACCTTAGTTATGAAGTGCAGATACAACTGCTTCGTGCCTTGCAAGAGAGAAAAATACGTCCGGTAGGTTCTACACAGGAGATATCGGTAGATATTCGTCTGGTATCTGCCACCAATGAGAATCTGGAACAAGCCATTGAAAAAGGTACTTTCCGTGAAGACCTTTATCATCGTATCAATGAATTTACCCTCCGTATGCCCGATCTGAAAGAACGGAAAGAAGATATTCTGCTCTTTGCCAATTTCTTCCTCGATCAGGCAAACAAGGAACTGGATAAACACCTGATTGGTTTCGATGCAAAAGCATCGCAAGCTTTAATGAATTATCATTGGCCGGGAAATTTGCGCCAAATGAAGAACATCGTCAAAAGAGCAACTTTATTGGCACAAAGCAGTTTCATTACTTTATTGGAATTGGGGACCGAGCTTTTAGAAACTCCTGCATCCAGCAATACGAGCATTGCATTACGCAATGAAGAGACTGAAAAAGAGCATATTTTGGAGGCGCTACGCCAAACAGGAAACAATAAGAGTAAAGCAGCGCAATTACTGAATATTGATCGAAAGACTTTATATAATAAATTGAAATTATACAATATTGATTTGTAACAAGTTACATTCTTGCATTTTCTCAAGTGTTCTCATGCCTATGAGAAAATTTTCTCAATGCAATGAGAAAAAATTCTCACTATTATGAGTATTTATTCTCATCACGGTGAGAAATGATTCCTTTTTGTAGTGCTCGAACTTATCTTTAACCGAATCTATCGCATTACCAGATATTATTAATTTTAATGCATATTCCATAGAATAAAATGCCCCCCATGAATAAAAAAACATTATTACCCCTTGCATTTGTGCCACTCGCAGCAACCAATCTGCAAGCACAAAGCAATATGCAAATAGAACACGCGGACAAACGTCCGAATATCATTCTCTTTATGGTAGACGATATGGGATGGCAGGATACTTCACTCCCATTCTGGACACAGAAGACACACTATAACGAATTGTACGAGACTCCAAATATGGAGCGGTTAGCCAAACAGGGAATGATGTTTACTCAAGCGTATGCCAACAGTATCAGTTCTCCTACCCGGTGCAGCCTCATCACCGGAACCAACGCCGCACGTCACCGAGTAACTAACTGGACGCTGCAAAAGAATACAATGACAGACCGTAAAGATAGCATTCTGGCAGTCCCTGACTGGAATTACAATGGAGTAAGTCAAGTGTCCGGCACTAATCATACTTTCGTAGGAACCTCCTTCGTGCAACTGCTAAAGAACAGCGGTTATCATACTATACATTGTGGAAAAGCCCATTTCGGAGCGATAGATACTCCAGGGGAAGATCCGCATCATTGGGGATTCGAGGTAAATATTGCCGGACATGCGGCCGGTGGACTTGCCAGTTACCTGGGAGAAGAGAACTACGGACATACCAAAGATGGGAAAGCGGTATCACTGATGTCTGTTCCCGGATTAGAGAAATATTGGGGAACGGAAACCTTTGTAACTGAAGCATTGACGTTGGAAGCCATTAAAGCACTGGATAAAGCGAAAAAGTATAATCAGCCTTTCTATTTGTATATGTCGCAATATGCCATCCACATTCCTTTGAACAAAGATATGCGCTTCTATGAGAAGTACAAGAAAAAAGGAATGACAGACCATGAAGCTGCTTATGCCACACTGATTGAAGGAATGGATAAAAGTTTAGGTGATTTAATGAACTGGCTGGAAAAGAATGGAGAAGCCAACAACACTATTATCATTTTTATGAGTGATAACGGAGGACTTGCATCCGAATCCGGATGGCGTGACGGCAAGCTGCATACACAGAATTATCCATTGAACAGTGGTAAAGGTTCTACTTATGAAGGCGGTATCCGCGAACCGATGATTATCAGCTGGCCGGGAGTAGTAGCTCCGGGAAGCAAATGCAACAACTACTTGTTGATAGAAGACTTCTACCCTACTATTCTTGAAATGGCAGGTGTCAAGAACTACCAGACAGTTCAACCGATAGACGGTATCAGTTTCATCCCTCTGCTGAAACAGACAGGCAACCCAGCTAAGGGTCGGAGTCTTTTCTGGAATATGCCTAACAACTGGGGAAATGACGGTCCCGGAATCAACTTTAATTGTGCCGTTCGAAACGGTGACTGGAAATTGATTTATTACTATGGAACAGGAAAGAAAGAGTTATTCAACATACCTGATGATATAGGAGAAAGCAACGACCTTAGTGCACAGCATCCGGACATCGTGAAGAAACTTTCTAAAGAGCTGGGCAACTTTCTAAGAAAAGTAGATGCACAACGACCGACTTTCAAAGCGACAGGTAAACCTTGTCCCTGGCCGGATGAAATTAAGTAAATAGATTACCTAAATAAAAGAACTGTGGCGGGGAGTGTGGAATAATTCCACACTCCCCGCCACAGTTTCCACACACTCCACACATACTTCCCCACTATCCTAATTGGCATCATCTTCCTCATTCCCTTATTTATCAATCACTTATCATACATTATCTAATTTTGGCACGCGCTTTGATCTTTAATTAGACGTTAGCGAAAAGCAATAACCGATTCCTTAACACAAAGGTAGAGAATTGAAAACATATGTCTAATAATCATTAAAGCAAACGATTATGAAAAAATTAGTATTAGTAGTAGCAATGTTTATGTTTGTTTGTGGTGGTTCATTCCTTGTAAAGGCTCAGAGTTCTGCAGAAGCTGTGACAGCCCCGACAGAAATCAATGCAACAGTTGTCAATGATACAGTAGTAAAAGATACTGTAACTAAAGAAGACGCGCCTGCAAAGGCATCACTGGTTGCACTCGCCGCCAATGTCAATGATACAGTTGTCACAGACACTACATCAAAAGACAAACCGGCTGAGCCTGTCAAGGAATAACCTTGCCAACAACATGCAAAACATAGTCTGCCGAAGAATAGTAAGCACACTACAAAAAAAGCCATCCCTACTTTCGTCTATTCCGGGGATGGCTTTTTTATTATCCTATCTTCTTACAATCATTCTGTAGGAGTACTTGTTTCCAATATCGGATCTGTTTTCCAACTTGAAACAATATTTGCCGCCTCTGCTTCGAAGCTCTTTCCTGCCAAGGACACAAATGTCTTGGTATTACCATTTCCATTATTGAATAACCAATTAGCTACCATTCCATCCTTATCCTCACTCAACAACTTGCCGCTCTGCTCGGAGATCTGTTGATCCGACAAGGCTTTTGTCCAAATACGGGCATAACTGATAGCTCCGTTCAACCGGCGTTTACCATCAGACTGGCCGATGTAGAAATCAGAAGTAAGATTGATCTCTTTCAAATCATCCGGCGTACCGTTTGATAATTGAAGCGTTTCTCTGACACCATTTACATACAATGCAATCCGTTCGCTTCCGCTCTTACTATTATCCAATACCACAGCCACATCATACCACTTATTGGTTCTATCTTAGTAGAGCCCTCATAGCGAATACTACCTTTATCATCTGCAGCAAGCTGAAGGAAACGTTCTTCATCATTGCTTCCTCCCTTATGCACGTCGACACGCAGCAAGAATTTCTTCTCTATACCCATCACCGTATTAATCCGGGCATTTCCATTGTCATTGCCATTCAACGACTCAATATTGAAACGAGCCTCAAATGTGATCGTACTCAAAATCTTTAGCGATTCATCTGCCGTACCATTATATTCAAACGGTACTTTAAAGTAATTACCGCTGCCCAGGTTCGCTACTTTATCTGCCTGTACCACCGTAACGGTCAGACTTAATTCCTGTTCCGCTTCGTCTCTGACAAACACGGTAGTGATACCCGCTTTTTTACCTATTAAATTGAAACGAGTGTCATCCACCTGCTGAATAGCTACAATCTCTTCATTCTCTGCTGTCAGACTATAACCTCCGTTCCCTTTTTCTACCGTAATCATGATCTTATTGTTGACTCCCACTCTCGGTGTCAGATTGGAGACATCAATAGAAATCGGTTTTACCGTCACCTGAACCACTGCCTGTTTTCCTTTATGGTCCGTAAAAGTCACTGTTGTATGTCCGTTCTTCAAACCTGTCAAAGTATAGAAAGGACGGAATTGATCTGTATTAACCATGCTGACAACCGTTTCATCCTCCACCTCATAAGACAATTCATCATTACTGGAAAAGTTTCCCATGCTGACAATCAGTTGCTTTTCACCGGCAACTTCCAAGACCACCTCCGGTTCATTCACTTCCAATTCAAATACACCTACATTCACAGAGATATTGGCAACTACTCCTTCTCCATCCATTACTTCAACGGTAGTGGCCCCATTCTGTGAGCCACTTTTTACAGTTATTAATTCGCCGGAAACGGTAGCCGTTGCAATGGCAGTGTTGAAACTTCTCACGGTATAGTTTCCGTTTCCAACCACTACATTCACTTTGGCTTCCTCATTCTGCCCGATACGTATTACCGGTTTATTCACAATCAACTCTATCAAGTCTTTAGCCACATCGTCGTCATCATCGTCATCACAACCTGTAACGGCAAACGATAATACCGACAAGAGCAACAGACACATATATGTATAGATTCGTTTCATCTGATTTTCTTTTTAAAGTTATACATTCCTACCGGTTTACCATCCGGGATTTTGTTCAATGGTCGGTGTCTTCTGCAACTCACTCTGGCGAATCGGGAACAGATAATGCTGAATAGAGAACGTACGTTCTTCCACGCAGAAACGTTCCATTCTATATTTCACTCCGTCAACCGTAATAGCCCCATTCTCATCCTGCACCGGACGCATTCCGTTAATCATTCGCTGACAACGGGGCAATGCGCCGTTATTGGCAGCCCAGTATTTCTGCGTACGTTTTGAGTTATCGCTTCCGCTGGATTTCCAAAGGCTTTCCTTTGCTAGCTCTTCCTTACTGGTGGGTTCCAGATACAAGCGGCAAGTCCACGGACGTTTTCCCTCATAAAAGAGTTCCACGCGACGTTCGCGCTGAATGTATTCACGCATCAACTGTTGATTAGTCTTTACTTCCGGCGGCATCGGTTTCATAAAAGAACGTTCACGAACCGTATTCACCAATTTATAAGCTTCATCGATATCCTCGCCCAATTCATTACAAGCCTCTGCATAAATATAAATAAACTCCGGAAGACGCCAGATGGCTGGCGCATTGATACTGAAGTTACCGGATTTGTTCCATGACTCCTGTTGGAATTTACGTAAATAATAACCGGTAGTAGTTGCATTGGTAGCACCAATCTTATCGGAACCACTCGCCGTATTGATCGTTTTCGACTCGTTCTTATTATTACGGTAAGGAGCTCCGTGATAAATTACATCGCGATAGAAACGCGGGTCACGAGTACCTTTCACATACGGATTAGTATCATCATAGCCACCTTTGCGGGCTTCTGCCGAATATACCGGATAGCCATAATCACCTACAATATATTCGTATTCATCCACTTGTTCCTGCACCGGTTGCTGGCGCGAACTTCCCTCACGGCTGGGCGGATAAATATCACCCTGCCATGCCTGATCCTTGCTCTTCGTCATAAAGAACACATACTCATTGGCAAAGGCATCCATATCATAAAACATATCCCACAAACGAGCATATACACGGCTGTCATTCAGATTACCGTCAGCCGGATCCTTGAAATCATTTGCATCATGTTTCGTATAGAGAGAATAACGCTTGGTGCCGCCGACTTCGAAATCCAGAACGGCTTTAGCCGCTTCTTTGGCTTTTCTCCAACGAGTAGCATCATAAGCATACTCATTTTCAAACACACGACGCAAGTTGTATCCATATTGAGAAGCACCATTCCACAACGGAGTAGCCGCTACCCAGCGAACAAAAGAAATCAATCCCAAACAGGCTCCCTTATCCACACGACCAAAGTTCTCGGAAGTTTTCACATACTTATTAGGAACCATGCCATAAGCAGTTTGCGCATCGGTCACAATCTTTTCAACCATCGAATGAACAGATTCTTTCTTGAAGTCCATATTATCTCCGGCATTAATCACACGGTCAATATAAGGAGCTTCGCCATACATACGCAGTAACAGCATGTGGAAATAACCACGCATGAAATACATCTCACCGATACGGTTACGAAGATCACCATCCTGTTGAGGGTTGTCGGGCGTGTTATACTTCTGTACATTTTCTATAATCAGGTTCGCTTTACGGATCCCTTCATAAAGAACTTCCCAATATTGCCCTACACTACCGGGCAAAGAATTCGGGTTCCAGGCACCGTTATTGAAGTTATTCGTAATGTTTCCCTCGACGTTGGTTCCTTCACATTCGTCCGTAATGGCACTGTTGCTGAAGTGCTCGAAAAACACCAGCGGACGGTCTGCTTTCTTTGCAGCCGCGTATACGTCGGAAACCAGTCCGTTCACTTTTTCGTAACGGGCAAAAACGTCCGCTTCCGTAATATTATCATCATCGTCCCGATTCAAGTAATCGCTACATGAAGTAAAGACCAACGGCAGGACCAATAAAGCAATTGCTGAAAATCTATATAACTTTTTCATATTTCTATCTTATTTAGAATGTTATATCAATACCAAAATTGAATACCTTTTGAATAGGATACCAAGAAGCTCCGTCTCCGGATTTCGTTTCCGGATCTATATCCACATCACCCAGTTTATCAAAAGTCAACAGATTCAGACCTTGCACATAAATACGTGCCTGTTGCACATGGAATTTACGTAATAATTTGGGCGATACATTGTAACCAATTTCCACATTCTTAAGACGCAGGTAGGAAGCATCATACAAAAACAAACTACTGTTTCCATTCTTGTTGTTATCATGTGTTCCATAATGCAATGCCGGATATTTGGCAGTAGCAGCCGTTTCCGGTGTCCAACGGTCCAAATGCATTTTCTTCACACGTCCGATCTTATCCTGTTCAAATTGCGGGAAGTCAAATACAGCAGCCCCATTCAACAGAATAGATGATTTTGTCGCACCTTGCAATAATACACTAAAATCAAAGTTCTTATACTGGAAACCGAAAGGAATACCGAACATCAGTTCCGGACTACGCGGATTTCCCATTACCGTACGGTCTTCATCATCAATCACTCCGTTACGATCCAAATCCTTATAAACAACATCTCCCGGAATTAATTGTCCCCACGGCTGATAACCGATCTTGTTCAAACGGTCAGCCTCTTCCTGATCGGCTACAAAATGATCGAACACATAGACGAAGTTTTCGTATAAACGTTTACCGGTTTCTTTACGCCAGGAGTTCTTGCGGGCAACTTCCGCTTTATATTCCAGACGGTTACGGGAGAAAGTCAGGTTCGGACGAATATAGTAACGGAAATCCTTTCCAATCTTATCATTCCAGCTCAATTCGATATCCACACCACGGTTGCTTACTTCACCCAGATTCTGTAAAGCTGCATCTTTACCTACAATGTCCGGATATCCCATGATACCGTCACTGTTCATATCTGTAATAATGTCAAAACGATATTCGTAAAATGCATCTATCGTCAATGCCAAGCGTTGATTCAGGGTAGTAAAGTCGATACCGACATTCAGTTTACGTGCTTTTTCCCAAGTCAGATTCGCATTAGCCAAATTACCTTCGGAAGTTCCGCCTACATTCGTACCAAAGTTATTACCGAAATCATAACCGCTACCACCACCGTAGAAAGCCAGATATGGGAAACGGCTGCTGACGTTGTCACTACCTACCAAACCATAGGAGGCTCTTACTTTCAGGAAGTCAATCCAGGAAGCCTTTTTCATAAATTCCTCTTCAGAGACTACCCAACCGATTGAACCAGCTGGGAAGAACCCGTAACGTTTGCCCGGAGCGAAGTTCTCGGAACCATTGTAACCGAAGTTAAATTCCATCAGATACTTCTGATTATAATAATAAGCAAAGCGTCCGGTGATACCCTGGCTATGATAAGCCAATTCATTGTTAACAGTACGGTTACCACGGTTTGCCAATAACATGGCTGTCACTTCGTGGCGGTTGCTAAACAAACGGTTGTAATCCAAACGTGCCTGTATATAAGTACGTCCGTCAGAAGCGTTATGACTGAATCCGTTGCCGATAGTCTGGTCAATATCATATTTGTTACCCGTTTTGTAAGCACCCGTATAGTGTCCGCCTGCCATATAAGCATCCGAACCTTCGATCGGCATAAACGTCGCATATTTCGGATATTCACGATAACCGTCTTTGTAAGTATCCAGTTTGCGATTAATCCATCGTCCTTCAGAAGCATCATAAGAGAACATCACTTCCGCTTTTAATCCTTTCGTCAGAAATTCCATATCCAGATTCATGGCAAAACTACCATTCAGATACGTGTTCTTTTCATTCAGATAACCGGTACGGCTCAATTCACCCAGAAGATTGTAACGGTAGATATTGTCACCATAAAGCATACCACGAGGATTTTGCTGAATGTATTCCTCATTCTGCGGATGCGCATTTTCTTCCACCAGAATGGGCAGATATGGAGGCTGGGTAGCACAGATGGTCATCAGGCGACCGGCTGTTGTACCCGGTGCATTACGGTCGGTAATACGGGCCCCCAAATCCAAACGGGTACTCAAATAACGATTAATGTTGATATCGATGTTCGAACGGAAGTTGTAACGGGTGAACTTGGTTTGCGAGTCATATTCACCGGCATTCGAATATTTGTAGTTACCGCCTTGTGAAAAGTAATTGGCCAATACATAATAACGTACCTTGTCCGTACCGCCACGGATGGAGAGGCTGACATCTTCCTGCAAACCGGGTTTGAAAGCAAAATCATAATAATCCCAGTCATATCCCAAACCATCGGAGTTGTCTCCTTTCGCACGGCGAAAATTGTCAATCGCCTGTTGAGAGAAAAGGTTCAAACTGCTGATGTCTGCGCCCGTCATCTTAGCATCGTTCAATCTGGCTTCATTATATAAAGTTGCATAATCGGCAGAACCTAAATATTCGGGGAAACCGATCGGCTGGTTAATACCGATAGAGGCTTTCAGGTTCACGGTTGCCTTTTCCGCTGCCTTACCACGTTTGGTAGTAATAACGATTACACCATTTGCACCACGGATACCATAAGCGGCAGTGGCCGAAGCATCTTTCAGGATAGTGAATGTTTCTATTTCATCCGGTGCGAGGTAACTCATGTCACGTTCGATTCCATCGACAATGACAATGGCACTCTGGTTACCGTAAGTTGCCTTACCACGGATAAACAATTCACTTTGATCCACACCCGGTTCACCACCCGCATACTGGTTTACAATCAACCCCGGCAGACGTCCGGCAAGCGCATTGTTGATATTGGCAGTAGGACTCTGCGTCAGATCTTTCGTTGTGATGGTAGCCACAGAACCGATCATGGTTTCTTTACGTTGTTTGGTATAACCAACTACAACCACTTCCTGCAATGCTTTCGTATCTTCCTGCAACAAGACAGTCAGTTCTTTCTTTGCACCGGGAACAATCTCCTGTGGCTGGTAACCCAGATAAGAAAACACCAACGGAGCTTCCGCATAAGGCAGTTTAAGCATAAACTTACCATCCATATCCGTAATCGTACCTGCATTGGCTACTCCTTTCACGACAACAGACACACCGATCAACGGATCATTTGTCGTCTTGTCCAATACCGTACCCGACACTGTTATCTTATTGCTTTGTGTGGCCTGCACCTTTGCCGTTCTTCCCGTTTGCGCCACACCCTGCAAAGGTATACCTGCAAGAAGAGTGCAAGAAACAGCCACCAGACAAATATTTCTTTTTATATGTATCATCTTTCTTTTCGATTTTCTATGTGTAATAAATCAATCTTATTCCTCTGCTTTCTTACCGAAATCCGGTCCGACCCAGTTGGCCTTTTCCGTTGCTTTACCTTGCACCCAGTCTTCATAACGGGCACGGATTTCAATCATTGTTGCTCCCGGGACTTCCGCATTCAAGGAGATTGTCAGGCGATCTTCCCTGTTGTCGCGATTACCAAAGGCCGGTGCTTTTGCCCAGTCGTACTCCCACACATAATAGCCTTCGGGATGAGCCAACGTCCAAAGCACATCAGAACAGCTGCGCAATGCAGCGATAAACTTATTCTTGGTCTTTTCCGGATAAAGGCTGTTAGTCGGCTGTTTCACCATATCCAGGAAGTAACGGACAAATATTCCACGGAATAAAAGATTATCTCCCGAATTTCCTTCACCACTGAATACCGGATAGTTAGAGTCCATTTTCTTATTTACCTGATAAGAGCCGAAAGCAACCGCATTACGAAGATATTCCTCCTCACCGGTAGCATTGTACAATTCCAAGGCAGCCGCCATAAATGTTCCCTGATTATAAGACAAGGCTACTTTATCAGGATCTCCCGGTGTACCGTCATCTTTAATACTCAAATTATCATATACCTGTCCGGTGGAAATATCACACAGATAAGCCGTCATCCAGTTGTATACCTCTTTGGCGAAGTTCAGGTAATAAGCAGCCTGCTCTTCCCAACCGTCTTTAGCCTCCTTAATGGTGAGCTGATATAACTTCATAGCCAACAGGCAACCGGGACCATTGGAACAAGACATACGCGAAGCCGGCGCATCCGTTTTCCATGCCATTCCTCCTGCCCCTTTGTAGTCATTCTTTGCTCCCTTGATATGATTCCACATCTTCATCAATGCACTGTAATAATCAGGATCACCAGTCAACTCGTATACCCGCAGGGAAGCTAGTGCCATCCATTCCATATCATCATAGAAGTTATTCCAAAAATCCTTGCCACCATAACCGCAATGCTCATTCCAGTCATCAAAAGCCGGCAGGAAAGGTTTCATGATGTTTTCATACAAATAAGTCTGATATTCGGGATTGTTCGCATGGCGGATATAAGCATCGGTGATAACATCCAATGCATGTCCCTGTGACCAACCACCGCTACCGCCTGTACTTGTTGGTTCTCCGGTTTCCGGTGTATTCGGTTTTTCCCAATAGATGCTTCCGCAAAAGGTATTCCGTCCACTGGCATTCTCATAGAAATATTTGATATATGTTCCTGTACTTTTGTCGGCTGCATCCGCCCAGTTCACATCCGACACATATTCGCCGGATGAGTTACCTTTGTAGATGTCTCCCAAATCGCCATCGTCACAAGCTGCGAATATTGCCAGTGCACCGCTTAACAGCAAAACTCTTTTTGATAATGATACTATATAGTTCTTCATATTATTATTAAGTTTTAATCTTCATTCGTTTCCGAAGCTACCCAACGGTGGGTATACGTTCCAAGCTCTGCGTTGAAATAAAGGGTTACATCGGTTTTCACCGTAGCATAATATACATTTCCCTGTATAGCACCCCACTGCAGTAATTCGTCGCAGAAACGGAAACTATAATCCCAGGCATCAGTACCCAATGCTAATTGATATAGATTATAATAACTCTTATCGGTATCCAAATTAGGCTGTCCCTTATCTCTTTCCTTATGTCCCCAACGGTAAGTCGTTCCGTTGATCTCCATCTTAAAGCTATGACGGGTTTCACCGCTTCCTGCCCAATCCTCTTTTTGCTTACGTGCTGTATAATTCTTCACGCCCCATTTGCCATATCCCAGATAGTCGAAGTTTTGTCTGTACCCTCCAGACTGGTTATAAAGATATACGGCTCCTATCTCATCATAACTGATGGTTTGTTCACCCATATTGATGGTAATACGATAAATACCCGATTGAGGGACAGTCACCGTATATTCTTCACCATCGTTACGTTCACGCAGCACTCCATTATCGTCTACATAATAATAACACTTACGACCTCGACAGTAGACATAAAGACAAACGGCTGGTTGGCTTTCAATTGAGTGAAAGTCTGATAGATTCCTTCATTCTGACGGAGCATTTGTTGTGCTTCCGCTTCATCACCATCATCTTCCGTACCCACACCCGTGATGTAAACTGGGTCATTTTCAGCAGGCATATCATCGATGCCATCCATCATGAAGATCACGAAATAGCCTTCCAGACTACTAAGAGCCTGATCCAATCCGCAATAAGCACGCACCTTCCAACGCAGTGTACCGTTGGTATTACAACGGAATTTAGCCAGTTTACCTATTGTGTTTGCCTGATAATGGGTTAAAGTCAACTGTGATTCCAAACCGTTATTGTCAGAAAAGATCGTTTCTACCGGTTTGGTAAAGTCGCCCCCGATCGTATCAATCAATACTTCATAACGATATACTGTATTTCCGTGTTTTTCGGTAGGCGTCCATTTCAGAGCAATATCCGTCAACGAAGCACCCGAAAGTACTACCCGCTCGCCACTAGCCATTGCATCCATTGTTCTAACAGGTTCAGGCGGAACAATCGGTTCATAATCATCCGGATCAAATCCCGGATTCAGTTTATTGTCACAAGCCGTCAGTCCGATAAGAAAAAACAGCAGGGCAAATTTGATTAGTTTTTTTGTTATCATATTGTTTCTCATATTATTATATTCCTAGTTTTAGTATGAATGAGGACATCCAATTGGTTCAAAGCGGCTCTTATCTCCATTATAAGTTGCAGGAAGTTCCGCTCCCCAGGCAGGTTTATTTTCGCTTATATTCTGCAAACAAACTTGCGCATCCAATCCGTTGCCGCCATTTCCCCAATTTTCAAAAACCGTAGTACCCCCGACACCTTTCGAGAATACCCAATATCCCATCAAGTCAGAGTGTTCTTCTGCATTAAGGATTTTGCACATATTCGCTTTAATTTCACTTTCGTCCAACGCTCTCTTCCACATCCGTGCCTGATAAACTTTGCAATATCCTACCCGATATGAATCTCCGGAACGCCCAATCAACAGTGCTTTATCATTTCCACCCACATCTGTCAGATTAAGAGATGAATTAGGAGCACAATCCTCATAAGAGTTATCCGCAGGAGTCAACGTTTCTCTCACTCCGTTTATATACATTTTATAAGCCTCTTTAGTACTTGATTTCGTTCCATCATATACAATGGCTATATGATACCATTTACCTGGAGTCTTACGTCCACCTTCCGAATCATCGCAATAAATAGTTTGCTGACTACGGAAACGGGGATCACTCTTACCATTAATTTTAGTGGCTATTTCAAAACGCGGATTCACATCCTTAGCTTCTGCACGAAGCAGGAATACACTTTCCAAACCTATAAACGATTGCATAGAACGAGTATAAGTCGGGTAGAACACAACCTCAAAAGTAAGCTGATTCATACTTTTCACCTCTGAATGTGATTCGGCATACTTTTTAATATCAATTTTAAAGCATACGTCATATTCCATACGATAACATACCGGATTCACATAAACTGGTAACGTCAATTTCTGACCTGCCGCATCAGACAGTTCCAGTGTGGTAGTCCCGAGCTTCTTTCCTGTCAGCTTTAACTTGGTAGCCCCGTCTTCCGTAATCAATTCAGCGGTTTTCAAATAGGTTTTATTATCATCCGTGAGTTGTGCCAATTTATAATCACCATTTCCTCTGGTAATAGCTATTTCAGTAGATGCCTCATAACCACCAATGATTAAAGAAGTTGCTTCATTTTCCAGTTTAAGGTTATATGGATTCACTTTCACCGCAATCTCCTCCACAGAACCTTTCTGGTCTGTCACAATCACTTTCACATCACCTCTAGCTTTGGGTTTCAAGGTAATCAGGTTCTCTTTTTCAGTAGCTTCCACAATCGTTGCATCCGTAGTAGGCTCACCGTCTCCCACCTGATAAGTGAAACTATATCCGCCATTACCTCTCTCAATAGAGATATATTGAGATTCGGCATCCGGTTCGGCAAAAGTGGCTTCATTACTTTTCAGTGTCAGATCCACGATGTTCACTACCACAGGAATAGTGATTGTCTTACCTTTCTTATCTGTTATCGTAACATTTACCGGATCGGTTCCAGTCTCGAACTTGGCAGTCAACGGAATAACCTGTCCGGATAGTTCACCCACTTCCAAAAACTTATCAGCACCTTCCGGTATGGAAATCTGATAATCTCCGTTACCGGTCAAAATCTTCACCAGTCTCTTTTCACCGATAAAGAGGTCAAAACCTTCTTCCGGTGCATCTACCGTCAAATCCCAGAGTTTTGCTACCCGAACCAGCACTCTAGCCACTTTCTTACGTCCATCTACTATTAATATAGTGGTTTCCGTACGGTTATTTTCTTCCAACTGGCTATTTTCGGTAGCTTTAATAGTCACCTTATTACCATTGATTGTAGCCGTCGCCACATTTTCATCAAATGGCTTCACATAATAATCTCCATTACCGGAGGTGATACTCACCGTGATTTCGTCTCCTTGTAGTAGTGTCACCGAATTATTATCGACAACCAGATCTGTTGCCGGTTTCACTTCCTGTTCTTCTTTATCATCATTGCACGAACCCATAAAAAATGGAATGGTCAATGCTGAAAGAAATAAAAAACTAAGTTTCCTTTTCATTAGATTAAAGATTAATAAATTAATACTTTTCAAGTTTATCTACTTAAAAACTTCGATGAGGCAAAGATAAAATCACTAAACTCTACCAAAAGAAAATAAACTGCTCTATTTTACCTTTTGGCACGGATGTTTACTATATTAACACGGATATTTACTTCTTCTTTTTCTCTAAAAATTCCCTCCACAGGCTACTGCTGAACCTCTTCCAAATGTTTCATCCGAAACTCTTTTGGCGTACATTCATACTTTTCACGGAACACCTTAAAGAAAGTAACTTTGTTCGAGAATCCCGAATCGAATACAATTTCATCAATCGTCTTTTTAGTGGTCAGCAATAAATCTTTCGCTATGTGCAAACGACATTCCTTAATCAGATCGGTCGGGCTATCCTCTCCTATCTCTTCCATCTTCCGATAAAGACTCCGGGGACTGATTGCCAGCCGATCGGCGATATAACGCGGAGTCAAATCTTTGTTCGTTATATTATCATTGATAATCTTCAAAACCGACTGAAGGAACTTCTTCGACTCTTTATGCGTCAACTTCCCGTCCGACTTTTCAAAAGAACTGATCGGCGAACTGAAATAATTCTTCAACACCTCTTTCCGTTCCATCACCTGACAGACAGAAATACGAAGGTACTCCGCACTAAACGGTTTCGTAATATACATTTCCGCACCGGCAGAAAGAGCTTCCATCTGTTGTTCCATCTCGTGCCGTCCGGAAACCACAATAATAGGAATATGCGCTGTCTCTTTCACCGATTTGATCCGCCTGGTCAGTTCAATGCCACCCATTCCCGGCATCATGACATCACAGATAATCACATTCGGATAAACCTCATTCATCACCTGATCCAGCCGTTCGGGATCTTGCAAGGTTACCACATTGAAGTCAGCCGAGAAGATTTCTCCAATAAACCATAGCATTTCGATTTCATCATCGACAACCAAAAGCGTAGGACGCATCTTATCAAACTCATACTGGGGAAGTTTCAGTATCGATTGAGTATCTATCTTAGGGATGTATTCCGCTGTGAGCCGCTTGGTTTCCACCACTCCGGTAGTCAGTTCCACGACCGGCAAGGTAGTGTAAACATCACCCACCCGTCAGGAGTATTTTCCACTTTCAACGTACCATTCAGCAACTTTGCCATATTATAAGAGATGGCTAGCCCCAGTCCGTTCCGTGAAAAGTTCTTTTCATCCTGATTCTCGAAATTATCCAAAATGGCATACCGGTTAAAAATATACTGAAAATCCTTTTCCTTGATGGTACTTCCTTCATTCGCTACACGAAGAGTCAGCATGTTTTCCCCGCTCGTATCCACTTCAATCTTGATACTTTGTCCGTCGGGAGTATATTTAAAGGCATTAGAAATCAGATTAATAATAATTGTATTCAGGAATCCTTTGTCCGAGTTCCACATCACCTGCTCGGGTATCTTGCTCAAGAAAGTGATGTTTCTGGATTTAGCCATTTCTACAAACGTTTTGGCTATTCCTTTCACAATGGAAGACACATTCAATGACTCAATCCGTACTTCCCTGTTTCCCGTTTCATCCGACGGAATTCGATCAATTCATGAATCAGGTTGTTGAGACGCTCCGCATTCGTCTGAATCATCTGTACGTAGTCTACGACAAATTTACTAAGTCCCTTCGATGAAGGATTCGTCCGCAAGGACCATAAATCAAAGTCAGCGGAGTACAAAATTCATGTGCGATATTAGTAAAGAAACGAAGTTTGGACTCAAAGACATTCTTTTGATGGCGTTTCTCTATCTCGTTCAGCAATTCCTGCTTTTTACGTTTGGAGCGCAGGATAAAGGAACGTATCAGCAAGGCTGCCAGTAAAAGCAGACACAGGGCATAAATCAAATAAGCCCACCAGGAAGCATACCACGGATCACCTATACGAATCACCAGAGAATAGACATCACTCTCTTTATCAAAGACACTATTGTAATATTTCACCAGTAAGGTATATTCGCCGGGAGCCATATTCGTAAAAGAGACTCCGCTTTCCGAACCATTGTTTACCCATTGGTCACTCAATCCTTTTAGTTTATAGAAATAGGTACAGTTATTACCATTCAGATAATCCACAGAGGCAAATGAAACAGAAAAAAAATTCTGGTCATACTGCAAATTCAAGACTTCAGTTTCTTTTTTCCGGGTGAGAAATTCGCCCAGATTGTATTGTTCACCGAAGATAGACAGCTTATCAAAATAAACAGGAGGCATATAAAGCTGCTCTGGACAGCCATCCGCCCGGATAGCTACGACTCCATTGATTCCGCCAAAGAACAGAGTACCAGTCCGGGAATCCCGAAAAGCGGCACCGTCACTAAACTCTACCACTTTTAAACCATCTCCAAAGCCATACGAACGAAAGACATTCCGTTTCGTATCGAAATTGATTAATCCGAGATTGGTGCTCAACCAGAAGTTGTCGGACGAGCTTCTAAGAATTGCATGAATGGTATTATTAAGGAAACCATTCTTGGCATTGAAGAGCTGATAAGAAGTTTCCGATGTGTACTTTATCAATCCGTAGCTCGTTCCGAAAAGATAGTTATTGCTGCTGTCTTTACTGATAGCGAGAATATTATTCAGGGTCATGTTTTCGTATTTGTGAGTAGACACCGGTTCCAGGCCATTCGTCGTTTCGTTATAGCGGAATACCCCATATCCTTTATTGCCAAACAACAGGTTGGCTTCATTCTCCGCATAAATAGTAAAGAAATAGTTCGATCCCAGTTCGCCGTCATTGATGATGTAACGTTGCGCATCCACAATCACCGGATTGTCCGATGTTCCGGCAATACGAGCTTTCACCACTCCCATGCCGACACTCGCCAGCCACAGTTCGGAATCTGCTGTTTCGTAAATGTCATGGATGTATTTAAAATCTTCGTTACCGATCCGTATTGGTATACTCTTGATACGTTTTTCCCGATATGAATAATAAGTTAATCCTTCTTCGTCTCCTATCCAAAGCAAATTCCGGTGGCTCTTGGCAAAACAATAAACGGCATTACTACTCAAAGCACTATTAGAGGTAGTCAACACCTCTGCCCGACAGTCGGAGATGTTTTTATCGAATTCGTAATCATAGATTTTAAGAATTCCGTTTCCTTTGGTTCCCACCCAGAAAGTACATTCATCATCAAGATAGATGGCACGCACGGGGCGTTCTATTTTCTCGGTGTAATTGCTAAGCACCATTGATTTGATAGAATAAAGCGGGTTCGAATAAAGATAAACGCCCTGTCCGTCAGTACCAATCCAGACAACATCCTGAAAACGGTCTTTCTTGAGACAGAATACACCGCTGTTGATAGGTAACGACTGAATTTGATAATGATCCGTCTCCTTCTGTTTTTCCAACAGGAGAATGCCATCCATCAAAAAGCCCACAAAATAGCTGTTATGATAATGAACAATGGACGAAATTTTGCCACGTTCCTGTATTTCCTTACCCAGATTGGCAATAAATTCATTCTTCTGGGTCGGAATATGGAAAGCATAGAAATTAAATTCCTTATCTATATAATAAAGAGATTGCTCGTCATTGAAACAATAAATCAAGGAAGTCTGATAAATCAGGTTTGTTTTCTGGGGTAACAGGGTGATATCTCCCGATGCGGCTTCCTGCTGTATGTCATAACAGCGGTTGTATCCTTTCATGACTACCCACATCCGGTTGTTACCGTCGATAAAGAAGTTTACGATATCGGAAATCGGGATTCCCGTGATATTGATTTTCTTGAAGACTCCTTCTTTTTTATGATAATAATAGATGCAGTTACTATCCTGGATAATGAACAGATTGCCATGACTATCCTTATTCATAAAGAAGAGTTTCTGAAATTCATTATAGTGAGTGATTGTATTGGTTTTCCGGTTCAAACGGTTCAACCCATAGTAGGTTTGAATCCAGTAAATATCTTCGCCCGTATACACAATATTGTCAATCAGATTACCAGATAAGTAATCCTCTTTGTCACGAGTCTTAAATTCCTCAATCTCCTGTCCATCATAAATATTCAGTCCGTCGCAGGTCCCGATCCACATCAATCCACGCTCATCCTGGCACAGAGATGTAATCGAACTATTAGACATATACTCTTTATCTGCAACTTGCTTCAAATTATAAGCATAAGCGTTATGTATCAACAGATTAAGAAAAAATAATAGAATATAAACCGACTGTTTTCCCATAGTGTATTATTCTTAGATTTGCTATATGACAAAGGTAAACAAAAAAACATTCCGAGCTTTTTTTTGACCGGAATATAAGTAAATTTCCGTGCCAGAGTAGTTAATTTTAGCGACAAGAGGCGATTTAACCTCTCTATTACTAGAAGCACATTCCTTTTCTCCCTATTTTCGTCGTAGAATTATTTTCAAATCTATAAATTCATTTGTTCATGAAAACACATTTTTCATTTAAACACTTGCTATTTCTTGGAGGTGCCGTGTTGTACAGCCTGCAATCTTCTGCCGTTAAGAATCCGGTAGACTATGTCAGCACACTGGTAGGCACTCAATCCAAGTTTGAACTGTCTACCGGAAACACGTATCCGGCTACGGCATTGCCGTGGGGAATGAATTTCTGGACACCGCAGACCGGTAAAATGGGAGACGGTTGGGCGTACACGTATGATGCCGACAAAATCCGAGGATTCAAACAAACACATCAGCCCAGTCCCTGGATGAACGACTACGGGCAGTTTGCCATCATGCCTATCACCGGCGGACTGGTATTCGATCAAGACCGACGTGCCAGTTGGTTCTCTCACAAAGCGGAAGTTGCCAAACCTTATTATTATAAGGTGTACCTTGCCGACCATGACGTAACAACCGAGCTTGCTCCTACGGAGCGCGCCGTCATGTTCCGTTTCACGTATCCGGAGACAAAGAATGCCTACGTGATTGTAGACGCTTTTGACAAAGGTTCTTATGTGAAAGTGATTCCGAAAGAAAACAAGATTATCGGCTATTCAACCAAGAATAGCGGCGGTGTGCCGGAAAACTTCAAAAACTACTTTGTAGTTCAATTCGACAAACCGTTCACATTCGTTTCCACAGTTTCCGAAAACAACATTCTTCCGAATGAGATCGAAGCGAAAGGAAACCACACAGGTGCGGTAATCGGATTCGCCACGAAAAAGGGAGAAATCGTACACGCACGGGTTGCTTCCTCCTTTATCAGTCCTGAACAAGCGGAATTAAATCTCAAAGAGCTGGGCAGAAACAGTTTCGACCAATTGGTAACGAACGGAAGAGACGTGTGGAACCGTGAAATGAGTAAGATAGAGGTGGAAGACGATAACATTGATAACCTGCGCACCTTCTATTCCTGCCTGTACCGCTCCATGCTTTTCCCACGTAGCTTTTACGAGATAGACGCTAAAGGAGAAATCATGCATTACAGCCCCTATAACGGTGAAGTGCGTCCCGGCTATATGTTTACCGACACCGGTTTTTGGGACACGTTCCGTTGTCTGTTTCCTTTCCTCAACCTGATGTATCCGTCGATGAACCTGAAGATGCAGGAAGGTTTGGTAAACGCTTACAAAGAGAGCGGTTTCCTGCCGGAATGGGCCAGCCCGGGACATCGGGATTGTATGGTAGGCAACAACTCGGCTTCCGTAGTGGCCGACGCTTACATCAAAGGATTGCGCGGATATGATATCGAAACTCTTTGGGAAGCATTGAAACATGGAGCAAATGCACATCTTCGCGGGACTGCTTCAGGTCGTCTCGGTTACGAATCTTACAACCAACTAGGATATGTTGCCAACAATATCGGCATAGGACAAAACGTTGCACGTACACTGGAGTATGCATATAACGACTGGGCAATTTATACATTAGGCAAGAAACTCGGTAAACCGGAGAGCGAAATCGACATTTATAAGAAACACGCGCTGAACTACAAAAATGTCTATCACCCGGAACGCAAACTGATGGTTGGCAAAGATAACAAAGGCGTATTCAATCCGAATTTCGATGCAGTGGATTGGAGTGGTGAATTTTGCGAAGGGAATAGCTGGCACTGGAGCTTCTGCGTATTCCACGACCCGCAAGGACTTATCAACCTGATGGGAGGCAAGAAAGAATTCAACGCGATGATGGATTCCGTCTTTGTCATCCCGGGTAAACTGGGAATGGAAAGCCGCGGCATGATTCACGAAATGCGTGAAATGCAAGTAATGAACATGGGGCAATATGCACACGGCAACCAGCCTATTCAGCACATGGTATATCTCTACAACTATTCAAGCGAGCCCTGGAAAGCTCAATACTGGATACGTGAGATTATGAACAAACTATATACCGCCCGTCCCGACGGTTATTGTGGTGACGAAGACAACGGACAGACTTCCGCCTGGTATGTATTCTCCGCACTCGGTTTCTATCCGGTTTGCCCGGGAACGGATGAATATATCATAGGAACCCCGCTCTTCAAATCGGCGAAGTTACATCTGGAGAACGGAAAGACCATCACGATCAAGGCAGATAACAACCAGCTTGATAACCGCTACATCAAGGAAATGAAAGTAAACGGGAAATCACAAACCCGCAATTTCCTTACACATGACCAGCTGATTAAAGGTGCTAATATTCAATTTCAAATGAGCCCCGTGCCCAATAAACAACGGGGAACCACAGAAAAAGATGTACCTTACTCTCTTTCGTTTGAATAAAATATTGTACTTTTGGAGATCAATGAATTATCTACCAAACAAACTATAAAAACATGAAACTGAAAAACCTTTTACTAATTGCCCTTGTTGCGATCGTCTTTTGCGGTTGCCAAAGTAACTATCAGCCTACTTCTATCACCGTTGCCTCCTACAATTTGAGAAACGCCAACGGTGGCGATTCAATCAACGGAAACGGTTGGGGACAACGTTACCCGGTCATTGCCCAAATAGTGCAATACCACGATTTCGATATTTTCGGCACGCAGGAGTGCTTTATTCATCAACTGAAAGATATGAAAGAAGCATTACCTAGTTATGATTATATCGGTGTAGGCCGCGACGACGGCAAAGAGAAAGGTGAACATTCTGCTATTTTCTATCGCACAGACAAGTTTGATGTGATAGAGAAAGGTGATTTCTGGTTATCGGAAACTCCCGACGTGCCGAGCAAAGGATGGGATGCCGTGTTGCCGCGTATTTGCAGTTGGGGACACTTCAAATGCAAGGATACCGGCTTCGAATTCCTTTTCTTCAACCTGCACATGGACCATATCGGCAAGAAGGCACGCGTGGAAAGTGCGTTCCTCGTACAGGACAAGATGAAAGAACTTGGCAAAGGCAAAGAGCTTCCAGCCATCCTGACGGGAGACTTCAATGTCGACCAGACCCACCAGTCTTATGATGCTTTTGTGAGCAAAGGGGTGTTATGCGACTCTTACGAGAAGGCCGGCTTCCGCTATGCTATCAACGGCACGTTCAACGACTTCGACCCGAACAGCTTTACGGAAAGCCGTATCGACCATGTATTCGTTTCTCCGTCTTTCCATGTGAAAAAATATGGTGTGCTGACGGATACTTACCGCAGCATCGTAGGCAAGGGAGAAAAGAAGCAGGCGAACGATTGCCCGGAAGAAATCGACATCAAGACTTATCAGGCGCGCACTCCTTCAGACCATTTCCCCGTAAAGGTGGAACTGGAGTTCGAACAGCGTCAGCAGAAATAATCTTTGTATCTAGTTATAACCTGAAAGTTTCACCACACAACCCGATATTCCTATGAGAAATATATGTTTTGTAGCCTGTATGTTATTTTGCCTTACCTCCGCAGTGGGAAAGACACCGGGAAATACCCGTTATCTTTCTATTGCCGACTCGATTCTATCTAATGTATTGAATCTCTATCAGACGAATGACGGACTACTAGCAGAAACGTATCCTGTCAATCCCGACCAAAAAATTACTTATCTGGCGGGCGGAACGCAGCAGAACGGAACGCTGAAGGCTTCTTTTCTATGGCCGTATTCCGGAATGATGTCGGGTTGTGTGGCTTTATACAAAGCGACCGAAAACAAGAAGTACAAAAAGATTCTCGAGAAAAAAATTCTACCGGGGATGGAACAGTATTGGGATAACAGCCGCCTGCCGGCCTGTTATCAGTCATACCCCACCAAGTACGGGCAGCACGGACGTTATTATGACGATAACATCTGGATTGCACTGGATTACTGCGATTATTACCAACTGACTCACAAACCCACATCTTTGGAAAAAGCCGTTGCATTGTATCAATATATCTACAGTGGATGGAGCGACGAGATAGATGGTGGCATCTTTTGGTGTGAACAGCAGAAGGAAGCGAAACATACTTGTTCCAATGCACCGTCTACTGTGCTCGGCGTCAAGTTGTACCGGCTGACGAAGGATGCCAAATACCTCGAAAAAGCAAAAGAGACGTATGCCTGGACGAAAAAGCATCTATGCGACCCTACCGACCATCTTTACTGGGATAACATCAACCTGAAAGGGAAAGTTTCCAAAGAGAAGTACGCCTACAACAGTGGACAGATGATTCAGGCGGGTGTATTACTCTATGAGGAAACAGGAGATGAACAGTATTTGCGCGATGCACGGCAAACAGCCGCAGGAACAGATGCCTTTTTCCGCACAAAAGCCGATAAGAAAGATCCGACTGTCAAAGTGCATAAAGACATGGCCTGGTTTAACGTAATCTTATTCAGAGGACTGAAAGCTCTGTATAAGATTGACAAGAATCCGGCGTATGTCAATGCGATGGTGGAGAATGCGCTTCACGCCTGGGAAAACTACCGGGATGAAAACGGATTATTAGGCAGGGATTGGTCGGGACACAACAAGGAGCAGTATAAATGGCTGCTCGACAATGCCTGTCTGATTGAATTCTTTGCAGAGATTTAACACTTCTTCTCCGCAACACTTTCATAATCAATACTAATCAACAAAAAAAGACTATTACCATGAATATAACTAAAGCCTTTTGTTTGTCCATAGCACTCTTGGGTGCTAGCAATATGCAGGCTATAACGAACAGTGATTTTGTCATCCAACAAGATAATACCCAAATCAACAACTATCAGACGAACCGTCCGGAAGCATCGAAACGTCTGTTTGTCTCGCAAGCTGTGGAACAACAGATTGCGCATATCAAGCAACTGCTGACGAATGTCCGCTTGGCATGGATGTTCGAAAACTGTTTCCCGAACACACTGGATACTACTGTTCATTTTGACGGTAAAGATGATACGTTTGTTTATACGGGTGACATTCACGCCATGTGGTTGCGCGATTCGGGTGCACAAGTATGGCCTTACGTGCAACTTGCCAACAAAGACGCGAAACTGAAAAAAATGCTGGCCGGCGTTATCAAACGTCAGTTCAAGTGTATCAATATCGACCCGTATGCCAATGCTTTCAACATGAATTCCGAAGGCGGCGAATGGATGAGCGACCTTACGGACATGAAGCCCGAACTGCACGAACGTAAATGGGAAATCGACTCGCTCTGTTATCCTATCCGTCTCGCTTATCATTACTGGAAGACGACGGGAGACGCCAGTATATTCTCCGACGAATGGCTTACAGCCATCGCCAAGGTTTTGAAAACGTTTAAGGAACAGCAACGAAAAGAAGATCCGAAAGGTCCTTATCGTTTCCAACGTAAAACGGAACGTGCACTCGATACGATGACCAACGACGGCTGGGGTAATCCTGTAAAGCCGGTCGGACTGATTGCTTCTGCTTTCCGTCCTTCGGATGATGCTACAACTTTCCAGTTCCTCGTTCCGTCCAACTTCTTTGCTGTAACTTCATTGCGCAAAGCTGCCGAGATTCTGAATACAGTCAACAAGAAACCTGATTTAGCTAAAGAATGTACTACACTGTCGAACGAAGTGGAAGCAGCCCTGAAAAAGTATGCGGTTTACAATCATCCGAAATATGGCAAAATCTATGCTTTCGAAGTAGATGGTTTCGGCAACCAACTGTTAATGGATGATGCCAATGTGCCGAGTCTCATTGCCCTGCCTTATCTTGGAGATGTGAAAGTGAACGATCCTATTTATCAGAATACCCGTAAGTTTGTATGGAGCGAAGATAATCCTTACTTCTTCAAAGGTACTGCCGGCGAAGGAATTGGCGGTCCGCACATCGGATATGACATGATTTGGCCCATGAGTATTATGATGAAAGCATTCACCAGTCAAAACGACGCAGAAATCAAGACCTGCATCAAAATGCTAATGGATACGGATGCCGGAACAGGGTTCATGCATGAATCTTTCCACAAGAACGACCCGAAGAACTTTACTCGTTCCTGGTTTGCATGGCAAAATACGCTGTTCGGAGAACTAATCCTAAAACTCGTGAATGAAGGAAAGGTAGACTTGCTGAATAGTATCCAATAGTCTTCTATTATGTTTTTATTGTATTCCCGCTTATGAGATAACTGTTTCTAACCTTGAAGCTTACGCTTCCAAAGTAGTTTCAAGGTTGAAGAACTTTAGTTTCACGCCTTTGAAACCACAGTTTCAAGTAAGAGAAACTAGAGTTTCTCACCGATGAAACTAAAGTTTCCCGCTGACGAAACAAAAGTTTCAAGCAATAGAACTTTTAGTTTCAAGTACTGAAACTCTCTCTTCCGTAATAGTCTGATAATCCTTGAATACCGCTCCGGATAGAAAAATAAGTGCCCACATAGCAGAGAAACAATAAAATCCTTGCTTTCACAACAAGGTGACAGCAAAGTTGTCGTCACCTTGCCGTCACATCATGCTGTCACACTGCAGTATATTTATAATCAATCATTTATGCCCAATCAGGTGACAGATGACAGCATTTTATTTATTTTCCAATTTATATGTAGGGAGTATATGACTCCTAAAAAATAAATGACCCATATAATATGAACAATATGAAATCAACTTTTTTATTCCTACTTACTACAACCATGATGACCTGTACTGCCTACGGACAGTCTTCCAATCATAAAGAGAACAAATTACCCGATTGGGCTTTCTGTGGTTTCGAACGTCCAAAGAATGTCAATCCGGTAATATCTCCTATAGAAAACACTAAGTTTTACTGTCCATTGACCAAAGATTCTATTGCGTGGGAATCGAACGATACATTCAATCCGGCTGCTACACTCTACAATGGTGAGATTGTCGTGTTATACCGTGCAGAGGATAAATCAGGTGTCGGTATCGGACACCGGACTTCCCGCCTCGGTTATGCCACTTCTACCGACGGCACACATTTCCAACGGGAAAAGACTCCTGTATTCTATCCGGATAATGATTCACAAAAAGAGTTGGAATGGCCCGGCGGCTGCGAAGACCCACGAATTGCCGTAACCGATGACGGATTATATGTAATGATGTACACCCAATGGAATCGCCATGTACCTCGCCTGGCAGTAGCGACCTCCCGCAACCTAAAAGACTGGACAAAACACGGTCCTGCTTTTGCCAAAGCATTTGATGGAAAGTTCTTCAACCTGGGTTGTAAGTCCGGCTCTATCCTGACCGAAGTTGTTAAAGGGAAACAGGTTATCAAGAAAGTCAACGGGAAATACTTTATGTACTGGGGAGAGGAGCATGTATTCGCAGCTACTTCCGATGACTTAATCCACTGGACACCGATTGTCAACATTGACGGCTCCCTAAAAAAGCTGTTTTCTCCCCGTGACGGCTACTTCGACAGCCATCTCACCGAATGTGGGCCTCCAGCTATCTACACTCCGAAAGGAATTGTCCTTCTTTATAATGGTAAGAACCATTCAGGAAGAGGTGACAAACGCTATACCGCCAATGTCTATGCTGCCGGACAAGCACTCTTCGACGCCAATGATCCTACCCGCTTTATCACCCGTCTCGATGAACCGTTCTTCCGTCCGATGGATAGCTTTGAAAAGAGTGGGCAATATGTGGATGGAACCGTATTTATAGAAGGAATGGTCTACTTCAAAAACAAATGGTATTTGTATTATGGTTGTGCTGACTCCAAAGTAGGAGTAGCCGTTTATGATCCGAAACGACCGGCAAAAGCTGATCCGCTTCCATAGTTATAAAAATAGTCTTGATTACATTCTTTTTTAAAGGAAAGATGTAATCAGGACTAACTTATTTCTTAAAACTATATTCCCCAAAACGGCTGAAAACAGTAAGTTCTTGTTAAGGATTTGCTTTTCAGCGTTTCTAGTATAAAATAAAGCTTTCCGAAGCAGAATTAAATGCTACAATCGGAAAGCCTTATAATACCTATTGAAAACTGAATTGAATATTGAGAACCAGCTTTATTCTTTCATTGTCGGAGGCTTCTTCCTCCTTTCAACAATTAGCTGTCTTTTATAAGTAAGCCATCTTTATCCATTTATCTTATTCAAAACAACCGGTCTGTTTGCCGGAGCCTTACCAAAATTCTTATTAGGCTTTTTCCCCATTACAAACTTCAATGTGCTGCCATTTATTATATCCTGATAAGTGATATAACTCTTATCATAAGGCTTACCATTCAAATACACTTTCTGGATATAGATATTTTCTTTGCTGTTATTGGGTGCTTCTACAGTAAAAGTGTTACCACCACGTACCTTCACTTCTACTTTCTTAAAACAAGGGCTACCGAAAACAAATACACCATCCGACGGGTTCACCTGATAGAGTCCCATAGATGAAAGAAGATACCAGGCAGACATTTGGCCACAATCCTCATTACCGATGATACCGTCCGGCTGGTCTGTGTAAAAATCGCTCATGATAAAACGAACCTTTTCCGCCGTTTTCCATTGTTCACCGGCATACGCATAAAGATAAGCAACATGATGGCTCGGTTCATTTCCATGTGCATATTGTCCGATCAATCCGGTTATGTCGCTTGATGCTCCTTCCCCCATACTGTCGGTATTGGTAAAGAAACCATCAAGCTTCGTTGTAAAAGGTTTGTCACCTCCAAACAAGGCAATCAGCCATAGGGGTCTTGTGGAGCAAAGAAAGTATATTGCCATCCGTTTCCTTCACAGAAATCTCCAACAGTATGGATGGAACGTGCCGGATCGTAAGGAGTACGCCAAGAGCCGTCTTCCAGTTTCGGACGAATGAAATGGATAGAAGAATCAAAATAGTTCTTGTAATAATGAGCACGTTTTGAGAATGTTTCAGCATCTTCTGTCTTTCCCATCTTACGTGCCATAGCGGCAATTCCCCAGTCGTCCACTGCATACTCCATGGCTATGGAAGTAGCTTCATGAACTTTGTCGGCAGGGATATAGCCTTTTTTGACTACATAAGGTACTCCTTTCTGCTTTTCATAAGTAGCTGTAGCTATCATTGCTTGCAATGCTTCTTCCGCATCGAACCCGGTAAATCCTTTCAGATATGCATCGGCAATCACCGGCACGGAGCTATACCCCGGCATCTGATCGGTCTCTCCACTCATCAAAGGCCAGATAGGGAGTTTGTCCTGCTGACGATAGATGGAAATCATCGAATTGACTACATGGTCAACCATTTCAGGTTGAGTAATAGTCATCAAAGGATTTAATGCACGGTAGGTATCCCATAAAGAAAGAGTCGTATAGTTGGCTTTCTTCGGGTCTGTGTAAATCATGTCATTCATCCCTCTATACTCTCCATTCACATCGCAAAAAAGCGTAGGGGCAATCATAGTATGATAATGGGCGGTATAGAATACACGTTTGGAAGCCTCATCATCAGTCTCTACTGTCATCTTCTCCAGTTGCTTATTCCATCGGTCGGCACTCATATCCACCACCTTATCAAAATCCCAGTGAGTAAGTTCGGATTGCAGGTTCATCGCTGCGTTGTCACAGCTGACAGAAGAAAGGGCGACTTTTATCTTCACTTCCTTCACGTTACCAAAAGTGAGGACACTCTTCACCGATGCCACTTTCAGTTGGTCCCAAGGTTGCGGGGTATTATCATCATAGGCAGTAAACTGCTCTATCTTCTTATCACTTTTCAACACAAAATAAACTTTGCGGGAAGGACTCCAGCCTCTCACATAACGATAACCCTCTACTGTATAATCATCTACCTTACGGATATAGCTGTCGTAAGCATTCGATCCGTTTCCTTCACGTAAGTCGATTAATATGGAAGCCGGTTTTCCTTCAGGATAAGTATAACGATGGAAGCCTACACGATCTGTAGCTGTCAGCTCGGCTTTGATATTGTAACGGTCGAGAAGCAAAGAGTAATATTCGGGACGGGCGATTTCATTCGCATGAGAATATCTGGAAGCATACCCATCACGTATATCATCCTGATTGCCTCTGGGAGTACGGATCTCATTCAATGGCATGATGAGAATATCACATAAGTCAGTACAGCCCGTACCGCTCAAATGGGTATGTGAAAAGCCAATTAAAATACTATCGGAATAATGATAACCCGAGCACCAGTCCCAACCTTTATGGATATTAGTAGGACCCAGCTGTACCATTCCATACGGAACACTCGTCCCAACAAAGACGTGTCCATGATAACCGGATCCGATATACGGATCGACGTACTGCAATAATCCTTCACTTTTTGAATAGTTCTGTTGCGCTACTCCATTTCCCGCTGCAAGCAAGACACAAGAAGTAAGTGCAAGTAGTTTAAATGCCTTCATTCGTATTTTTCTTTGGTATGATTGAAAATTATAGTTAGCGAATGATGCAAATATACTACCTATTTAGGAATTAACTAACTGTCGCTAGAGTTTACAAGAAAAATGGCAGGCAGGTTTACTCTTTTGGCAAGTTCCAACCACAGATTTACACGGTTTTCCACAGAAAAACTGCGTACCGTCTACTAAATAACATAATAAATGAATCTGTGGAAATCCGTGTTAATCTATGGCGAATCCTTTCCATAAATTCCCTTCGGGAAGAGGAGCTTCAAGCTCTATCAGTTCTTTTGAGACAGGATGTATGAACCGTACTCTCCGGGCATGCAGACAAATGCTCCCATCCGGATTGGAGCGTGGAGAGCCATATTTCAAATCTCCCTTGATAGGGCATCCCATTTTTGCCAGCTGACAACGAATCTGATGATGACGTCCGGTTTTTAAATCGACTTCGAGCAAATAGTAATTCTCCGAATGACCGATCAACCGGTAATGCAAGATCGCTTTCTTGCTGTTCGGCACTTCTTTGTCGTATGCATAACTTTTGTTCTGCTTTTCATTACGTACAAGAAAATGTACCAGTTCACCTTCCGGTTCTTGCGGAGCATTTTTCACAACCGCCCAATAAGTCTTTTTCACCTCACTAGTGCGAAACATTTCGTTGAGCCTTGTTAATGCCTTACTCGTTTTGGCAAAAATAACAAGACCGCTTACGGGGCGGTCCAACCGGTGTGTCACACCGAGGAAAACATTTCCGGGTTTCTGATACTTCTCTTTCAGATACTGTTTTACAGTCTCCGAAAGCGGCGTATCCCCCGTCTTGTCTGCCTGGACAATCTCGGAAGCGGTCTTGTTGACTACAATGATATGGTTGTCTTCGTATACAACAGTCATTCTGTTCGATTACATATTCATACCACCATCTACCTGAATCACTTGACCTGATACATAAGAAGACATATCAGAAGCCAGGAAGGTAGCGATGTTTGCCACATCTTCAGGAGTACCACCACGACGCAAAGGTATTTTCTTTGCCCATTCAGCTCTTACTTCGTCAGAAAGAGCGGCTGTCATGTCTGTCAGGATGAATCCCGGAGCGATAGCGTTGGCACGGATACCGCGAGAACCCAACTCTTGTGCGATAGACTTAGCCAATGCAATCATACCTGCTTTAGAAGCAGCATAGTTAGCCTGTCCTGCATTTCCGTGAACACCTACAACAGAGGCCATATTGATAATACTACCAGCTTTTTGACGCATCATGATAGGTGTACAAGCGTGGATGAAGTTAAATGCAGACTTCAGGTTCACGTTGATTACCATATCCCATTGCTGTTCGCTCATACGCATCATCAAGCCGTCACGAGTGATACCGGCATTGTTTACCAATATATCGATACGTCCGAAGTCCTTGTGGATTTCTTCTACGACCTTTGCAGTATCTTCAAAGTTAGCAGCGTTAGAAGCATAACCTTTGGCTTTCACGCCCATTGCTTCCAATTCTTTAGCTGTATTGTCTGCATTTTCGTCAATGACAAGGTCAGTAAATGCGATGTTTGCGCCTTCGGCAGCAAACTTAAGAGCGATAGCCTTACCAATACCGCGAGCAGCACCGGTTACAATGGCTGTTTTTCCGTCTAATAATCCCATACTAAAAGTTATTTAATTAAATTTCTGTTCTATGCAGTGCGCCAAACACAATGTTGGACACATATCTATTTCTTGTATCTTCATCCAGATGTGCACCTATATGTCCACGAATATAAGGAACTTCAATACCTTTCACACAATAATGTATCAAATCGGCAGTCATCTCCACATCATCAATATGGAAAACTCCTTTTGCCTGTCCTTCCAGAAGAACTGCCTTAAAGAACTGTATTTCCTTTGCGTCGAATTTCTTACGCACCTTCTCCACCCGCCATATATCACGGAAGAAGTTAGCACGCAACGTCCCGTTCCGATAGACCACCTCTTTCACTGCATCTAATCGGGTATATATCAGCTCCAGCAGTTTTTCGTCCGGAGAAATGTTTTTCTCGGCTACCCGCTTCATCATATCCGACAATATATCCAATTCCGATTCCACAACAGCCAAATAGATTTCATCCTTACTTTTAAAATAAGTATAGAGCGTTCGTCTCCCTTTTTTAGAAGCAAGAGCGATATCGTTCATAGTCGTATTTTCTACCCCCATCTTCGCAAAAAGCTGACGGGCTACATCTACTAACTTGGCTTTTGTCTTGGATACGGTCATAGGTTACAAATTGCACATTGCTGAATATTTTGAGCAAAAGTAATTCTTTTCTTTAGACCATACAAGAAAACAGAGAGAATATTAACATTTGTATATTAATAGGTGCTAAGAAAAAGTTTCATCATTATTTCGTTCATTCTCAACCTAATAAGAAAAAAGTGATGATTTATTCGAAAAATATTCAGCGAATTATTTGTTTGTTTCAAAAAAAGCCGTACCTTTGCACCCGTTAAACATCGCGGAGTGGAGCAGTTGGTAGCTCGTTGGGCTCATAACCCAAAGGTCATTCGTTCGAGTCGGATCTCCGCAACTAAAGAAAAAGAAGAATCGCAGAAATGCGGTTCTTCTTTTTTATGACAACTCTTCTTTACTGACTTTATTCACAACCTCATTTCAGTTATCAACAAGGATATCAACAAAGTTATTAACAGGTTAATTAATTTATAATTAAACAATTAACCTAATAGTCCCCTTTTCTATCAACAAGGCAGTATTTAGTTATTCACAACCTAAGATGGGGCATAAAAAGTTCATTGAGGGAATTAAAAAAGTTGCCATAAATAAGCCATTCTACATAAAAAAAGAATGACGCTATCCAATGCAAATAGTGACGGTATATGACAGCGATACCGTTAGTATCCTGAACATATACCGTCACTAGTTTTTCTACATCAATCAGCGATCTCACGTTTATTCATATAGTACCGCCAACAGAGATTCCCGGTTGATCTTATTTATGCTTACAGAACTTCCATACCTTTTCCGCATAACGTTTTCCTAACAATAATTGTGCTTCTGTATTAAAATGAGGGTCCTTCTCATCTTTATACCATCCAATCCTTTCGACGACACCCAATCGGAATAGGGAATAAATGAAGATACTTTTTTAATCATCTGATTAAAGGGAACAGTCCCCGCTTCTCTCTTCGTCCAGTTCCATTGAGAAATCTGTCCGACAACAACCGGTAGATCCGGCATGTTTAAATCTTCCCGCAGATCTTTCACCAAAGAAATCAGTTTTTGTTTATATGCTTCCGGATTAGAGCAATCGGCTTCTCCCTGATGCCAAAGGATCGCTTTCAAAACGCCTCCCTGTTTCATCGCAACCCGAATCCGGGAGAGGGCTTCTTCATAATACCCATCTTTACTGCCTTTTAGCCAAGAGTTGATAGAAGAACCACCACGCGCATTTACTACCAGTCCGAGAGGGCGTTTCGTTTTCCGCGTCATTTCTTTGGCAAAACCATAAGCCGGTCCCAAGCGTTGCATCGACAGGTCTTTACGGACTGTCGAATAACGATTGAGAGGATTTACTGCCGGTTCAAAATTCCCCTTATCATTCAATAGATATACATTTTGCAGCGTATCCATGACTTCCGGAGTCAATGTTGCACGCCCCGCCATGTTGGATTGACCGATGCATACATACAAATCAAAAGTGGATGGAACACTTTCCTTTACATTTCCTGCAAAAGCAAACAGGGATTGCAGGAGGAAAAAAGACAGTAAATAAACAGACCTAAGCATACGAACTGTGTTTATGATTAATAGTTTCTATAAATACGGATAGCATTCAGAATAGGTTCTCCTTCTTTTTTATGAAAGTCGACACTTACTCCTTTTCCATCCTTTACTGTTATTACAAACTTTTTGATAACAGCACGGGCATATCCGTAATCACGTGCTACGTTGAAATCATCTGAAACGGTTGTTCCATTGATTGAAATACCAAAGCTGCGATTTCCGGCAAATGTTTGTTCCGAGTCCGCTCCCAGATTATAGACCAATGCTTCTCTTTCTTTGTCCGACTCCAACTCTGCCCAATGCAAATATACAGAATATTCTCCATTTGGCACATCAGCCTTAAAAGATTTTATTCCAACACGTTGGGTCTGGAAGATTGGATTCATGTCCGTTCCGTGAATATCGATATCCGAACCAAGCATAGTGCCGAATCCTGTTTGACGACGATAAGACGTTCCGCCGATAAATCCCCAGCTACCGGGCTTATATTCCTGTTCGGGAATCCATGCTACGTTTGCCGCACGATCTTCAAAATATCTCGGAGAACCTAACATTACATTTATTTCCGTAAATGGCACAGCTTCGTCTTTCAACTGCGAGCCTACCAACTGGAACTGAATCCGAAGCATATCACGCAACTTGTTATCACCAGTCACAGCAACAGCTTCCAGCAGATTCTCTCCACCCACAAACGGTACATCAAACAAAGCATAATTATCTTCTATCTTTTTCTTTCCCAGACTCTTGTTATTCACAAACAGCTCTACTTCTTCCGCATTAGAGAATACAGGGACGGATTGATACATTCTTTCTGCGCCGTATTCACCACTCCCCCACGGCTTTTCCACTCCCGATTACCAATGACAAGTATCGGACGACGTGACAAGGCTGTCTTATAGAACCAATAAACATCTTTCTTCTCCCTGTTTAACCCGACAACGCCTTTATTGTTTACATGAGGAACAGCATCTACACGGGATTCGGAATAAAAATCATTCAGATTCCACAGACTGGAACCGGCTACAAACGGACGTTTCATCATTTCATTGAGGTAATGTTTATGATATACCAGTCCATATTCCTGCGAGAAGTCGAAACGTTCCGGCTGGTACGAATGAACTCTCGGATCTACCCCTGGCCCATATTCCGTTATCATCAGCACTTTTCCTTTGTATGCTTTATGGGCACGGTCGAGCAAACGCTGGAACTCATTGATATCCGGTTCATACCAACCTTGATACAAGTTCCATCCTTGAATCATCGGGATTTCGGTCAGATGAGCATCTTCGTAGTATTGAGGCATATTGTGATAAGCCATCATCGTATATCTTGAAGGATCTTCCTCACGGATAGTTGCCTCCAAGGCACGGGCTACTTTTTCCGTGAAACGGTAGTAATCTTCCAACTGCTTGCCTTCGGTATAGGGACGACGCAGAAAAATCTCATTCATATACCCCCAAATCATTACAGAAGGACGGTTGAAATCCTGACGTACCATCTCTTTCGCCATCTCAACAGAATTATGCAGAAACTCTTCGGTTTCTGTAACAGCATTAACGACGGGAATTTCAACCGAAGTCACAATACCCAGTTTATCACACATTTCCATGATTACAGGATCTTGAGGATAGTGTGATACACGCAGGTAGTTTCCTCCCATCTCCTTCAATAGCAATACATCCTGTACGTGCAATTCGTCACGCAAAGCATTTCCTTTCTGAAAATAATCCTGATGGCGGGCAGTTCCGATCAGTTTGCGTCCTTTGCCATTCAGAAAAAAGCCTTTTTCCGAATCAAACTTGAACCAGCGCAAACCTAACGGATTCACCACTTCATCCAGCAAAGTACTTCTTTTATCAAGAATACGGGTATATACCATATAGCGATAAGGATCATCTATATCCCATAGACGAGGGGAATCTATTTTTATCTTTTTGGAGATGTCTGTCTTCGTCTCGCCGGCTGCCAGTTTTACTTCTGCCTGCGTCTTTTTCACTTCCTTGCCATCCGCATCACAGATTATATTCTCCACCCTGATTTCCGTAGCCTGGGGCATATCGTTCGTCAGTAGCGTAGTGATTTCTACCGAAGCAGCGGAGTTATTCACTTCGGGGGTACGGATATAAACTCCCGACGAAGCATAATCATTCGTTGCAATGTGCACCGGATTCATAAACTGCAAATAGACATCCCGGTAGATACCGCCAAAGAAAGTAAAATCGGCAGATAAGGGGGGAATATTCGGATTATAGACATTGTTTACATAAATGGCAAACAGGTTTTCCTGTCCATAACGCAAATGGGGAGTGATGTCAAAACAGAAGCGGGTATACCCTCCTTTGTGCTCCCCAACGAACCGACCGTTCAGGTAGAATCGCACTTCCTGATTGGCTCCTTCAAAGTAGATCACTGCCTGACGTCCCTCCTGGCTTTTGTCTATAAACAACTGTTTTCGATACCAGACCGGCCCCCGATAGAATCCCGGAGTTTCATCGTCTGCATCTTTATCATTCCAGGTATGAGGTATATTGACCGTCTCCCATGAAGAATCGTCACAACCAGTCAGTTGTGCTTCAAATGGAGATCCTTTTGTAAATTTCCATCCGTCGTTGATGGTGTATACCACGCGTTGCTGTGCCTGCGCCCATCCCACAATAAACAATAGAATAAAGATATAGAATAACTTCTTCATAATCTATGTATGCATCTAATTAAAACTTTATTTTTATCTCTCTGCCTGTGTAGACATACTCTTTACTCTCAAGAGCAGCACCGTCAGGCAGATATAACTTCACACGCATTTTTACTTGTTCCGGCATACCGGGATAACTTCCTTCACGCAAACCGATCGTCAATGTCCGTTCCGAATCTTTCCATTGCATCGGTACTTTGGAACATACGCCGTCTTCATAGCGGTAGGAGTCGCCTTCGTCCTCATACCATAAGAAAGAAGCGTCCGCTCCTCCGTAAATACGCAGTTCCAATTCACGGTCGGGGTATTCCATCGCATATTGTTTCACTTCTGCCAAAGGCAAGATAGAACCGGCTTTTACATACAGGGGAAGGATGTCGAGGGTGTTTGCCTGCATTTGTTCTCTTCCTCCTTCAAAGGCCTTTCCGGTCCAAAAATCGTACCAATATTTGCCGTTGTGTTCCGGCAGATAGACACTGATGTTCTTTTCTTCCGATTGCGGATGAAATACCGGGCGTACCAATAAAGAGGTGCCGAACATATAGGCGTTATCAATATCAAAAGTCCGGGTATCTGTGGTGAAATCCATTGCCAAGCCTCTCAACAGGGTATAATTGTTGGCTGTGACTTGGTGGGACATCGAGTAAATGTAAGGCAACAGACGGTAACGCAGATGGATATATTTCACCTGATTATCATAGTAAGATGTTCCCTTTTCACCGAATTGCCAAACTTCACGCGGCACATTCGTGCCGTGAGCACGGAAGATAGGAGTAAATGCACTGAACTGGAACCAACGGGAGTACAACTCTTTATAATCATTGCTTTTCAACCCATCAGGATATTTTGCATCACGTTCTGTGACAAAGAATCCTCCTGTATCGGAAGTCCAATACGGAATACCGGACATGGATAAGTTCAAACCGGCAACCAGTTGTTTATGCATATTTTCCCATGAAGCCGAGACATCACCCGACCATACCGCCGTACCATAATGCTGTTGTGAGGCAAAGGCGGAACGGGTTAAGATAAATATGCGCTTCTGATCGCTTTCGGCTCGAAGACGTTGATAGAAGTCCTTCAGCATCTCCAAAGAATAGGTATTCAGATAGCGGTGAAAACTGCCCAAATAAGTATTTCCGGCTGATTTCGTCCTCTCTTCCTGTTTCAACTGTGTGAATCCGTCACGGAAAGAAGGCTCTGTTGCATCCATCCACCAGGCATCCACACCCATATCATAGAGTCCTTTCTTGAGATATTGCCAAAAGATATCCCGTGCAGCAGGATTGTACGCATCAAAGACTTTATAACCTGCCCATGTAGGTTCGCTAAATAAGGCACCGATAGAATCGAGTGACTGATAGACAGCTGTTTCCGGTCCGAATCCGGGCCATACGGAAAGCATAAAGTGAACATGATCCTGTTGATGCAGTTCTTCAATGGCTTGCCGGGGATGATTGAAGTTCGCCGGATGGAAAGTCAGACTGTTCCAATGGGGTTTATCTCCCCAATATTCCCAATCCTGCACAATGTTATCCAACGGAATCCCCCGTTTACGATACTCCTTTACAACGGCTTTCAATTCATCGAACGATTTATAGCGTTCTTTAGACTGCCAGAAACCATATACCCACTTCCCGAACATCGGCACGTCTCCCGTCAATTCCCGATAACCGGCAACGACTTCGTCCATATTCTTGCCATATACAAAATAATAGTCGGAGGCATCGCCTACCTCGGAAGTAAATGAGTATCCTTCTTTCGTATCTTCAAACTTTGTTGAAGAATAATTATCCCACAAGATACCATATCCGTTAGTCGAGATAAGGAACGGATTGACTATATCCATATTTGCCTGCAACAGTAGTACGGATTTTCCACGATAGTTCATGATTCCGTTCTGATACTGCCCCAGACCGTAAATAGCCTCATCATCAGTAGGAACAAAGCGTTGGGTTACTTCGAGGCATTGCTCACCTCCGGCAACCGAACGTTTGAAGTGTCGTGCCTTTTTAGCTTCTTTCTCTTTCAGTAACAGCTTTCCTGTCGATACTTCCTGAAAAGTGAAAGCCGCATCTTCTTTATCAAAAGCAACGGAAAGCTCACGGGTACGAAAGACCAGCTTCTTTCCCGTATCTTCCCATTTATAATCTTTGAAAGCCGGTTTTTCCGGATCGACAACCAATCTTTTTGTTACCAGCGTATCACCTCGGGAAAAGACAGAATCCGTACGCATCCCTCCGACATAAACTCAACCCTGTATTGGATACTGTCGGATACGAAAGCACATCCCCTGCCGTCTTCATGAACCGGCGAGGAACACCCGAAACAAGATAATACGGATAAAACTAATAACCAATTTTTCAAACTCTTCATCAATACATTTATTTGACAGTGTAGATGGTATAGCCCAATGACAAATTACGGACAACGACATTTCCTTTTAAATAGAACGTAGGCATATTGAATCCATTTACGATATTATCTTTATACAGTTCCACTTTTGCACTTTTCCATTCGCCTGTATTGTCGGTACGTATCCGGGATACTATTTTAAAGGGTTCTTTCGGTTCACGCTGTGTGGACGAACGTATAAAAAGAGATTCATTTCCTTTGTCCAGGTATTCAAAATAGAGATACCCTACATAGTTATTCATTTGCAGTTTGGAAACCAATTCTTTGGGCAAAGAGATAGAAAGCGTTTCTTCGGCATTGTAACCACCTGATTTTCGCTTTCCCTGAATCTTCATGTCCGACTCACGCAAACGCATCATCTCAACCGCCAAAGCGGATTTGGCTGTCTTGACATCATTTTCTATTTGTGACAACAAACCTATCGCCACCGGATAACGTCCCTGGCTAATCAACAATGCCGCCTTATCGAGCGAACGTTGACAAGCGGATACGTCCATCTTCGTCTTTTCCAGGAAACGGGCTTCTTTTCGCAGCCGGAAAAGCATTAAAGGTAAGGTTAATCCACGCTCGTCCGCCTGTTCGTCTTTGAATTCCGCCGCATACTTTAAAGTCGTACGTAGTTCACGGTCACCGTTTTCAATGGTCGGCTCTATTTCGTGTCCTTCGGTATAGTCACTCCACGAAGCGATAAACACCATGTCCAGGCTGTCCTTCTCTGCCATACAGAACTTCCACATACTTTGATAAGTTTCTCCATTGTTACGAGGGATATAATAGAAGTGTCCACGTCCCCAGCCTGCACAGCCCCGGTTATCCATTCCCGGCATGGCAAATCCCGACTTAATGGTATAAGCAGGATTGTTACTATGCCAAATTGAATCACGGAAAGGTTTCATAAACTCAATAACATCATCCTGAGTGGCGTAATTATCCCATTCGGCATGTGCCTGATCTCTTGTACGGACACGAGCGGGAAGCCATGCGGTCGGTATCTCTCCCACTTTTTTCCAGGCATCCATATCATCACTGCGGGTGACAGGAATGTATTTATCGTTTTCCAGTTTTCCCCAATCCGCCCAACGACGTAAGGCAACGGGCTGCTTCATCCTTGCGGAAACTTCACCAGTGATAATACTTTCTTGTATTCATCGACTTTTGCTCCGGGACCGAAATGATAAAAAACAGGCATCCCCTTCACCATAGGAGCAGTCGGACCGGTAAAGACACTATCTACTAAATATTGGTAACATTTAGCCATATATTCGGTCTTTGCCTCACGGGTGTTAACTTCCGGATAAATCTTCGTAATCCAGTCATAATACAACCAACCGTCGCACCAGTTTACACCGATCTCAAAGTCATACTTCGCTGCCACTTTCTGCATTTCACGCAGCAAGATGTCATTTTCGTGAGGCTTGAATCCCCATTCGATAAAGAATCCGTCTATCTTGGCAGCTTTTGCCGACAATATCTGATATTCGATATAATCGGGATCGAGATTGGACTGCATTCCGACTTGGGGATAGGCCACTGCCGCTATCTCATGTCGTCCTTCACTGTCTATCAGGTCGGCATTATAACACAGGGATTTCCTTCCCGTACTTGATTTCTCCGTATTGGCATACATCTCCCAACGCCCTAACTTTCCGTCATGTTGCCGGGTATAACGCACACCGTGGAAGTCAGCATACACTTTCTTTCCGTTCTGCGCCAAGGCCGGTAATGCGATAGATACCAATAAAAAAAGAAGAAGTTTCCTCATTGTTCCAAACTTAATTATTCAACTTATGTATTTTATTACCCTTCGACGATACTTAATCAATCCTCACCCAATACGAAATCGTGCTTTTCCGGATAACTGAAAGTATTGTCTATCATCCAACGACCTTTATAAATCTTAGCTCCGTCCATCTTGAAGAGTTCTTCTCCCTTCTCATTTACAAGTCCTTCAGCCCACCACTCTTCAGTCGGTTTCAGCATCAAGATTCCGTCAGGTCCGTTACAGATACTTTTTATATCAGCTGTATTGTAGACTTTTTCACAAGTCGGTTCGGCAGAGTCATTAGTCGTAGCGTCGGTAACTCCTGTCAAATCAAACTTATAGACAGCCGAAGCAGCTGTAAGCCATAATTTATCTTCTTCACCATATACCGGGAACAAATCGTGTCCGCCCGATTCTTTGTCGAACGTATAAATACGAGTCTGATTTGTCAGTTTAGGATTGCTCCGGTTACCATCATACTTAAAACGGAATAATGCGGTAACTCCGCCCGTTATTGTAGCCGTGGCATACAGATACGACCTTTTCTTATCCCAAACTACATTATGCGCATTACCCAGCTTCACCGTATTAGCCTTCGCTCCCAATACCTTAACCGTATCAACCACAAAGGTATTGATTTCGCCGGATTTCGATTCTGCCGTCACAATATTTCCATCGGGTAATACCTCCGCAGAGTGAGGATTCTGTCCGCAATTTGCATAGAACATTAATTTATGATCCGACAAACGGATTAAAGCCACAGCTCCGCCGGAGGCAGTCATCAAGATATAGCGTCTATTGAAAACAGGTTTTACTTCGCTCGGATTGACAAACCAACCCTGCTGGGCAGCAGGAACACAAGCCGTATAAGGATCCCAACTCCAGATATTGCGATTCGTCTCCGCATCTCTGATGACGATAGCCCGTCTGGATTGCTCCGCCAACACATAGCCTTTTCCGGAAGTTGAAAGATTTGATCTTTTACTACAGGAGCGGCATCATCATCGGAACATGCTCCCAAAGCTATATTAAATCCTAAGAGGATTGCGAATAAACTAAACTTCTTCATGGTCATAACTATTTTAATTCTAAATATTCAATTTGTCTTTTTAATGTTTCCGTTAATCTATTGAACCGATTTTGTATCATAATAATCGATCAATGAATGAACTGCAAGATTTACCTGTCGCATCTGCGACAGAAAAGATGTATAAGGCTCGTATTCGATGGAGACTATTCCTTTATTAGAAGCTTTTCCATCCGAACCGTATCCATCATTATACTCAAAGTGTACCCAACCCACACAATTCCGGGTTTCAAGTAAACGAAGACAGAAGTTCTGATAAAACTCACCTCTGTTTTTCTGTGTACGTACCAGCCATCCACCTCCTTCGGTATTGGCATATCCAGTTCCCTGATAACTGGCATCTTCTGCTTTCGTATAGAATTCCGAAACTAAAAAAGGTTTCGTTCCACACCAAACTTTCAGGTTTGCCAAGAAATCTGCTTCCGGTTGCCAACGGGCATAATAATTGATAGAAACAAGATCGCAATAACGGGCACAAGCTTCCACCACTTTCTGATTGTATTTGCTCCAGTCATGCAGACGTGTCCCCAAAATCAAATGCTCTTTATCATACTTCCTGACGGTGGCAGTAGTCAACTGATAATAATAATCGGCAACCATGCCCCGGAAGTCTTCCTGATTTTTCTTAGTGATCGCTCCGGCAGAAGTTATACCGTTATCCCGCATAAACTTTTCTGCATACTCACGAGCTGCTTTATAGCGTTCGGGTAAGGACAAGAAATGTTTCAGATCAATTCCTCGCAAAGGGTCAGTATTCTGATAACTAGCAAACGGCAATTCATTGTCAAGATAGAAACCTATAAAATGCCGGTCACCGGCAAATAAAGCTGACTTCTCTTGTACGAGATGATCTATGTACGTAGCAAATGTCGGTTCGAAAAGAAGAACGAGACGATTATACTTGTCATCATCAAACGCGTAGCCCAAATTCTTGCTCATATCCCACATAAAGGTACGGAGCAGATACAGATTTTCTGCATAAGCAATCTTTTGCGTCTTAGGCGTCAACAAGTTAGCACGTACTGCAGCAGGAAATACTTCAATACGGTTCGAGCCATACGAAATATAGTTTATATGATTGTCTGCCAACAGTTTGCCAGTCTCTTCACTCCATCGCACCTCACTACCGTATCGAGTACTGAAAGCCTTCTTATGAGCAGTAGATTCTCCCGGACGGACATGCTGAATTCCATGAATGATAACAGCTCCATTATCCGGATCCAGTAAATAAGAACGGCCTCCACAACTAGCCACTCGGAAAAAGCCTTCTTTTCCAACCACAGAAGAGGGTTGCAAACCGATTCGTCCTCCCCATGCAGTCCGGCTATAATCCGAAGAAGGAGTATACCAATTCATATTATCAATGGTACGTGTTTCCCTTGAATCTGCCGTTGTCCATGCTTGGAATGTTCCGTTCTGCCATTTCCGGTATTCAACGTTCAAAAAAGTATATTCATCTTTTTCCAAAGGAGTATCTCCTCCTTCCGGTTTCAAAGGTTCTATTTCGTTGGAAGAGGAGGAACAACTAAGCGTTAACTGCATCAGTCCGACCAAAGATAAAAAAAGGAAATACCTATATATTATATGTTTTCTCATATTACTTTCAGCTACCGCACATTATTACTTAACCAATGTGCTTGTTATCAATCGCATCTTTCGTATATTCTATCTAAGTTCACCGGGATAGCTGTTAATAACTCTCGCGTCAGCTATTAATAGAAAAGTTATCCTCCACTAGGGGAGAACTTCCTTCCCCCTTGTTGCAAACTTCTTTTATCCTTATTATAAACTATAAACGCAAGCTTTGTTTTTATAAACGCAACTTGCATTTATAAAAACGTAAGCTTCGTTTATAGTTTGTATCGGACAGAGAGCAACTTTACTCCCAATGAAAGGGAAGTTTAGTCTTAATAGAAAAGAACTTTTCTATTAAGACTTCAGACGGTAGGTAATACTACCCTACTTACTTCTTCTTAGGGAATTTGATTTCAACAGTTGCTATCTGTTTCATCGTATTATTATCCATCTTACCGGAGACATCAAGAACTTTCATGACACCATATCTTTCTCCACCAGCACTTGAGGCACCACCGGTCTTAAATCCAATCACACTACCGACAAAGTTATCAATTGTCATATATACTTTCTGATCTGCATTTCCTTTCAAATATTCATTCTGAATAGAGGAACGGGAAGCTGTATCATAATCAAAATCTGTAGGGAATAGGACATATTTAGTCATATTCTTTGCCGGCAAGTTACTCAATGTTTTTCCACCTGACCCTTTATATAAAGGATTTTTACTTTCTACATTTTCCATAGAATAAAAGCGGAAAGAAAGAACACCATCTTTAGAATTTATAAAGAACTTTATATCAACATTCCTAGCACTTTCCACACTGGAAATAGCTTCATCCACCGAATACGTCTTCATATCCTTCAATGAAATCAGAGCAAACGGTTCCGCATTTGCCAAAACTTGGCTACCGACTTTGAGCTGGACAACTTCCATATTCACATAAGTCCTTACGATCCCTACTACTTCTTTACCCTCTCGACCGTCAGAAACAACCACTTTTAATTGGGACGTTTCTTCTGTTAATTGTACTTTAGGTGTATAATCAAAGTTTTTATTGTCACCACCTATCTCCTCACGGAATATTTCTGTACTTATACCATTTTCCACTCGGGATATAGCTACATATTTTACGCCACGAACCGATTCGATATGCATTGGAACTTCCGTATCTACTCCTTCATCAGTAGTAATTAGCTCTTTACCCAAGGTCAATACAGGAACCGGAACTGTCTTATATGACACCTGCAAAGTAGAAATTGTGATATTACCATATATATCTTCTGCTTTCACTTTAAAGCCCTTATCACCTTCTTTATATTCTATCAATTCATCATACTCATACGTTTTGTCGCCATTCAGTATATCACCACCTTTCGATGTTTGTCCGTCTACAGAAACCAAGAATCTTTCTACTTTCTTCAAACCAGCTTCCGAAACAATTTTAAAAGTGGTACGAGGCATTACCGGGTTTTCATCCATCTCATCATATACAATCTCTTCCGGATCGAATGTAATGACAGGACGTGCCATTACATCGGTAACAGCAATTGGTAAAGTCCCACTCGTAACATGATTCAGTTTATCTGTAGCTTCAATGATAAAAGCTTCATAATTTGCATTGTACTCCAAGTTTTCAGACAAGCTATACGAGTTGGGATTGAAAAAGTCGGTTACAGTTTTATATTCTGTCACTCCCTCCACCGTCTGCAATTTCATTGTCACGCTCTGAAGCCCTGCCTGTGATTTAATAACAGCCACTACCGGCAGATTGTCTACTTTATTCAAATCAACGTCCAGCTGCTCCATAGGAAAATTAATCACAGGAGCCGCTGCATTAGGATCCAGTCCATCATTATCGTCGCCACAGGCAGCAAAGCCCAAGCAAAGTCCTAATATTAATAAGGTATATATTTTACGAATCATAATTAGTTCTCTTTTTAATTAACTGTGGTTATTTGGAATATTTGCAATAGTTCTCAAATATATGAATCACGCCGTTTGTCGGCAGAATATTGCTAGTCTTAGCTTGCCGTTGCGGAGATTTTCCGTTGCTTCCGGTCTGATTCACCAGAATCTTACCTACTGCAGCCTGCCATGGATTTTTCCATACAGACATTGTCATCAATCCAGTCTCACCTTTCAGCATAGTCAAAACGAACATCGGTTCAACCTGCAATTGCCCATAAGAACTATATTCTCCATCTACAATATGATAAAGCAACATATTCTTCACCTTTTCTTTATCACAATCTGTAATAGAAGCTACACCAGCAAATTCATTCTCCCGATAAAGCTGCATACCGGCATTATTCAAAGCCAGAAAAGTATATTTATTATCAGTCTGTGTATAATAGTCCTTCAAACCTGTATACTCAATAGCTGCTATCAACTCCGAGAACATATCTTTGTGATCCTGAAAATATTCCCACGCTGTCACTTTTACATACGGATCATCCACCGAAGGCTCATAATCATAGTTCTTTTGCAAGTCCAGATCACAACCGGTCAATGCCAAAATTGTCCAACAAAAGAAAAGAGTCTTATATAATATTGTCTTTTTCATTGCTTCTACCTTTTTTAGTTGTTAGTATTACCATAATACGTATTCTGCACAATCTTCGGATTTTCCAAGATATGTGAATAGTGGATCGGGAAAAGTTCATTGCCATCCTGCTCCATTCCGTTAATAGGTTTCATCACTTCCTTCCACTTTCCTGTACGCAGTAAATCAAACCAACGGCGTCCTTCGCCAGCTAACTCCACCTGACGTTCACGCAAGATATAATTGACTACCTCTTCTTCTGAAGCAAAATCATTTTCAGTCAGTGTATTCAATCCGGCACGGTCACGTACAGTTTTTACTAAATCCAAAGCTTCCCCCATTTCCCTGATGAGCACGAACTTCAGCTTGCAACAACATCATATCTGTGTAACGATAGATTGGATAGGCTACTTCACATGTCTTATTCAAAGAGTTACTGATGTCACCTGCCATATATTTACGCAATTCATTTCCATTTTGGTAATTCTTCACCGTATAATCTTTGCGTAAATCACCTTGCATATCCTTTTCATCAAAGATACTCATAAACGTATCAGACATGACTGCCGCACGATTCCCTGAACCGGAAAACCATTGATACATATAACTGTAACCATTCGTGCCGACTTCATCCATGTTGAAATGAACAAGGAAAATAAACTCTCTGGAGTTATATTCATCATTTTCCGGTGTATCATCAGAAGGTTTATTAGTCAGCTCTTCCGTAAACATGGTATGCCAAGTAGCAATGTTAGGTTCGAAGTCTACAAAACGACCGCCCTTTTTGGAAGCGATAGTCGCCATCTTATCGATGGTCTGGTCGGCCAGATTATATTCTTTAGCCCACATATAAGCATCCGCCATGATGGCCCATACGCCACAGATAGAAATGCGTTTGCGTTCGTAGTTCTTGTTGCGGTTTATCAGTCCTTCCGCTTTCTTCAGGTCCGGAAGAATGACATTATCAAGAATGTAGTTTTTATCCGTACGCTCTTTATAGATCGCTTCCGAATACTTTTCAGTAGGTTCTGTAAACAAAGGTACGTCTCCCCAAACACGGATAGCATAGAAGTAGGCCAAAGCACGCAACGCATACGCTTGTCCGAGGTAATCGTTACGGTCTGCCACATCAGGCATACTGATATTAGGAACATATTTAATAGCCAGATTTGCCTGGTTAATCATCTGATACAGAGTCGTCCACTTTGCACATTTCTCATCCGTAGACATTAGGTTGTTGATAACACGTGCCTGATCGGCCATTACCGGTGCTCCGGGAGCTACATTATCCGAACGGAACTCCCCCCAATAGAAATAGTTCTCCCGTAAAGTGGAACGTAACAATCCATAGATTTCATTTATACCTGCCTTAGCGTCACGGGCAGTCTGCCACATGTCACCTGCCGGAATTTCACTTACCGGTTCCTCATTCAGAAAGTCTGAACAGCTATTCAACGATAGAGCCAGGCATACAGCTCCAACAAAATATTTTATATTCTTCATACGATATCTTCAATTAAAAGTTTGCAGAAAAACCAATACCATATTCTCTCTTTCTCGGATAACGGTAAGAGTCTTTACCTACCTGCAGAGGATTGTTGGTAGAGAATTCAGGATCGAATCCCGAATAGTTGGTCCATGTCAAGGCGTTGTTTACAAAAGCGTAGATATTTATATTCTTCAACATCAGCTTCTTTATCCAGTTTTCAGGAAGATCGTATGCTACACGTATGTTCTGCAAACGAATAAAGGAAGCATCTTCCAGATAGAACGAGTTACCCATACGGGCATTGTTGTAATCATCATTATACGGACGCGGATAGATTGCCTGGTCACCCGGATGCAACCACATATTATGGATGACTTCCGGTGAAGGAGTAGTTCCGGTGTATTTGAACATATTACGATTATGTTCGGCTGCATTATAAATCTGTCCTCCCAATGAATAATAGAATCCTAAGTATAAACTCAAATTCTTCCAAGTCACCGTTGTATTCAAACCACCGGTTACATCAGGCATGGCATTACCGATCACCATACGGTCATTATCATCAATCACACCATCACGGGTTCCTTCCGGTTCTTCCCAGTTGTAATCTCCACCACGGAACGGTTTGCCGTTCGGCAACGTCTTCTGACGAATATTACCTGCATATTCCTTTCCATCCAACAAATATTTGTACTGGAATACACCATTCTCAAACACCGGAGTCAACTGTTCCCATTTATCAGTAAAAGCATTCGATTCGTCGTATGCAAAGATACCGGCGCTTTTAAATCCGTAGAAGTCACCCACACGGCCACCTTCCTGCATCCACCAGATATCACCTTCCATATATGCCTTACCTTCAGACAGCTTCTCAATACGGTTAACGTTTCTGGAGATATTGAAAGAAGCATTCCACTTCCAGTCCTTCGTGCGGATAATATCACCGGTAACAGCTATTTCAAAGCCTCGGTTACTCATTTCACCGACATTGGTTTTCATATATGCAAAACCGGATTCTTTTGGCAATTGGTAGTTTGCCAGCAAACCGTCTGTATATTTATCGTAGTAATCGGCAGTGATTGTCAAACGGCTATTCCAGAAATTCAAGTCCAGACCAAGGTTGAATTGTTTAGTTTCCTCCCATTTCAGATTGTCTTTACCGATACGAGTCGGAATAACGCCACCCACTCCGTCATAAATAGAATTCGGAGAATAAGAGTAGATATAGTCGTAGTTGCCGATTGCTTCGTTACCCGTGATACCGAAACTTGCACGGATCTTACCATCTTCGAGAAACTTTTTCGAGAATTTCATGAATTTCTCATCCGAGAAGCGCCATCCCACAGATACGGAAGGAAAATTACCCCATTTGTTCTCTTTGGCAAAACGAGAAGAACCGTCACGACGCATAATGGCATTGAGCAAATATCTTCCTTTATAATCATAAGTCACACGGGCAAAAATGGAAGCCATAGAGTGATTGCTTAATGTGGAGCCTGTAGATGACAAATCCAGGTTTGCGGCAAAAGCATTCATTGTATAGATAAAATCTGTAGACGAGTTTATCCCCACAAATGTTTCGTTTTCATAACGCCACTGTTGTGCACTAACACCTACCATGGCCGTAAAATTATGATCTTTTATTTTGCGTGCATAAGTAAGGATGTCTTCATTCATCCAGTTCCAGTTCAGGTAATTATAAGAATAACCTTTATTCTGTTTCTGCCATTCGTCGGTGATAAGACTCGGTTCGAGTTTTTTACGCTTATCCAGATAGAAGTTGGCATTAATATTGGCTCTAAACTTCAAATACTTGTTGAATTTGATTTCAAAGAACTGGAAGAAGTTAGCCTTATAAGAATCAGTAAAGTCGGTAGTATAATTGACCTGCGCAATAGGGTTCTTCTGACCGTTAAACACTCCGACCAAAGAGCCATCCGGATAATAAGTATTGAAATAAGGACGACGAGTCAACACTGCGCTCAATAAAGTACCTTCATTCAGACCTTTCTTTTTAGAATAAGTCAAAGAAATACGGCTACCCATATTCATCCAGTCTGTCGGTGAATAATCGGAGTTGATACGAGTATTTAATCTCTGGAAACCTGTATTGGAAATAATACCTTTCTCATTATAATAACCGGTATTGATGAAATATTTCAATTTCTTTGTACCACCACCTACACTGATATCCACCTGATCTTTTTGTGCAGTGCTTGTAATCATGTCCAGATAATCGTTATCCACATTAAAGAAAGAGTTCAACGGATCATTCAGTATATCACTACTTTCATCCGGATTACCTCCGCCGTATGTTTCAAAATACTCTTTACGATATTGGTCGTACAACAAACGTTCTTTACGGTTTGCTTGTGGAACCTTGTGAGACAATGTACCCCACGAGTGATTATACTTGATATCAATACGGGCTTTACCTTCCTGCCCACTTTTGGTAGTGATAATAATCACACCGTTCGCCGAACGCGAACCGTAGATAGCTGCAGAAGCGGCATCCTTCAAAATCTCCATAGAAGTAATATCATTGGTATTGATACCATCGATACTTTCCAAAGGAACACCGTCTACAATATAAAGAGGAGTCACACCTTCAGCGGAGAAAGTGGAAGTACCACGAATTTTGATAGAAGAAGATTCACCGGGCTGTCCGGAACCGGATACCACCTGTACACCGGCAGTAGTACCCTGCAATGCTTCAAAAACATTGGTAGCCATTTTTTGCTCAATGGCCTCGCTTGAGATGGAAGTAATAGCTCCTGTTACATCACGCTTTTTCATCGTACCGTAACCCACTACCACTACTTCGTCCAATAGCTTAGAGTTCTCTTCAAGCGTAATATTCATTGTTTTATCTTTCACTACCACATCTTTAGGGGTATATCCCATGAATGATACAGTCAAAGTAACTCCCTTCTTCGAAACATTCAATGAGAAATTACCATCTAAATCTGTAATTGTTCCATTAGATGTTCCCTTCTCCATCACATTGGCGCCAGGCAAAGGAAATCCTGTTTTATCCACAATAACTCCCTTCACTGCAAACCCGCCTTGAGCATAAGCCGGATTGACAAGGAAAAAGAGACTCAAGGAAATCAAAAGCAACGACTGAAGCAACCGCACTTTTGTCCTACTCTGCAAATTTTTCATAACTAGAATAAAATTAAATTGGTTAATTATCAAGGTTTTACTCACTACTTAATTAATTGGGGAAAATATATTGATTCTCTCCAATAAGATGTTATCTTTTATTTATTATATGGATATTTGTCTTTCATAATACTACACAATAATTATTATATTAGAATAAAGATTACACAGTACCCGGTCTACCAAATGAAAGTGTGTGCGGACACACCTAACCAAAGAAAACTCAAGTACAAGCTGGCATTATCCAACGCCACAAAAGTATCGCATTTGAATATATTGCACCCTATCGAATTGTTCGTTTTATCTAGTCTAAAAATTCAGATGACTTATTTTAATCACTTCACAGAGGGTTCGGAGGAGGTATTATGAGCTTTTCGGTATTGCGTAGGAGCAATATCAAAAAGTTCTTTAAAGCATTTATTGAAGTATTGAGGATTTCCAAATCCTAACCGGTAAGCAATATCCGATATATTCATTTCCGGAGAATTCTGCAGAAAATATGCCGCTTTTTTCAGACGCAGATTCATGATAAAATTATTTGGCGTACTTCCCGTGATACCTTTTATCTTCTGGAATAAGACAGTACGTCCCACCCCCATCTCACGTGAGAAGACATCTACACTGAATTCGGGATTTTCCATATTATCTTCCACTACCTGCGTCGCTTGTTCGATAAACCTCTGATCGAGTTCATTCGTTGCAATCTTCTCCGCTTTGCTATCCAGCTGATGGGCATATTTATTCTGTAAAAGTCTGCGGGTATTAATCAGATTATTGCATTGCATCACCAGCCGCCGCATATTAAATGGCTTCACCACATAAATATCCGCTCCAATTCTCAATCCTTCCAACTCACGTTCGGGCGCACTAAGGGCAGTCAGAAGAACGACGGGGATATGACAGGTTTCAATATTGTTCTTAATTTTGGCACACAATTCCGTTCCGGGCATTCCGGGCATCATAATATCCGAAATAACCAGATCAGGTTGCATCATCTTTACTTTTTCATACCCTTCCTCACCATCACTTGCAGTTTCAACCGTGTACAATGGAGAAAAGATATCTACAAGGATATTTCTGATTTCTTCATTATCATCAATAACCAACAGCTTGCAGTCAGTAGTCCCACTCTCACTTTGAGCCGACTGTACCTCCTTAACCAATAGTTCTTTATCTTCCGAATAATAAATATATTCCTTATCCTGCTCCGGTTCAATCCGGGAAACAGAAGAATCAAAGTGAGCATCTCCTTTCTTCAGAGTGACCTTAAAGCATGAACCTTTCCCCAACTGGCTTTCTACAGTTATATCTCCCTGATGAGCTTTCACAATCCCCTGACTTAGAGCCAGCCCGATACCCGTTCCTCCATACTGTCCGATATTCTCGGCCTGATAGAACCGCTCGAATATCTTCACGTAATCTTCCTCGGATATTCCTGCCCCATTGTCTGAAACGGAAAACATACATTCATCCGCTCCATCAGCCAATTCCATACTGATACTTCCACCGTCTGAAGTATATTTAAAAGCATTCGACAGCAGGTTATTAACCACTTTCTGCAATTGCATACGATCTCCCCACACGAGGCATTGCTCACAGTCAGCATGCAAAACAAACGAAATATTCCTGTTAGCTGCCAATTCTTTGAACAATACATAATGCTCTTTGAGTAAAGAATATAAATCAAATTGAGAAACTTTCAATTTCAAAAGTCCCTGCTCCTGTTTCCGGAAATCAAGCAACTCCGTTATCAATGATTTCAGGTTACCGGCATTTTTATGTATATTCAGTAATTTCGAATAAGCATACGTAGACAACTTACCGGAATTCAACAACAGATCAACCTGCCCCAGGATAAGGGTAATAGGGGTTCTGATCTCGTGTGAGATATTAGTGAAGAAACGCAGTTTGGATTGGTTCATTTCTTCAATATATTGTTTCTCACGAAGTTCAAAATCCAACGAGGTTTTCAAGAACAGCCGAATTCTATATTCTCTCACCACAAAGAATAGAATCGTCAGAATCACACACACATAAATAGTATAAGCCCACCAGGTGGCATAAAAAGGTGGTGTGATCGTTATATGAAGAGATCTGATTACTTCCGGAAAGTTCTTCAATCTGATCTCAAAAACATAATCGCCCGGAGATATATTTGTATAAGTAATATCATTCCCCAAACGATTCTCACTCCATTCGTCATTAGAACCTATCAACCGATATTCTACCTCACCACCGCCAATATGCAGAAAGTTATCTGTCGAGAAACCGATAGAAAACACATTCTGCAAATAATTCAATTTAATCCGATCGGTATAGGCAAAGGACTTATTTAGGATGCCGGTTTGATCGCCTGTGGTAATCTCTTTGTTATTGACATACAAATGAGCCAACTCCAAATCATATATTTTCGGAGGATAGGACAAACTACTTTCACGAATGGCAACCAGTCCGGTAGCTCCTCCCATATAAATATCATGATTGCGGGATACATGCATGGATTTCCTATTAACAAGAGTCAGCGGAAATCCTGTTTTAGAATTGAAGTTTATCACTTTCCCGTCTTTCTGTTCTACACAGACAATCCATGTCCGGTACCAATCAATAAATTCCCGGAAGGAGTTTCGCCCAACACTCTGATATTTTCTCCCGACAATACACTTTCAGGAGTATGCAAACGAAACAATCGCTCTTTCTTATCCAACAAGAAAAGCCCGTTGCCATGTGTTCCGACCCAAATGTTTCCCCTTCGATCTTCATAGATGACATTGACCAGCTCTTTTTGAGATCTGACCTGCTTCTTCAGACTTATCCTATACGTTTCAAAGCGTCCTTCATCAATCACATAAGCTACACAACCATCATCGGAAGCAAACCATAGCCGGTTTTTCGAATCAAGCAACAAAGTGTTATAATTATGTGTAAACAACTCCTTTTGATGAAACAACACTTCAGTTTTTAAGGTCTGTTTATCCAGACTAACAACTGCTGATGTTGTACCTACATACAATTTACGAGGAGTGTCGGCCAAGGCAAACAGAGCTTCTCCCACACTTTCCTCTCCGAGCGGTTCGAGGTCATATATATCATTCCGATAGTTATCAAGATGAAAACAGTTGACCTTGTTTGTAAAGTCAGCGGCAATCCACAAGCAGTTATTAGCCTCATCAAAAACGACATCTTTCAGATAATCCGTACTAAAATGATATCCGGTATGCGCATTAAAATGCTTGAATGTTCCTTGTTCCGGTTGATATAAATCCAGTCCTCCACCTTCTGTGCAAATCCATATATTTCCGGATTTATCTTCTGCCATAGCACCCACCACCGGAAAAGACAATCCGGTATCCGAAGCATGATAATGTACAAAATGTTGATATTCCGGTGAGAAGAAGTTCACGCCGCCCCAATAGGTCCCCACCCAGACAGTTCCTTGTTTGTCCGTATAAAGAGAAGTCACCGAACGATTGGACATAGCCCCCACCCGGTTAGGATCCGCCTGATAATGAAATATTTTCCCGGTAGCCACCTCAATCTTACTCAATCCGCTTCTGTAACCTACCCATATATTCCCTTCCAAATCCTGACATAGCGCTCTTGCCATATCATCCCGGACCGTGTAAACACTCTTGTTGTTATAATCATAATGATGTATGACTGCACCTTGAGGTGAAAAACAGAAAACACCATGATCCTGCGAACCGATCCAAATATTCTGATCGTTACTTTTTATCAGTTTCATCACCTTGATTCCGGGCAAATAAAGCGACATCGATCCACAAGTATCCACACGCATCACCCCGCCATCTTTCAAAGCAACCCAAAGATTTCCTTCCGAACCTTCTACCATTGTCGGCCCGGTGTCCGGCAAATGTACCTCCGCATACATTGGTTTCACGGAACGGGTATTCTTATCATACAAGAAGAGTTTTCCCCCTTCTGCAATCCACACTCCCAACTTTCCTTTGGCAAGAGTGGAAGGAGAAGACACCGGAAGAATATAATATTTCTCCGTTTCAAGGTCGAACTGGAAAAGTCCGGTAGAAGTCAAGAGAAAAAGACTCCCCTGGCCGTCCTCCACCATCTGGGTGACATATAGATTACCATAACTGATGGAATCGTTATGAAAATGATTAAAGACTTTGATATGATTGCCATCGAAACAATTCAAGCCATCCAGCGTGGCAATCCATATACGCGACTTCTCATCCTGGCAAATATCGCTCACCGTTATTTGCGACAATCCATCCTCCACACCCAATGTCCTGAACTTATATTCCTGTGATTGAAGAGGAGATATAAATCCTAAAAGAGATAACAGAATAAGAAAATGGATCTTAGATAGTTTTTGTCCGCGCATATCAAGAATGATGGTTTATAGCACATTATCTTCGCCACAAAAGTAACAGTTTTTATGATATTCCCAAAATCAGAGCCAAATAACTAATAGATATGAACTTCATCCTATTCATTCTTCCCGCCCGAACGAACGATACTCCAACGGAGTAAGTCCCGTACGTTTCTTGAAGAAAGAGAAAAAATATTCGGTTGACTGGAAACCTAGAAAAAAAGAAATCTCTTTTACTGACTGGGAAGTTCCCACCAGCATTTGTTTAGCTTTACGAAGTTTCAATTCCTGGAAATATTTAGCCGGAGCATAACCTGTATACTCCTTAAAAACACGTCGAAACCATGAATAACTAATATTGAGTCGCATAGCCAACTCTTCCGGGTCCACATTGCCGGAAACATTTTCATTCATAATGATTTTTGCCTGTTCGATCTTCTGATCCACATCACTCATCTCGAAAACCTTATTCTTGGAGACGGAAAGAATCATCCCTATCATGTGGAGCACAATCCCGGAAAGATATTGTTGCGCGGAAATCTTATCCGCTTCGGCTACGGCAAGAGCACGGGAGAATAATGAGACCAACTCTTCATTAAGGCCAATTTCCAGTATTTGCTGTTTCTGCGACAAAAAAGCATCATCAACAATGGCGTCTATCATAGGCCCCTCGAAACCAATATAATATTCCGTCCAACCAGTCTGCCGCAACGGGCGATAAGTATGCCATTGTCCGGGAAACAATACCATCAGCCGACCTTTACAAACTTGCTTTTCAGAGGTAGAATCAGATGAAAACAAACCACGCCCCTTGGTAATATATACCAATTGATACTCACGAAGCACTCTTCCTTTTTCTGCATTAAAAAAGTAACCGGAAGGATGCTCTTTCAACGGATAAGGTGAATCAGGAGGAATGGATTGATAGCCGACGGTATTTACCCATAGCCCGAATTTACGGTCCATGTCATTTACAATCAGATATTTAAATTCTAATCCCAAACTATTATCCTCGATCATACCGATGTGTTTTCATGTAATTGAGTTGGACAAAAATAGGAATTATTTTCAGAAAAACACCACAGATTACACAGATTTACACAGATTTAATTCTTAAATATCGGCTTCCGATTAGAAAATAATCTGTGTAAATCTGTGTAATCTGTGGTGAAAAGAACTTCCGCAAAAACTAACTTTAGAAAGCTTTGCGATATAGAGCTTCGATATCTGCTACCGAAGTAGGACGAGGATTACCGCCTGTGCAAACATCATTGAAAGCAGCAACAGCCAGTGCAGGAATATCTTCTTCCTTCACATTGATTTCATGTAATTTCTGCGGTATATTGATACTGGCAGAAAGTGCTTTCACTGCCTCAACAGCCGCTTTTACTCCCTCGGCTTCACTCATTCCGGTAGTGTCCACTCCCATTGCTTTCGCAATATGGATATATTTCGGAGCTGCCGGAGATTCAGCATTGTATTCCATCACATACGGCAACAATAAGGCATTGGCTACCCCATGAGGAGTATCATAGAATGCACCTAACGGATGCGCCATCGAATGAACAATTCCTAAACCGACATTCGAGAATCCCATACCGGCAATATATTGTGCCTGTGACATAGCTTCGCGGGCTGCCACATCTTTACCATTATCCACAGCTGCTTTCAAGTTTTGAGCAATCATTTCAATGGCTTTCAATTCGAACATATCGCTCATTACCCAGGCACCCGGAGTGATATAACTTTCGATGGCATGAGTCAAAGCATCCATACCGGTAGCTGCAGTCAGTCCTTTTGGCATTGAGTACATCAGTTCAGGGTCTACGATAGCTACGGCAGGAATGTCGTTCGGGTCTACACAAACCATTTTCTTGCGGGCATCTTCATCAATAATCACATAATTGATCGTTACTTCGGCAGCTGTTCCGGCAGTAGTAGGCAGCGCGAAAGTAGGCACCGCTTTGTGTTTGGTATCGGCTACCCCTTCCAGAGATTTCACGTCTGCAAAATCCGGATTGTTCACAACAATACCGATTCCTTTGGCAGTATCGATGGAAGAACCGCCGCCCAAAGCAACGATAAAATCGGCTCCGGAAGCTTTGTATGCCGCCACACCGTTTTGTACATTTGCAATCGTAGGGTTCGCTTTTACATCACTATAAAGTTCGTAAGGAATCTGATTTTCATCAAATACTTTAATGATTTCGGCAGCCACACCAAACTTGATAAGATCTTTATCCGTTACAAAAAAGGCTTTCTTAAAGCCACGTCTGGCTGCTTCCACAGCAATGACACTACGGCATCCGGCACCGAAGTACGAAGTTTCGTTTAAAATAATGCGATTCATGGTTATCTATTTGTTTAAAGGGTTAACCGCAGCACCTTCCAGGGTAGAAAATGCCACGGTTTCTAAAGTAATTAAAATCAATGACTAGTATAAATCTTATTTAGGAAGATTGAAAGCTACTGACATTTCTTTCATCTGTTCCTGACTCATACCATCCGGTTCGAAGCCCATATTTTTAGCTGCGATATAAATCAGAGCCGACTTATTGAGTACATCAATCTGATCGAATGCCTGCATCGCATCGCAATCCACTGCAAATACGCCATGTTTCTCCCACATCACCACATCGTAATCCTGCAATTCTTTGATGGTAGCTTCAGCCAATTCCACCGAGCTAGGTAATTTATAAGGAATGATACCCAAACCACGCGGGCAGAATGCCTTTGTTTCAGGAATCATACTCCACAACAGATTGGTAGCCACATCTTTTTCCAGAAATTTCGGACAATGTGTCATGGCAATCAGTTCAATCGGGTGTGTGTGTACAGATGCTTTATAAGGAGAGTTTTTGCTCAATAGGTCATTGTGTACGCTCAAGTGAGAAGGTAATTCCGATGTCGGGGCTACAGCTTCATCCGCAATAATCACATAGCTGGCACAGTCATCCAGAATACGGATTACCGAACCATTTTCCATCGGCCAGCGGGCTAAATCACGCATGCGTTTATTAGTTCCCTTGCAGTAGAAATAGCAGCCTTTCAGATAAGGAAGAGTCACACCGATAGATTTTACTTCGCTGATCGGCTTCATCTGACGGATTTCATCGTCTACAAACTCTGTGATATTAACAGTGATATTACCACCATTACGTTCAGCCCATCCTTTCTGCCACAAGTATCCGGCAACTTCTGCTACCTTGTTTACTTCTTTGGCAAGTGCCGGACGATTCTCTAAAATTGATTTCATTATATATATATTTTAATTAGGCACGGATTACATGGATTTTGCCGCAAGTTATAAAAAAACTGCGTAATCCGTGTAATCCGTTCTTGATTTTTTTAAAACAAATTTGGGAATACTAAAGAGAAGATAAGTACGATCAGACCAGCTATCAGCACAGTTATGGTCTTGTTTGACACCCCTTTCCATTCTTTCAGAATTATTCCCCAAACATTACTAAAGGTTACGTTCAATGCCATCAGGATACACCAGGAGAAAGCCAGTAACACCGGGCTTTCGGTGAGGAAGCTCTTACCCATTTCCAATCCGAAAAACTGCATATACCATAGTACACCAGCCAACACACAGAACACTAGATTATTGCCCCACACTTTTCCTTTAGCATAGTCACCCATCGTTTTGTTAACCACATTCTGTTGCAAACAGTAAGCTGCATTTGTCAGGAAGCCTCCAAGCGTAACCAGAAAGATAACCGGAAGACCGGCATAAAGTCCTTCCACTCCACCAGCCAAAGCGGCTTCTTTGATAGGTGTTCCCGCATCCAGTCCCAAAGCAAAGCAGGCACTCATGACACCAGCCAAAAGTGCAACCAGTAACCCTTTTGTCAATGCAAAGTCTTTTACGGCAGCACGTTTTTCTTCTTCACTCATGTTTTGCGCACGCAAGCTACCGGCATACCCGATAATAGCAATACCTGCCAACGTGATGCAAACACCCAACAAAAGAATCAGCCCGTTACCTTCAAACAAGTTTGTACCGGCAAAAAGAGCCGGAAGAAGGGTACCGAAACCGGCACAAGTACCCAGTGAGATACTCTGTCCGAGCGCAACACCCAAATAGCGCATGGAAAGTCCGAAAGTCAACCCTCCTACTCCCCACAATATACCATAAAAGATGCTCATTCCAGCACCTCCTGCTCCCCACAAGTCGAACAAACTGCTCTCTTGGGGTACACCCAGTAGTGAACCCAGGAACGGGAACACTAACCAGGCAAATACACCTTGTATTAACCAGAAGCTTTCCCAGCTCCATTCTTTTACCTTTTTGATAGGTACATAAGAACTGGACTGGCAAAAGCTACCGATGGCTATAATCAATAAGCCGATTAAGATTTCCATAACTTATCGTTTAGAAGTTACTTCGGCTTCGTACTTTTCAATTTCTGCGATGAAATCTTCACCAACAGGAACATTGTTCTTCAAGCAGAACATATCCCAAACTGCATTCCAAGGAAGCGCCTTTTCTTCTTCGAGCAAAGCCAGACGTTGGAATCCCTGTCCGTTTGCTTCGTATTCGCGCAACTTGGCAATCGGTTCGAGCAGAGCACGAGTCATACATTTCTGTGCGGCACGACTACCGATTACGTATGCACCAATACGGTTGATAGATGCATCGAAGTAGTCAAGACCATAATGTACACGGTCCAAAGCACCGCAGCGAACGATTTCGCTGAACAGTTCCATTGTCGGATCATCCATGATAGTAACATGGTCTGAATCCCAACGAACCGGACGGCTCACGTGCAACATCAATTCAGGCACATAAAGCAACAGTGAAGATACTTTATCAGCTACACTTTCTGTTGGATGGAAGTGACCGGTATCCAGTGTAATCATCTTGTTACGAGAAGCACCATAACCGATATAGAAGTCATTAGAACCCACTGTATAGCTTTCCAGACCGATACCGAACACCTTAGATTCGATACAATCCTTCATATTCTTATATTCGGTAGCGAAGATCTGATCCAAAGAATCTTTCAACAATGCACGATATTTCATCCGATTTACCGTAATATCCTTGCTTCCGTCATGTACCCAAAGATTCATGATACACGGATCCCCTTGTGCCTTACCCATTTCTTCCGCAACGGCACGACAGCGTTTGGTATGTTCAATCCAGAACTGACGGATGCCTTCATCAGGATTAGAAAGAGACAAGTCACCTGATTTCGGATGAGAGAAAGAAGTAGAGTTGAAATCGAGCTTCATGTTATGTTCTTTACCCCATTCGATCCAGCTCTTGAAATGTTCCGGTTCTACCTGGTCACGGTCTACCACCTTACCCTGGAAATCTCCATAGATTTCGTGCAGGTTCAGACGATGAGTACCCGGAATATAAGAAGCAGCTTTCAAAATGTCAGCACGCAATTCATCAATATTACGAGCTTTGCCCGGATAATTACCGGTTGCCTGAATACCTCCGGTCAATGAGCCGGCCTGTACTTCAAATCCTGCAACGTCGTCAGCCTGCCAGCAGTGAAGTGACAAATGAAAATCCTGCATCGTTTTCAATACTTGTTCGGTGTCCACACCTACTGCTGCATAACGTTCCACAGCAATCTCATACGCTTTCTGAATCAGTTCTTCTTTTTTCATGATATTCTATTAGTTTTAAAAATGATTATTCTGTCGATCGTTCTATTTATTTCCGAACGCAATTTTTAAAATGGATATAAGCCGCATCCCAAGCTTCCGTGTCTTGTGGTTGATAAGTCTTCAACGGGATAGAACGGTTAATTAACTGCCGCATACCGGCAACATCCGTCGCTTCGCCTGCCGCCATGGCCTGAATCATCACATTACCGATGGCTGTTGCTTCAGATGGACCGGCTACCACAGGAATTCCTATCGCATTGGCAGTAAACTGGTTCAGCAAATCATTCCGGCTACCTCCGCCAATCACGTGCAATGTTTCAATCGGACGGGGAGAAAGTGAACGCAAATTCTCCAACACCTGGCGATAACGCAAAGCCAAACTTTCAAAGATGCAACGCACTACTTGTCCGCGTTTCTCGGGAACCGACTGTCCGGTAGCCCGGCAATATTCTGTAATAGCTTTTTCCATGTCCGCAGGATTCGCGAAACAGTCATCATCCGGATTAATCAGACTACGGAACGGTTCACAAGCATCCGCCTCACTGATTAATTCAGGATAACTTGTATCTCCCCAATTCAGACGGCAACGTTCCAGCAACCACATTCCACAGATATTCTTCAATAGACGGATAGTTCCTTCCACACCACCTTCATTGGTAAAGTTCAACGCTTCCGTTTCAGCATTAATCACCGGAGCATCCGTTTCAACTCCCATCAGTGACCAGGTTCCGCTACTCAAATAAGCAAAGTTGCGATCCAATGCCGGAACGGCAGCAACAGCAGAACCGGTATCATGGCCGGCTACCGCAATCACAGGAATTGCACCCAGTCCGGTTATCTTTTGCACTTCTTCCGTCAATACTCCCACCTTTTCACCCGGGAATACAAAACGGCCGAAATTCTTCTCACTCAATCCTACCGCTTTCAGCAACTCCGGCTCCAAACGTCGTGTCTGTGCATTCACCAGCTGGGCTGTCGAAGCAATCGTATATTCCGTCACCATCTCTCCGGTAAGCATATAACTCAACGCATCCGGCATAAACAGAATTTTATCTGCCGCCTCCAACGCACTGTCGTGATTGCGACGTAAAGTATCTAATTGGAAAAGTGAATTAAAATTCATAATCTGAATACCCGTTTTACCATACACTTTGCTACGGGAAATACGGGAGAAAAGAGCCTCCGGTGCTCCTACTGTATGCGGGTCACGATATGCATAAGGCTGGCGAAGCAAGTTACCGTCTTTTCCGACACATACAAAATCCACTCCCCAGGTATCGATACCGATAGAAGCAATGGATTCGCCACGATGAGCAACCAACTTCAATCCGTCAATAATGTGACGATATAATGCATAAATATCCCAATAGAAATGTCCACCTACTTCAATCAGGTGGTTAGGAAAACGATTAATCTCTTCCAGATTCAATCCGCCTTCAATGAAAGTTCCTAAGATTGTACGGCCGCTCGTTGCGCCAGATCGACTGCAAAAAAGTTTTGTTTCATGGTATTCTGTCTATATATTTAAGGTATCCATTTACCTACATGGCAAAGATAGGCGATTCCCTCCTCCTTTTCCTTATGTATTTTGATTGAAAGGGTATACATTTTGACACAAAAGACAAAAGACACAATACAATTGCAAATATAAACAGATTCACATTTTCCCTACACCTCTGTATAGGTACTAATAAACGGTATAAAGCCATCTTTGCTAAATGGATTTATACCGTTTACAATATATAAAATACCTATTTTATGATGAAATGATTAAGATCTACTTTCTTTTTACTATAATATGAGTTGTTACACGACGTTGTCCATAGTGGTTAAAGACTCCATTATCAGTAGGATAATTGACAACATCTGTTTTTGCCGCTCCTTTCCCCTTCACATACATAGTAGTAGATCCACCACCATCCATATTAAGTGCATATTGAGGATTGAAATGCTTTTTGAGGAATAAGGTTACTTCTTTTGCGCTCATACCTTCCGCCTTACCAGCCCAGCGCCCATCAATAGTGACTAACAACAAATCTTTATCCTCTGTCACAGCAACCACCGTACGAGGATGACGTACTCCTTGATGTCTGCGATAATCTTCATAGTCAAAAGACTCCAATTGTTCCATAGTATAATTACCAACAAAAGTTTCACCTAACGGATTGTAATCGTCAATCAGTGTGGGGGCACTAGCTAACAAATACTTTGCAGAATGTTGTTATATGTATCAATTGCAGCCTTTCCATTTCTGCCGCCATATATAATTCCAATATCAGATTTTCCATCCGAATAAAGCGCACCATCATGTTTCCAGTATCGTAAATGTCCCTCCGGTAGTGTCACTTCAGAGATATTAGTTCCATTGATACGAATATAAATAGCTTCCTGTTCATACCCACCATTAATACCACCAATAGCCCCACGTACTTGTGCTGTAGTTGAAAGAGAATCTCCATTATTATATGTAAATTCAACTTTGTACTTATTGGAAAGTAAATCAATTTCCAGCACATTTACAATCTGTTGAGCCTTACTCACATCGTCATACCGTTCATAGTTATAATAAATAAAACCATCATCGATAGAATCAATTTTCCATTCATCTTGGACATTCTTCTGTAGAGTCGGAACTTTTACAACGGAAGGGTTGTCCGGTTCGTCCGGTTCATTTGGTGTTACCGGCTCTGTAACATCCGGTGTTTTGGGGTCATCATTGATCCCATCACTTCCACAAGCGACAACTAGACAAAAAAATACGGATAAAAAAGCAATTGTTAACTTCGTAAACTTCATAATATAATTTTTTAAATAAACATATAGATTCCCTATTCGTATCATTACTTATCATTAAAAGATTTCAATAATGGAGTTACGCCTGAAAGATCCCATATATCTGTAGACCAACCTATTTTCTTAGCAGCATCTACACTATTTTCCGTAGTAATACCATGGCAAATTGCAGTTTTATTGTTACCCCAATCATAAGTTCCGGCAGTATTAGCATCGGCCCCCGTCATACCTTTGTTGGGTCCCCATGCGATAATCATATCTTTTTTCGCATAACAATCCGTAGCCTTCGTATAGGTATTTGACTGCCATCCAATAACACGTCCTGATACAGGTTCACCATCAATCTGTTCATTCCAAGCGATACAACCTTTTATTGTAGGATTATTGCCATTAAGTCCTCCGGCAATACCACCTGCATTTCCTGTACTATAAAGAGTTCCTGTCGCAAAACAGTTTTCAACAACTACAGCATTCCTTGGTTCAGCAACAATACCACCGGCACGAGAAGACCCGATTACTTTTACATCTGCATAACAATTCCGTACAGTACCTTTAGCAAAAATGCCACCAATACCACCCACTTGCTGTATGCCACTTACAGTACCAGACACATATACATTTTCAATCAAACACTCCAAAGCATTTGTTCCCAAATAACCGGCAACAATACCCGTACAAGAAGAACCATATCCAATAACTTCCGCATTTTCAAAGCGCACATTACGACATGAACCATTCATTACCCCAAAGAAACTGGCGTACCGAGAACTGATCTCACAATGTAAATTTCTAATCGTATGTCCCTTACCATCAAAATGAATCTTTATATCAAAACGGTCAACAGGCTCACCCGTATTCAGCGGTTTCCAGTCAATGCCAGTCATATCAACATCATTCGTCATTTCGAAATAATAAGTTTTATCAAGTTCTACAACAGACATCATGTTCCTCATATGATTCCTATTGCTAATCAAATAAGGATTATCAACCGTTCCATCACCACCGTCAAATAAAGAAGAAGCTGCAACATAGATCACAGTAGACACTGTACCTTCGCCTTCATGATCATACTGTCCATTTCCAACCGGATGATTCACTACGCCTTTACCTGATGTCCATAGCGTGGAAGAACTTCCGTCAGCTAAACAAACCGCATTCTTCATCCCCAATGTTTTGGCAATAAAAGCTGCCTCCTCAAGTGTTGCACCATCAGCATTTCCCGTTATAGCACCATCAATAGTAAGCAGCATCATTTTTCCCTGAGCAGTTATCCCAATCACAGACCGAGCCATACGTTGTGTATAAATAGCATCTTGAGGAAACGAACACACTTTCCCTTCCATAAGTAACATTGGACCTGATGCTAAAGCTGATTCATATTCATCTTCCACATCCGTATAATCTGAAAACGTACAAGACTTCACATCTACAGAACCTTCCGCATCAATAGCAATCACTCCGTTCACTTTACTGGCAGATTCGATCGTAGACGCAACCTTCACCACCTTATCCACCATAGTAAATGTAGACGGATTTCCGGAAATAGAATAACTGCCATTGATAGCAAACAATGCTTTTTTATCTTTAGCAATCATACTAGTTTTGGCAGGAGTATCACATACAGCAACTCTGGTAGAAAACATAGTCGTCGGATATACCACATAAGAAACGCTTTGGGTAGTCCCCCACATGCTCGCTTGTGCCGTACAAACAGCTGCCCCGTTACCTAAATCCGTTTTTTCCCAAGATGCTCTCATAAGAGCCAATGAATCCACATCCCATTTAATTTCTTGGTTGAAATCTTTTTTCAACATTTCGCTATAATCTGAATTATCTCCAGAGTCACTACAACTATAGACTAACGCCAATAGAAAAGACATATATAAATATTTCATTTTCATTATTTTCTCCATTTAAAATTAAAAAATAAGTCCATCATTCCAACCCGGGTTCTGCGTTAATGCTCCATTGGTTAAAACACGATCCTTTGTTGGTATCGGGTACAAGTAATCCTTGTCCTCATTCCATACTCTTTTGATACTTTGATGAATAATCAAATTACCACTTGTCTCATGATCCAAGCTAAGTTCACCACCTATCTCAAACTGATCTACACAAGAAGAGTTTCCTTTATCAGTACTCAAATACAGATAAACATCATTCGTTCCATCACCGTCCAAATCATATTCACCCGGACCGGGAAAATAAATACCAAGAAATGGTTTTTCAAATATTTTACCTTCCTTCCAACGCATGATATCATAATATCTAAAGCCTTCCATTACCAGTTCTATAGCGCGTTCACGTCTAATTTCAAGGATAATCCCCTGATTATCGTCACTTTCCACGTGCGGATACCACTCCTTCAAATAAGGGTCCGGATTAGCATTTGCTGTTGCCATTAATAAATTCGGCATATTTACACGAGCCCTTAGCTTATTAATTGTTTTATTCAAATCATCCTGAGTCAATGTCCCCAATTCTGCTTTTGCTTCCGCACAATTCAAATAAACTTCGGCTGTACGAAACAATGGCAAATCAGATTCAGAAGACATATCATATTTAACTCCACAATCGTACTTCTTCAGATGATACCCTAATTTTGCCAACTTAAAGTTTGGCAGATATTTTTTCCCGTCATCACGTACATATCCTGCTGCACGAATCGTTTGTGTCAGACGCGGATCACGGTTTTTCATCTCTTCCACAAATCCAATAGTCTCATAATTACTCTTATCTGTAAAACGAGAACCATCTTTCATCAGATAAGAATTAACAAAACGCTTTGTCACACCTGAATTTGCCTCACCAGGAGAATTGCAAAATGCCTGTACAATATTAGTCAATCCCAAAGCTGCATTGTAATCTTTCGCCAGGATTATTTCCGTGGGTTCAGCATTCAAAGAGCCAAATAAATTGAAATAAGGGGTAGAACCTGCCGTATAAACTGTATAACCACTCTCATTGATAAAGATATCCGATGCGGATGCACATTCACGAAGATACTTTTCCCAATCATTCAAACCATGATACTTTCGAAATGTACCTTCAAACAAACAAATTCTGGATTTTAAAGCCAAAGCAGTCCAACGAGTCACCCGGTATACATCTTTTTGTTTTCTCAAATTATCAATCGCGAAATCAATGTCCTCCAATACTTTCCCCATTACAAACTCACGAGAATCTCTAGGTTTACTCAAAGCTTCCGTATCAGCACTTCCAATCACATAATCATACCATGGCACATCTCCAAAACGCCTCACCTTTACAAAATAAAAATAAGCTCTAAAAAAACGTGCCAAACCTTCATAATGATTCCGTACTTCCTCATTCTGGCAACGATAAATGTTCTCCAGGCAGAAATTAATATCACGAAGGGCTCCCCAACCCCAACCATCGAAATTAGAATCTGTTTCAGGTATAGTGCGTTGCCCGCTAATCGCTTTTTCCAAGATAGGCTGAATAATTACATCACCGTAATCTTTAAACACTCCTGTACCCGAAATACAAGCGACATAGAAATTGTTTGAATACAATTCTAACTCGTTTTCTGTTGTAAAGAATGTTTCCGGTGTAATTTTATCTTCCGGAAATTTATCCAAAATACTTTCACAAGAAATCATTGCCATCAGAGGCAAGAGCATCCATATTTTATATTTTATACTACTCATATTATCCTAGTTTTTATTTTCCATTAAAAAGTCACATCAATTCCAAATGAATAGGTCTTACTCATTGGATAAGAAGTCACGTTCGTATGACCACTTTTCCAGCTCGTAGAAGCCCCAGCATGTTCCGGATCAATATAATTACTATGTAAAGGGCTGAATGTAAAAAGATTCTCTCCACTAAAATAAACCCTGACACGTTCCATATGCAAAGCCTTTAGCCAAGTACGTGGCAAAGAGTAACCGACTGTTACATTTTTAAGACGGCAATAAGCCACATTTTGCAAATAGCGAGTATTAGGTTTAGACAACTCACGTGGATTAACATCCAATGCCACATAGCCTCTCGGACGTGGGAAATAAGCATCCGGATTATCTTCTGACCAAACATCTGTCAAGAAATCCTTCGGAATAAAAGTACAATAAGGACGGGCATAGGGACCCCAGAACAGACTAGTTTCACCATTGGGATACCAATGTTGGCGACCGACGCCTTGCAACAAAGCAGAAAAATCAATTCCATTCCAATCTGCAGCTAATCTGACAGAATATGTATATCTTGGTAAAGAATTTCCAATCACTTTCTGATCCTTCACATTGTTTGCCGATAAAGTAGGAGAAATAATATTATCGCCATCCAAGTCCACATATTTCACATCCCCCGCATGGAGACCTTGAGATTTTACAGAAATATTCAATATATTATTTACGTAACTCTGATTTACCGGATAGTTTTCAGCTTCTTCATCAGTTTTGAAGAGACCATCAACAACATATCCCCAAATCTCTCCCAGTTGTTGTCCTTCATATGGAGTGCCCAATGTTTTGTTATCATTGTTATACTTTGTCACTTTAGTCGTATTATCAGCCAAGCCTAGTACGACAGAATAATGGAACGCTTTTCCCTTTAGATTAAAAGAATCATTCCAACTAATCGATGCTTCCCAACCTTTCGTACGTAAGTTAGCAGCATTTGTTTTTGGAGAAGAAGCACCATATACATTCGGAAGATCCTTGGAAGCCATCAACATATCTTTCGTATCACGTACATATATATCAGCCGTCATATTCAAACGATTATTCAATAGTCCGAGATCCAAACCGATATTTTTTGTAACAACCGTTTCCCAAGTGAAATCAGAAGCATTCGGAGCAGAGATACTAGCACCTGACGCTTTATTTTTATCACCAAAAGCATAAGAAATTGTACCACCAGAAGATATAGTCTGCAAATAGTCATAATATCCGACTTGTTGGTTTCCTAATGCTCCCAAAGAAAAGCGTAATTTCAAATTACTAATTTGTTTACGTAATGGTGCAAAGAACTTTTCTTCATTAATTCTCCACCCGGCAGAAACTGAAGGAAAAAAGCCATAGCGATGTCCCCGGGCAAACCGTGAACTACCATCATAGCGTCCGCTAAATTCAAATAAATATCTATTTTTATAGTCATAATTCAAACGATAAAAAAGACCGAAAAGAGCATATCTATTTTTACCACCCGCAATACTCATTTCATCACCATTAGCTAAATTAAAATCAGTTAAATCTTCGGACAATAAATCATTACGTTGTATTTTGATGTCTTTAAAAAATTTAGTTTCATAATTGACACCGGCAGTTGCACTTACATGGTGCACATCGGCAAATGTATTTGTATAATTTCCATAAATATTGTATGAATGAAACCAATCATGATTAGAACGTTCATAAAGAGTATTAAGGCCATAACCATCTGTTTTCCAAAGAACTTCTCCGGGTACACGTGAATATGGATAATTAGCACTACGATTCATTGCCGTATATTCATGTTGAGCAAACGAATAATTAGCCGTCACCGTTACATTCTTAACAGGTGTCATTACCGCCTCAAAGGTGGTATTAAAAAAGTAATTAGTATCCTCATTCTTGTGTTTACCGTATTCAAGAATTGCACTAAGATCATTAGCAGGGCGATATCCTCCTGTAATAACTGTTGCATTCCCCATATATGTACCATCCGGATTGATTGGAACAATAGAAGCTAAGGCATGCTTACTTATCGCATCAAAAAGATTGTTAATAGCACCTGGCCCCGGAAATGGATAAGAATCCTTTTTGTATGACGTATTATTACTTATCTTCAACCATGGAGCAATCTCAATACTTACCTTGGAACGGAAATTGTATTTAGTGAAACTATCCATATTTTTCCGAATAACTCCTTTCTGATCATAATAAGCACCGGAAAGGAAATAGTGCACTTTCTTATTGCCACCACTGACACTAATATTGTGTTCCCATGTAGGACGAGACTCATCCATGAAGTAGTTATACCAATCAAAGTTACCATAATATTTATATTCACCATCTTTGATAACCACCCACGGTCGTTCCGGATTTTCCGTTTTATCATTACGCCGGATCCACATTTCATAATAATCTTCATCATTATAATTCGTATAGTTAGAACCTTGATAGGTAGAATAAAACATATCATTGATAGCCGCCGAATAATAACCGCGAGTCTCAAAATCTCTGGAAACTGTAGGTGAGCCAAAGCTATAACGTCCGTTATAAGAAACACGTGTTTTACCATCATTACCAGATTTTGTTGTAACCAAAATTACTCCATAAGCTGCACGAGCCCCATATACAGCAGCCGAAGAAGCATCTTTCAATACACTAATAGACTCCACATCATTGGGATTCACTGCATCGATAGTACCTTCTACACCATCAACTAATATCAAAGGCGTGGCACTACTACTGATAGAATTGATACCACGAATATTTATGCTACCACCCTGTCCCGGACGACCGTTAGAAACAGTAACATTCATATTAGGAACAGCTCCTTGAAGTAGTTTAGACAAATTATCGGCCGAACGTCCGATTACTTGTTTATCGTCAACCACAGCAACAGCACCCGTCAAATTGATTTTTTTCTGTGTACCATATCCCACAACAACTACTTCTTCCAAAACCTTGGTATCCTCTTCCAATGTAATAATCAAAGTTTTACCATCCTCAACTTTTACCTGTTGGTCTTTATAACCAATATATGAGATATTCAACACATTAAGCTTTCCTTCTTCTCCGTTTAAAGAAAAATTTCCGTTTACATCACTCACCGTTCCTCTATTGCTTCCTTTCAGAGCAATTGTAACACCAATCAACGGTTCACCGTTCGTATCAACGACCTTACCTGTAATCTTCTTCAAATTTCCATCAGGCGCAAATCTTTTACTAGACAAAATTATGCTTTTATCAAGCACTGAATAAACAACGTCACTTCCCTTAAAAACCTCATCTAGAATTTTAAAAATATTCTGTTTATTGACATTAATAGAGACACGTTTATGTACATTAACCTGCTGACTGTTAAAGAAGAATACAAAGTCAGTCCGCGATTCTATTATTTTCAAGACGGTTTCAATCGTTTGATTATTGACTTTCAAGTCAAGGATCGCATTTTGCGCATAAGTATTTGTCACACGAATGCATCCTATCGAAACACATAGCATAATAATTAATAATCTCATAGGCAATGGAATTCCTTTTAAAGTTGCTTTCAGTAGCCTTTTAATCCCAAGAATTTGGATACTACAATGTTTTTGCATAAATTTGTTGTGATTTAAATTAAAAATAAAGTTAACTACACTTGTCGGCAAACAAGTAAGGCTAAATGATTTTATATGGAAGAATAGTGCTATATTTTTCCCATATTTTTTGTTTAAGGAGGGAGTGTTTTCATAGTTCTTTTTTGTTTAATAAATTTCTATTATTGTTTTCTCTTTCACAACACCGTTGTCCAATGCCGATTCAAGATATCTGTATCTCACCCCTGAAGCTATTTTGAAGTGTTCCAAGATCTTATCCAGACGTTGATTAATAAAAGTACCTGTAAAGCAATATTTCTTTAATAATGGATTAACAATACGGAACTCTACGTCAAAACGCTTGCTCAAAGTTCTTAAAGCATCTTCAAGAGGAGTATCTCGATAAATGATCCTTCCACTTTTCCAAGCAATATCAGATTCAACAAAAGTAGTTGTACACAAAAGTTTCTCATCCAATAAATTATAAATCACCTTCTGTCCGGGTTGCATACTATAAGTAACCTCCCTGCCTTTCTGCTGACAATGGAATTTTACTCTACCTGTCACCAAAGTAGCAGCTACAAACTTATCATCCGGATAAGCATCCACGTTAAATTCAGTACCTAAAACCTCTAATTCAATCCCCTTTCCTACATCGACTAAGAATTTCCGTCCATTATCCTTTTGTACTGAAAAATAAGCTTCTCCGAGCAATTCAACCTTTCGATATTCTCCTTCAAAAGACACTGGATATTTTAGATAAGAAGCAGAATTCAGCCATACCCAAGTACCATCCGGTAACTCCACTTTTGTCATCATCCCCGGATTAGACCGAATTTCGACATAACGATCATAATTTTTATCTTGATTAAATACAAAATAGAAGAAAGATAAGAATAAAGGAATAAATAACACAGCTGCTGCTCTTATCCCCCATTCCCACCAGTTTATTTTCTTCCTTTTTGACAATCTCTTATCCAGCTTCACCAATGCCTGTTTAGGATCTATCTGCTTCACGGTATCTATTATATCTGTTACGTGGTGTATGTAACAAATCTGTTTAGCTATTTTTCTGTTCTCTTCAGAGAGGGAAATCCAATTTTCTACCTCTTCTTTTTCTTTCTCTCCTAGTGTACCGGAAAAATAAAGGAGTAAAAGAGCCTCATCTATATTTTCATGTAATTCCATCATCTTTTATGTTCATTTTATTAAGAAGACGGAATACTTCAATTAGCCCCTAAACAAAAATGCAACTTTTTTAATTAAAAGCTGCATTTTTATTTTAAGACTCAAAAACGAATCGGCTATCCTTAGAGAAAATAAGGGAATATGATTGTAATCAACGGTAAATAGTCTTTTAGTTCTACACGTAAAAGTCTCAATGCTTGCTGGATACGATACTCCACTAATTTTATGGAAACGTTTAATTCTTTCGCAATCTCTTTATATGTTTTATCTTGATAACGGCTCATCTCAAAAGTTATACGATAGGAGTCCGGCAATCGCATCACGGCCTTTTCTATTTTCGCCATCAATTCCTCCACTACATAAAAATCAGGATCTTCAAAACTTGTCTGCATTTCTTTAGCAAACATATGCTCATAACAACGTCTTTTTGTCTGATTCTTACTTATTAAATCCAAGCATCTGTTTCTGACCGCCATAAACAAATAACTTCGCAAAGAAGTTTCTATGATCTGGAATTCTCTGTTTTCCCATAGCCATGTCATGATATCCAAAACAACTTCTTCAGCATCTTCTATAGGAATATAGTACTTCCCGAAGGCACATAGTATGGAATAATACTTCAAAAATAAAGTATCAAAAGCCTTTCTATCTCCTTTTCTAAAAAGAGAATAAAGCTCAATATCTTCATCTATCATACGATTTGTCTCCTTATTCACTTTACAAATTTATATATTTAAAAATCCCTAAACAAACAATTGCATCTTTTTTAATAGACAATAAAAAAAGTCAGCACAAAATGAAGCAATAAAGAAACAACTTTGTTACATATACCCACATATATCCTGATTATATCACTATCCCTTTCTAAAGTATTTTCACTTTTATGCAAAAAAACTTTGGTTTTATGCATCTTTTTTCCAAAATAATGCATACTTTTGCGCCATTCTTAGAATAATTATACAATGAAGAAGAAAGCAAATCGGTTAGACGCCATCAAAATGATTATCTCAAGCAAGGAGGTCGGTTCGCAGGAAGAACTGTTGCAAGAGCTGAACCGCGAAGGCTTCGAACTGACACAGGCCACCCTCTCCCGCGACTTGAAACAATTGAAAGTAGCCAAGGCTGCCAGTATGAACGGAAAGTACGTATATGTACTGCCGAACAACATTATGTATAAACGTTCTACCGACCAGAGTGCCGGTGAAATGTTACGTAACAACGGATTTATCTCTTTACAGTTTTCCGGTAACATTGCCGTTATCCGCACCCGTCCCGGTTATGCCAGCAGCATGGCGTATGACATCGACAACAATGAATTCAGTGAAATTCTGGGAACCATTGCCGGTGACGATACGATCATGTTGGTGTTGCGTGAAGGAGTTGCCATCAGCAAAATACGTCAGCTTCTGTCACTCATCATTCCCAATATCGAATAATTATACCTATTATATAATAAAGAAATGGACACTCAACAAATAGATGTTATGGTAGCCGACGCCTCACATGAGGTTTACGTTGACACTATTTTGGAAACTATCAGAAATGCTGCCGCCGTACGAGGAACAGGAATTGCGGAACGCACACACGAATACGTAGCGACAAAGATGAAAGAAGGTAAGGCGATTATTGCTCTTTGTGGCGATACTTTTGCCGGATTCACCTACATCGAATCATGGGGAAACAAGCAGTATGTGGCTACTTCCGGTCTGATCGTTCATCCCGATTTCCGTGGATTAGGACTGGCAAAACGTATTAAACAAGCTTCTTTCCAACTGGCACGTCTCCGATGGCCGAAAGCAAAAATATTCAGTCTGACCTCCGGAGCAGCCGTCATGAAGATGAACACCGAACTGGGTTATGTGCCTGTCACCTTCAACGAACTGACAGACGACGAAGCTTTCTGGAAAGGATGCGAAGGATGTATCAACCATGATATTCTGGTAGCGAAAAACCGCAAGTTCTGCATCTGCACAGCCATGCTGTACGATCCGACAGAGCCGCGGAACATCAAAAAAGAACAAGAAAGAAATAACATTTAAAAGATACAGCACTATGGAAGAAAAGAAGAAAAAAGTAGTGGTGGCATTCAGCGGCGGACTGGACACATCGTTCACCGTCATGTACCTCGCCAAAGAAAAAGGTTACGAAGTATATGCAGCTTGTGCCAATACGGGTGGTTTCAGTGAAGAACAACTGAAAACAAACGAAGAAAACGCTTATAAACTGGGAGCAGTGAAATACGTGACGCTGGACGTTACCCAGGAATACTACGAAAAGAGCCTGAAATACATGGTTTTCGGAAATGTGCTGCGTAACGGTACTTATCCTATTTCTGTTAGTTCCGAACGTATTTTCCAGGCATTGGCCATCGCACGTTATGCCAACGAAATCGGTGCGGATGCCATCGCACACGGTTCTACCGGAGCAGGCAATGACCAGATCCGTTTCGACATGACTTTCCTCGTACTGGCTCCCAATGTAGAAATCATCACATTGACCCGTGACATGGCATTGAGCCGTCAGGAAGAAATTGATTATCTGAACAAACATGGTTTCAGCGCGGACTTCACCAAACTGAAATATTCTTATAATGTAGGTTTGTGGGGTACTTCTATCTGTGGTGGCGAAATCCTCGACTCCGCGCAAGGACTCCCGGAAACAGCCTACCTCAAACATGTTGAAAAAGAAGGCAGCGAACAGCTCCGCCTGACTTTCGAAAAAGGGGAACTGAAAGCTGTCAACGACGAGAAGTTTGACGACCCGATCAAAGCCATCCAGAAAGTGGAAGAGATTGGTGCAGCATACGGTATCGGCCGTGATATGCACGTGGGTGATACAATTATCGGTATCAAAGGCCGTGTAGGATTCGAAGCAGCCGCCCCGATGTTAATTATCGGCGCCCATCGCTTCCTTGAGAAATATACATTGAGCAAATGGCAACAATACTGGAAAGACCAGGTAGCCAACTGGTACGGTATGTTCCTCCACGAAAGCCAATACCTCGAACCGGTGATGCGTGACATCGAAGCGATGTTGCAGGAAAGCCAGCGTAACGTAAACGGTACGGCTATCCTCGAGCTTCGCCCTCTCTCCTTCTCTACCGTAGGTGTAGAATCGGAAGACGATCTGGTGAAGACTAAATTCGGAGAATACGGTGAAATGCAGAAAGGCTGGACAGCCGAAGACGCCAAAGGCTTTATCAAAGTCACTTCTACTCCGCTACGTGTTTACTATAATAACCACAAAGACGAAGAGATATGATTAAAGCAGGAATCATTGGTGGCGCAGGATATACAGCAGGCGAATTAATCCGTCTGCTGCTCAACCATCCGGAAACTGAAATCGTATTTATCAACAGCAGCAGTAATGCCGGAAACAGAATTACCGACGTACACGAAGGCTTGTATGGAGAAACAGATCTAAGATTCACCGACCAGTTACCTCTGGACGAAATCGACGTTCTCTTTTTCTGCACCGCCCACGGCGATACAAAGAAATTCATGGAAAGTCACAACATACCGGAAGACCTGAAGATTATCGACCTCTCGATGGACTACCGCATTATGAGCGACGACCACGACTTTATCTACGGCCTGCCGGAACTGAACCGCCGTGCCACTTGTACGGCAAAGCACGTAGCCAATCCCGGCTGTTTTGCAACCTGCATCCAGCTCGGTTTGCTTCCGCTTGCCAAGAATCTGATGCTGACGGATGATGTAATGGTAAATGCCATTACAGGAAGTACGGGAGCCGGAGTGAAACCGGGTGCTACCAGTCATTTCAGTTGGAGAAACAACAATATGAGTGTGTACAAAGCATTCGAGCACCAGCATGTTCCGGAAATCAAGCAATCACTGAAACAGCTGCAAAACAGTTTCGATGCGGAGATCGACTTCATTCCATACCGTGGAGATTTCGCCCGTGGTATCTTTGCAACGATGGTAGTCAAAACCAAAGTAGCACTAGAAGAAATCGTTCGTATGTACGAGGAATATTATGCAAAAGACTCCTTTGTACACATCGTAGACAAGAATATTGACTTGAAACAAGTCGTTAATACTAATAAGTGCCTGATACATCTGGAGAAACACGGTGACAAACTATTGATTATCTCTTGTATCGACAATTTGCTGAAAGGCGCCAGCGGACAAGCGGTTCATAACATGAACCTGATGTTCAATCTGGAAGAAACCGTAGGACTACGTTTGAAGCCTTCAGCGTTTTAATGAAGAATGAAGAACGAAGAATGAAGAATTGCCACAATAGAACAAATTCATTATTGAATACAAAAAGCTATTCATTTGCACTTCGAATTGTACAAATGACTAAATATCTTCGAGAAATGAAACAAGAGTTCATCCTCAGCAAACAAATTCTTCGTTCCGGCACTTCTATTGGAGCTTCAATTCGAGAATCCGAATTTGCCCAAAGCAATGCTGACTTCATTAATAAACTAAGTATATCATTAAAGGAAGCTAATGAAACCGACTATTGGTTGAATCTTTTAAAAGATTCAGATTATATCGATTCTAATGCTTTTAATAGTATGGAGATTGATTGTGGAGAACTCATAGCTCTGCTTGTTTCTTCAATCAAAACTGCCAAAAATAATCAAATGAACCATGAAGTAACCTAATTCTTCATTCTTCATTCTTAATTCTTCATTTAATTATTATGAAATTATTCGACGTATATCCTTTATATAACATCAACATTGTCAAGGGCGACGGTTGCAAGGTATGGGATGAGAACGGAACGGAATATCTGGATCTCTACGGAGGTCATGCCGTTATCTCTATCGGACATGCACACCCTCACTATACAGCAATGATAAGTAACCAGGTGGCTAAACTTGGTTTCTACTCAAACTCCGTCATCAACAAGCTCCAACAAGAGGTAGCCGAACGACTGGGCAAGATTTCCGGTTACGAAGACTACAGCCTGTTCCTGATTAACAGTGGGGCCGAAGCGAACGAAAATGCTCTGAAGCTAGCCTCTTTCTATAACGGACGTACCAAAATCGTATCTTTCAATAAGGCATTTCACGGACGGACATCTCTGGCGGTAGAAGCGACTCACAATCCTTCCATTATCGCCCCTATCAACAATAACGGTCATGTCACCTATCTCCCGCTCAACGATATGGAAGCGATGAAACAGGAATTGTCTAAAGGAGACACATGTGCTGTTATCATTGAAGGAATACAAGGGGTAGGCGGTATCAAGATACCGACCACCGAATTTATGCAGGAACTCCGCAAAGCTTGCAGCGAAACAGGAACGATCCTGATTCTCGATGAAATTCAGAGCGGATACGGGCGTAGCGGTAAATTCTTCGCCCATCAATATAATGACATCAAGCCGGACCTCATCACTGTAGCCAAAGGTATCGGCAACGGTTTCCCGATGGCAGGTGTCCTAATCAGCCCGATGTTTAAACCGGTATATGGTCAATTGGGAACTACCTTCGGTGGAAACCATCTGGCATGTTCGGCAGCACTCGCTGTGATGGACGTCATTGAGCAAGAAAATCTGATAGAAAACGCAAAGGTAGTAGGCAACTACTTACTGGAAGAACTGAAGAAATTCCCGCAAATAAAAGAGGTACGCGGACGCGGACTCATGATCGGACTCGAATTCGAAGCCCCCATCAAAGAACTACGCAGCCGCCTCATCTATGATGAGCATGTATTTACCGGAGCAAGCGGTACGAATGTACTTCGCCTGTTACCTCCTCTCTGTCTTACTATGGAGGAAGCAGAAGACTTCCTTGCCCGGTTCAAGAAAGTACTCCGCTCATTTGATTAATAAACAGCCAACGATAAAAGCAGCCTTTATTAGAAATTTATTTCTTATTCCGGCTGCTTTTTGTTTTTTCGTAATTAACTGTTACCTTTGCCTTTAACAACTCATTAAAAATAAGCGTATATGAAAATAGCCATTATCGGTGCAGGAAACATGGGCGGTTCAATAGCCCGTGGCCTGGCAAAAGGAAGTCTGATAGACGATTCGGACATCATTGTGTCCAATCCGAGTGCCGGAAAACTAGAGAAACTGAAAAAGGAATTTCCGGGTATCTCTACCACCAACAATAATGCGGAAGCTGCCACAGGTGCAGATATTGTCATCCTTGCTGTCAAACCGTGGTTTATGGAACCGGTGATGCGCGAATTAAAACTGAAAAGCAAACAGATACTCATCTCCGTAGCTGCCGGCATCAGTTTTGAAGAACTGGCTCATTACGTCATAGCACCGGAAATGGCCATGTTCCGTCTGATTCCGAACACCGCTATCAGCGAACTGGAAAGTATGACGCTTGTTGCCGCCCGCAATACGAACGATGAACAAGACAAATTCATCCTCCGGTTGTTCAGCGAGATGGGAACTGTGATGCTTATTCCCGAAGATAAAATAGCAGCAGCTACTGCGTTGACATCCTGCGGCATTGCTTACGTATTGAAATACGTTCAGGCAGCCATGCAAGCCGGAATTGAAATGGGACTTCGCCCCAAAGATGCCATGCAGATGATAGCACAATCCTTAAAAGGAGCAGCCGCACTGATTCAGAACAATGACACCCACCCCAGCGTAGAAATCGACAAGGTTACCACTCCGGGCGGAATCACAATCAAGGGGATCAATGAACTGGAACACAACGGATTCACCTCCGCTATCATCAAAGCCATGAAAGCCTCCAAATAATACCATAGAATTATTAATCATAAAAATACGAACCACTTGTATGAATGAACAAATTAAACAGATCGCAGAACGCCTCCGCGGATTACGTGATGTACTGGAACTGACCGCAGAGGATATCGCCCGCGACAGCGACATCTCTGCCGAAGAATACCGACTTGCAGAAACCGGAGACTACGATATCTCTGTCAGCATGTTACAAAAAATAGCCCGCACGTATAATATAGCTCTCGACGCCCTGATGTTTGGTGAAGAGCCTAAAATGAGCAGCTACTTCGTGACCCGTGCCGGCAAAGGAGTCAGCATCGAACGTACCAAAGCTTATAAATACCAATCACTGGCTTCAGGATTCATGAACCGTACCGCCGATCCGTTCATCGTCACTGTTGAACCGAAAGCAAACGACGAACCAATCCATTATAACCAACATAACGGACAAGAATTCAACCTTGTCATCGAAGGACGTATGCTTATCAACATCGAAGGCAAAGAAATCATCCTCAACCAAGGCGATAGTATCTATTTTAACTCTAAACTTCCACATGGCATGAAAGCGCTCGATGGCAAAACGGTACGTTTTCTGGCAGTAATTATGTAATAATAAAAAAATGAAGAATGAAAAATGAAGAATGAAGAATTATGTTGCACTGTATAAATAATACGCATGGAAAAATTCTTCATTTTTCATTCTTCATTCTTCATTCACATAATCCATAACATCATGGTAGAAAGATTTTTATCACAGACCTCTTTCAGTTCACAAGAGGATTTTATCAAAAACTTGAAAATAAACGTCCCGGAGAATTTCAACTTCGGCTATGACGTAGTAGACGCCTGGGCTGCCGAACAACCTGACAAGAACGCTTTACTTTGGACAAATGACAAAGGCGAAAGTCGCCAATTCTCATTTGCCGACATGAAACGATCTACGGACATGACCGCTTCTTACTTCCAGAGCCTGGGTATCGGCCGTGGCGACATGGTGATGCTGATTCTGAAACGCCGTTATGAGTTCTGGTATAGCACCATCGCTCTTCACAAACTAGGAGCAACCGTTATTCCGGCCACCCACTTGCTGACCAAAAAGGATATTATCTATCGCTGCAACGCTGCCGACATCAAAATGATCGTAGCTGCCGGCGAAGGAATCATCCTGCAACATATCAAAGATGCTCTTCCCGAATGTCCCACGGTTGAAAAGTTAGTCAGTGTCGGTCCGGAAATCCCGGAAGGCTTCGAAGATTTCCATCAGGGTATCGAAAATGCTGCTCCGTTTGTACGTCCGCGCCATGCGAATACTAATGATGACATCTCTCTGATGTATTTTACTTCCGGCACTACCGGCGAACCTAAGATGGTGGCACATGACTTTACCTATCCGTTAGGTCATATCGTTACCGGTAGTTTTTGGCACAACCTGAACGAGAACAGTCTTCACCTCACCATTGCCGATACCGGCTGGGGAAAAGCGGTATGGGGAAAACTCTACGGACAGTGGATTGCCGGAGCCAATATCTTCGTCTACGACCACGAGAAGTTTACCCCGGCAGCTATTCTGGAAAAAATCCAGGAATATCATGTCACTTCTCTCTGTGCGCCTCCTACCATCTTCCGGTTCTTGATTCACGAAGACCTGACAAAGTTTGATTTATCTTCACTAAAATACTGCACCATTGCCGGAGAAGCATTGAACCCCGCTGTATTTGAAACTTTCAAGAAGCTGACGGGTATCAAACTGATGGAAGGTTTCGGACAAACAGAAACAACCCTTACCATCGCCACCATGCCTTGGATGGAACCGAAACCGGGAAGCATGGGGCTTCCGAATCCTCAATATGATGTAGACTTGATCGACCATGAAGGCCGCTCTGTTGAAGCGGGTGAGCAAGGACAAATTGTAATCCGCACCAGCAAAGGTAAACCTCTCGGACTTTTCAAAGAATACTACCGGGATGCGGAACGCACTCACGAAGCTTGGCACGATGGTATTTATTACACCGGCGATGTTGCCTGGAAAGACGAGGATGGCTACCTTTGGTTTGTCGGTCGTGCAGACGACGTAATCAAGAGTTCCGGTTACCGCATCGGCCCATTCGAAGTGGAAAGTGCGTTGATGACTCATCCGGCTGTTGTGGAATGTGCTATTACCGGAGTACCCGACGAGATTCGCGGCCAGGTAGTAAAAGCTACGATTGTTCTATCCAAAGACTATAAAGCACGTGCCGGAGAGGAACTGATTAAGGAATTACAGAACCACGTGAAGAAAGTGACTGCTCCTTATAAATATCCGCGTGTCATCGAGTTCGTAGAAGAGCTACCTAAAACAATCAGCGGTAAGATCCGCCGGGTGGAGATTCGCGAAAACGATAAGAAGTAAATTATAAACAACTCTAATCAATAGAAGAACGATATTACAGATGATGTAATATCGTTCTTCTCATATCTACCCAACAATAAAATTCAACAGAAATAATATGATAGTTCCTGTTTATTTAAAACTCTCTTTTTTCCAATAATTATGTCCTTCAATAATATGACTGTTATTAGCTTTATAAAAATCCTTCACAGGAGTCATCTGAAAACAATTATTAATAATAGCATTATCGACATCTTCAAAAGTAACAATCGGGTGTTGGTTTACAGGATACTTCGATCTAACATTATTCAGAACAATCTGCTTACACTTACTGAATTGCCACGGTGAACCAGTCTGCGAAGAGAAATCCACATTATCAAAACGAATATCTTCAGCAATATCAACTATAAATCCAACCTCTGCCTTCATATTAATATTTGAAAAGGACAAACCTTGTACAGGCATTTCTTCAATCCCTTTAATATAACCAATTTGCTTGATATCAGAACCTGTGATATTACTCAAATGAATGTTCCGGAAAACAGGAGTCCGTTCACTGACAGGTTCCACTTTTGATTCTTTATCATAGAACAAATCAAAGATGAAGGCATTCCGCTGAATATTCTTCATGACGATATTATCTACCCGAAGCTCTTCAACAACTCCTCCTCTCCCACGAGAAGATTTCAAGCGAATACCGGAATCCGTACCATCGAAAACACAATTAGAAATTGTCACTCTCCTTACACCGCCTGACATTTCACTACCAATAACTACCCCTCCATGACCGGAAAGCATAACACAATTAGTTATCGTTATATTTTCACATGCCTTTCCATATTTCCGTCCATCAGCATCACGCCCCGATTTAATTGTAATACAATCATCCCCTACACTAATAAAACAATCAGAAATACGCACATTCCGGCAAGAAGAAGGGTTTATTCCATCCGTATTGGGACCTTTTGGGTCTTTTGAAGGGTTATATATCGTCACTCCATGCACTGTTACATTATCACAAAAAGCCGGATTTATGGTCCAAAAAGGAGAATTGACAATTTTCACATTCTCTATCAACACATTGTTACATTCATAAAACTGAATAAAAGGAGGCCGAAACATACGACGCTCTAAAGAAGGTTTATAATAATCCGAAATTTCCAGTTCTTCATTAGCCTCTTCCCACATTCGTTGTAGTTTATTCAAAGCAGGCAATTTTCCTCCGTTCTTTTTAATCAGCTCCCGTGTTTCTTTCTCCCAGCTCCACCATTTGAATCCATTACCGTCCAACGTTCCACGCCCGGTTATAGTCAAATTCTCCGCATCATGCGCATAAATCAGGGGAGACAAAGTATTCATCACTGTACCTTCCCAACGAATCTTCACAAAAGGAAGATAATCTTCAAAACGATCTGAAAAACGAAGAACAGCTCCGGACTCCACATACAAAGTTATATTATTTTTCATGTAGATAGTGGCTGTCAAATAAACACCTGCCGGGAAATAAATAGTTCCTCCACCTTCAGAAGATGCTTTTTCAATCGTTTGGTTTATTAACTCCGTACAAGATTCAATACCTCGGGGATCAGCTCCAAGCTCCTTCATATTAAAGGTACGAGCCATGCGGTTACGGCTATAACAAGTCCCACTACACAAATAAATAGACGTTTCATTTATAGTTTTCATTTAAAATTTTACCAGTTCTAATTGTCAAAACAAAAGTACGAGGTATCTTCTCCCCTTATAGGGTAATAATTGTGCTTGATAGAGGATAGACAGGTGGATTAAATATGCAAAAGCGTGCATTTTATGTTCAATCACTATTTTAAATTTCCTTTTTAATCCAGTTTTATTTATTTTTGCTCTACACATAATTTATAATATCATGAAGACACTCTATGTTTTCCTTTTATGCTTATACACCAGTCTGACTATAGCAGCTCAACCTCTTTGCCAGATTAAACACTTCTCTGTCAATAATGGTCTTTCGCAAGGAGTAGTAGTGAATATAATGCAAGACAAAAAAGGATTTCTTTGGTTCGCCACCTGGAATGGACTAAACAAATTCGACGGATACACATTTAAAAATTACAAAGCATTTCCGGGAGACGGCTGTACTTTAACGACTAACCGTTTCTCTTATATTACAGAAAGCAAAGACGGAGATATATGGTGCAAATCTTATGATAACCGTGCATATCTATTTGATATTCAGACAGAGAAGTTTATTGACATACTCCTTCCTATTGAATCATCCCTGCAACAAACCAACATAGTCAGCAATATCTATACCTTAAATAAAGGAATTACGTGGATCACCTGTGAACAAGGTTATGCTTTCAGAATCAATGAGCAAACCTGCAAAGAAGGAAAAGATATCATTTTATACAGCAGTTTCAACCAAAATTTAAAAGGAAACAAGATATTCGACATTTACGAAGATTCCGACGGGGACGAATGGATCATGACAGATAAGGGAGTAACCATCATCGGAAAAAAACGAATCAACAGCGATTATCCGTTCAAAATGGTCAAAGAATATAATAAGAGAATATATCTTATCTCAACTTCCGGAAAAATCGCAATATATGATCCCAAGAACGGAAATATAAAATTCCAGGAACTACCATGTTCTGTCACAGATATCTATTCCATATCTTCCATTTCCCCTTCTAATGACAGGATCGGCTTAGGAACTGACAACGGATTTATAACATACGATACAGAAAAGAAAAAATTCCAGCATTTTAATATACAGACAGCCACCCAGCCATCCAATGAAGCTCATTTTTTTTATCAGGACAAAACCGGAGAAGTCTGGATCTTTGCCAATACCTCCGGTGTGATAAAGCTAAATCTGCAAACAGGAGATAAACAGCACTTCACAGCTCCTATACAAAACCTGATCCAATATGAACGCGACAACCGATACATGATCTTTGAAGACCATGAAGGTACACTATGGATGAGTCCTCAAAAAGGGCATTTGTGCTATTATGATCGCGACAGTAATCAACTGAAACTATACTTTGCAGATGAAAACAATCCCGCTTCCCTATTTGCCCCCTCTATTCGTTATTATTATACCGACCGGCAACAGAATGTATGGATTACCAATGACCGGGGCGTAGACAAAATATCTTTCTATCCCAATAAATACAAAATACGCCCCATAGACAATGGATTGGAAATACGTGCTTTTCTTGCCGACAAACAGAAACGTCTCTGGGTTGCTTCCAAAAAGGGAAACGTCAGAATTTACCGTCCGGATGGGACATTAGAAGGCTACCTTTCTCCACAGGGTATAATCACCCCTCAAGAGGTTACTTTCGGAAAAAGTGTGTACTGTTTTATGGAAGATAAACAAGGAAATATATGGATGGGAACCAAAAAAGACGGCCTCATCCTTCTAAAGAAGAAAAACGAACACTCTTATCTTTTACAACAATTCGTCCATCAGCCACAAGATACATACAGTTTAAGTAACAATAGTGTCTATAGTATTATTCAGGATAGCCATGACAATATATGGATCGCATGTTATGGAGGTGGTCTCAACCTATTATCACACGTACCTGATGGTTCTACCAACTTTATTCATAGCGGCAACCGGCTGAAAAACTATCCTGTTTCTACTTCACTCAAAATAAGACATATCGCAGAAGCCCCCAACGGAGTGTTATTGATTGGCACAACCAATGGTTTACTTACATTCTCCAATAAGTTCGATCAGCCAGAAGAAATTAAGTTCTATCATAGCAACCGTATCCCTAACGTAGATTCCAGCCTTAGCAGTAATGATGTCATGCAAATATTTACTGACAGTCGAAAAAACACTTATGTAATAACATTCACCGGAGGAATCAGCCAGGTTATCTCTAAAAATCTGCTCACGGAAGATATACAATTCAAAAGTTATACAATCAAAGACGGATTAGCTTCCGATTTGGTACTTTCAATGCTCGAAGATACTCAAAAACAATTATGGGTAATCTCCGAAAACTCCATATCCAAATTCAATCCACAACAAGGAACATTTGAGAATTATGGAAGTAATTACTTTCAGAGAGAACTGAACCTCACTGAAGCAGTTCCCACACTAACCAGTCAAAAGAAAATCGTTCTCGGAACCAATCAAGGGATACTTGAAATCAACACAGAACAAATGAAAAAAAGTTCTTATGTACCTCCTATTGTATTTACCGGACTCAAAATACAAGGAAGTCAACTTCATGTAGCGCTTGATGACATAAAAGAACTGGAACTAAATCCTTCGGAACGTAATGTCACCTTTCAATTTGCAGCCATTGATTATGTAAATCCCGATGCCATCGAATACGCCTATCGTCTGCAAGGCCTGGAAGAAGAATGGAACGAAGCCGGTAATAACCGCTCTGCAACATACATAAATTTACCTGCCGGAGAATATCAACTGCAAATCCGTTCCAGCAATAGCGACGGAGTATGGACCGATAATATACGCACTCTCCCCATTCATGTTTTACCCACTTTTTGGGAAACATACTGGGCATGGTTATTCTATATTGTCATGTTCGTGTTATTCACTACTATCATTGTATACATTCTGTTCTATATCTACCGTTTGCGGCATCAGGTTGACTTGGAACAACATTTATCCAATATCAAATTACGCTTCTTCACTGATATTTCACATGAATTACGCACTCCTTTAACTTTAATATCCAGCCCTGTATCAGAAATTCTAGCGCATGAAGCAATCTCTCCGACAGTTCGGGAACATCTAAATTTGGTACATAAAAACACAGAACGTATGCTTCGTCTGGTTAATCAACTACTGGATTTCCGCAAAATCCAAAATAAGAAGATGAAAGTGTTGGTAGAAAAGACAGAACTCGTTTCCCAATTACAGAAGATAATGGAAAGCTTCCACCTTATAGCAAAAGAAAAGAGAATTGATTTCCAACTTCAAACTAATACAGACAAAATATACGCATGGGTAGACCGTGACAAATTTGAAAAGATATTCTTCAATCTACTTTCAAATGCCTTCAAATATACACCGAACGGGAAGAAAGTAACGGTAAATATGATAACAGGTTCGGAGCAAGTCACCATCTCCGTATCCGATGAAGGCATTGGCATTGCTCCCGAAAAGCAACAATCCCTATTTTATCGATTTGAAACACTGGCACAATACAATATCTTGCAGCCTCATCCGGCATTGGGCTTTCACTGGTACGCGAATTAATAGAATTACATCACGGAAATATCCAAGTGAAAAGCGAGCCGGGAAGTGGAAGTGAATTCATTGTCACACTTCCTAAGGAAGAAAAAGCATTTGCAGACGATCAACAAGCCGAATTTATTTTATCCGACAGTGACAATAATTCACCGACGATACAAGCTACTGAAGAAGATTCGGATAATACATCCTTCAAGGCAGCATACGCAGAGAATGAAAATAAAACCGACACAGAGGATGAAAAAACTTCCATTCTTATTGTCGAAGACAACAATGAATTACGTCATTTCCTATGGAATATCCTGTCAGAGACTTACACTGTTCTCGAAGCAGCAAATGGAAAAGAAGGATTAAAATATGCACAGCAGTACATTCCGGATCTGATAATCAGTGATGTCATGATGCCGGTCATGGATGGATTAGACATGGTGAAAGCAATCAAAGCCGATCATAACACCTGCCATATTCCTATTATATTACTATCAGCAAAATCTTCTTTAGATGATCGGATAGCAGGACTGGAACAAGGTATCGATGACTACATTACCAAACCATTCAGCTCTACATACTTAAAAACCAGAATCTTGTCGCTGCTCCGTCAACGTAAACAGCTACAAGATCTATATTTATCGAAACTGTCAGAGCATACTCAAGAAGAGGATCATATAAATGGGTGGGAGCCTTCACAACCTCAAGTGACTCCATACGATGAACAATTCATGCAACAAGTAATGGCGTTTATGGAGGAACAAATGGATAATACAGATATCACCATCGACGACTTCGCCAACAAACTAATGTTAAGCCGTACGGTATTCTACCGAAAATTAAAATCCATTGTTGGGCTGACTCCGGTAGATTTCGTATGTGAAATGCGCATCAAACGAGCCGCCCAGCTAATTGAAAAAAGTGAATACAGTTTCTCCCAAATTGCTTATATGACCGGTTTCAATGACCCGAAGTACTTTAGCAGGCGCTTCAAAAAAATCATGGGAGTCACTCCTACAGAATATAAAGAAAGAAAGGGAGATGCCTCATAAGCACCTCCCCTTTCCTTACCAGTTTTCTATATTCAATTACAATACACCTTTTTTACCTTGCGTTCCATATTGATTCACGGCAGATACCTTCAAAGCATAATTCACTTCCGACACCGGAAAAGAGGTATCAGTAGTCGTCCCGAGAATCTGTTCTCCATCATATACAATATATCCGATCGCATTCTTCACAGGATTCCATTTAAGAGTGCCTTGCTGATAAACCAGACTGCGCGGACTTCCTAATTTCTCCATCATAATACGCGGATTCCAGCCATCATTACCCGGAATCATATTTTCGTACGTATATTTGTCCGCCTCCTCTTTCGTTATAGTTGCCTGACAGGTACCCGATACTTCCTTACCGGTTTGGCGGTCTTTATATTGATATTCCGTTTTGCGTTTACTTAAATCCAACACATTACCCTGTGCATCACGACTATTGTATTCGGCAAAAATTCCGGGAACCGTTCCCATATTCGTCCATCCTTCATCAGCGACAGGGATAAGCATAATGGTATTGATATACACCGTCTTCGAATTATTATGCCATGGACGCCCCAACTTCAAACGTCCGTCAGCCGCTTCACTGTTTCCATCTATAATGCAATTACGAAAAGCATAACCATATTTGGCATCTTTATGGGAAGGAGCCACTATTACTGCTTCACTCCGTACATTATAAAGCGTACAGTTTTCCAGCAACACATCACCACCACCATAAAAATAGTCTACCGCGCCTTCTATCCAGCAATCTTTCACATAGTGCCGACTGACATCATTATTGGCAGTCATCCAAGTATCTTGAAAAGAACGGAACTTACAATTATAAAAGGAAGCACAATCTGCCTGACTATTCATAGCCAAAGCCTGCGGACCATTATCTGATAAAACTCCCCAGTCATTCACATACGAAATGTTTTCCGTATAAAAGTGGTCTCCTTTTACCACCACTACCGATCCCTCGTATTTATAAACTGGAGAGGAAGGATTATGAACCGAGTGTTCCCAATAAGCTGTTTTTCCACCTATTTCTTTACCGGTCAGTTTACTACCAACATTCAAGTTTAAATGAATAATGGTCTTATCCTTATCCTGGCCTATTAAATGTACGTATGGCTTATTCTTAGGGATAATCACCTGCTCATTATACAAGCCATTCTTTATCAGAATCAACCAAGGTTTCGTCTGTCCGTCAGGTACAGCATTGATTGCTTCCTGAACCGTTTTATAATCTCCACTACCATCAACAGCTACAATAGCCTGATAAGGCGATGAGTCCGCCTGTGCATAAATCATTGCACAGGCACTCATCAATAAAATTGATAATACAATATTCTTCATGATATTCTTTATACCTAACAATTATAGGATCAATTAATACCAACGTGGATCACCAGCATTACCCGTTCCGGCGAACCCGGCTCCCGGTTTAATATGGAAATCACCGTTTAATGGATCAACGAACAAGTCATCCGAGCTTTGTTTTATTCTCGTTATTTCTTCAAACCTGTTATTGCCTTCCTGCAGGTCGGAGGTGATATAACAATTATCAGAGAAGTTCAAAATGTCATAAGCACCATTTCCACTATTCATTTTCTTTCCTTTGTTCGGACCGGAGAAAATCAAATTCCGCATTGTCGCAGATTTCGGAGAAGGCGGAGTACTTGCCGCATTATCGAAACGGAAAACTTTAGGCAATTCCTTCTTAGCATCCATAGAATTATAGAAAGTACAATTTTCCAATATCACATCACCGATTCCCCCTTTCACGTCCATCAACTGGTCACCAATATTAATCAATGTACTATTCGTTATAGAAACCCTTTCCAACTGATCGATATTTTTTCCGAAATTAATCATTCCATATCCGTCCGTACCAACTTCGGATATGACACAGTTATCGATCGTAATATCCGTCATGAACACACCACTTCCATCGCTAATACGTACAAGCGTACGTTTTATGTTCTGTATAGCACAGCCTGTGAATGAAATAGACTGGGCATAAGAACTATTTTTCCAATCCGTCATATAACTGGCCTCGCCATTTCCATTCAGGCAAACAAACTCGAATGACAGAGACTGTATCGGAGAAGCCAATGATATTTTATTAGTCACAATAAGCTGTGGACGATTATTTTCATTAGCTTCCGTACTGGTAAACAAAATATTATCCAATCCCGGAATCTTTAGTTCACTTACCTTATACACCGCCCCCGGAGTAAGTTGGACAGTTACATTGCTACATTCTTTCTCTTTCACAAAATTAGATAACAATGTACTTAAATCAATGACTCCGGTTTCCGTAGCCTCCACAAAAAGGATTTCGCTACCACCCAATCCCAGTGTCTTGAATACATACGAACCACGTAATGCATCATTATTATAAATCCGAACACGATAGGTCGCTCCATTCTCCAATTCGGAGAGTGTTTTTGAACAAGCCGCTATATCTTCCGAAGTCAAATCAATCTGTTTTTCCTCACCATATTTCGTATCCACCATTTGAGCCAACGTCAGATGAGTTACCCTGTTCGTTTCTTCCCATGTCAAGGTTGCGGAATTAGCTGTAACTTCCACTCCGGTAAATAATTGCTCATCCGGAGTTTTAAATGCTACACTGACATAAGTGCTTGCCTTTCCCTGCGCATCTTCTCCTTTCATACGAACAGAATATTGCGTAGAACCGTTGAACTCCTGAAACAAAGTACGATATTCCACCCTCATAGGCGTATTACTCTCTGAAAATACAGTCAATGTATCTTTCAGAATCGTATCTGTCCTTACATAATTTTCCGCATTAAACTCCAAGCTGTCCGTATAAAACTCAAAAATATAGACTTTTGCATTCACAATCTGCGAATATCTTAATGTAACCGAAGTCGCATCGGTAGCCGACTTATCGAACGTCAACGGACGGAACAAAGCATCATAGTTCTTATTAACTGTCCAGTCATTGGCATCGTCCTCACAGGAAGACATACCCACTATCAAAGCCAATAGTACATACAGGCATGCTCCGGATAATCTATTAACTAGTCTTTTCATCTTTTCCTACCATTAATTATTTATAACCATACGAATTAGAAACATACCCTTGCGTCTTATTGACATCCTCATAATAAATAGCGAATACATGGCGATAATTACACACTCCATTACCAACAGAATATTTACGGAACTCCGCTTCGGCTTCACCGCCCCAGTTCAGCCTGCCAAACAAATTCGAATAGTCGTAAGACGCATTCAGCCCTGTACCGCAAACCAATATTCTAGCCATTGTTTTCACATAATTAGTATTCAGGGTTGCATTTATATCACCATCCTTATTCAATGTCACCTGCATACTGATCCAGTTGCACTCATACTGTCCTTTTGATGTAGAAGCAGTACCGGTTCCCATATCCTCATTGAAGTTAACAGACGACATATCAATGTATTCCGGATTATCAGAGTCTTCATATTTATAATAGATTTTTCTCGGTATTTCATCCACTTGATAAGTCTTCCCGAAAATAGTCACCGGCTTGTAGTCATACAACATACAAAGACCTATTTTCATCTCTTCTATTTTCTCCGCCAACAATCCCCAACGTGTCAAATCCTGACGACGAATAGATTCACAACCAAACTCCCATGCCCGTTCATTGACAATAGCCGTGAAGAAATCCGCGTCATACTGCGTGATTTCGGGAGCACCAGTACCAAATGCTCTTTCACGAACCTTTTCCAAAGCCTGTCGGGGAGACATACCGGCAATCGGACTAACTGCATCCGGCCCTGTCAATACATTTTGAGCCTCCGCAAACATCAGGTAAATATCTGAATACCGCATCAAAATCCAGTTGATACCAGTAGCAATACGTGAATTAGCTTTCGGGAAACGGACTTTCATATAATTATCAGTCATCCAATACCAACGCCATTTACCACAAGCCACTCCTAATGGATTACAGCGAATAACTTCCTTATTTTTTCCATTCTCATTGATATATTCCTGGAAAACACAAGTAACATCCCGACGGGTGTCTGCCGGATCAAATGAATAAAAATAGTAAGCAGTAGTAGCCGCATATCCTGCCCCTCCCATACCTTGGGTGGTATTAAAAACCCCTCTGTTCAGGTTGTATCCCATCGTGGCCCCCACATCTCCATTCTGTCCTTCACCAAAAGCAACTTCAAACAGGTTTTCATTATACTTGTTGTATTCCAGATGATTGACAGTAGACCAAATATTCTCATAACTGGGATCAAGCTCATGAGGATTATCAGTCGCTCCCAAAATCTCCGCACACTGTTTGGCAGCCAGTTCATAATAATCTTTCCAATTCTTAGGGCGACCGACGAAATATCCGTTCATTTCCGGAATGGTCGGATGATGTTCCACATCCAAGTCCGGAAACTGATTTCCATCCCGTACAGACCATCCTCCGGCAAATAGCGCTACTTTTGCCAGCAGTCCTTTGGCAAAACCTTTATTCATGCGTTCTACCGTATATGATTCTTCTCCCATCCAAGGCAGATATTCAATTGCCTCTTTCAAATCCTCTATGATATAATTATAAACAATATCACGATCCACTTTTCCTATATAGACATTTCCCAATCCGCTTTCAGACGCATGCTCTTTATATGGCACATCTCCCCAATAACGAATCAATTCAAAATAGCCTAACGCTTTTAGTGCTAATGCCTCTCCTAAATATCTACGCATGGCAGCCTTGTCCGAAGTAGATTGCATCAACGGTGACCGACGTATACCATCTACGATAGTAGTGGCGGATTCTGCCAGATAATAAAGTTTGTCCCATCTGGTATTCCGGTTATAATTATCGTCATAAAAATTGCCAGCACCTTCATCACGAAGTGTCGAATTATAGTTTTCCGTAGAAAACGCACCCGAGCCAACCTCCACGTCAGAAGCTCCCTGCCAGTTGACACACAGTTTCTGACCATATATATAGGTGTCCGTCATTGTCGCATATACACCCATCAGGGCTGCTTCCGTCAGAGCAGTCGATTTAAACAGATTCTCATCACTTGGAATAGAAGGACTTTCGGTATCCAAAAAATTATCCATACACGAAGTGCATAACACAGAGGAGGATAAAACCGCTAAAAATAGTTTCTGTATTTTCATTTTTCAAGTATTAAAAAGTAACATTAAGACCGAATACATAAGAATGTGCTTTCGGATATGCAGAATAATCCACACCCGGAGTCAAAGGGGTAGAACGTTGTGTGCTCACTTCAGGATCCTGTCCGGAATAAGCTGTCCAGCAAAACAGGTTATTGGCCGTAGCATACACGCGCAGGTTCTTGACTCCTAGCTTACGAGTCACAGTAACCGGAAGCGTATACCCTAACGTCAGGTTACTACAACGCAAAAAAGAACCATCTTCAATCGCCCAGTCCGTCACAAGCGTACGCCCCATCATAGGCATCCAGATAGAGGCTTTGGAATTGATTTCAACAAAGCGTTCCGGATTGGCGTCATTACCATACATTACATTGGCACCCGTTTCCGGATCAATAATCGACCAACGGTTTTCCAAACTCATAAAATCTCTGATATTATTATATTTACGATTCGTATGAGTGGATGCCATAATCTTATTGGCATTATATACTTTATTGCCATATGACCAGTTGAACATTGCCGCCAAGTCAAACCCTCTCCATGCAGCATTCAGCCCGAATCCGCCAATATGCTTTGGCTGTACACTACCGATCACTTTACGGTCATTATCCGCATCGATCACACCGTCATTATTCTGATCCTTCAGTTTGATAAAGCCCGGACCAAAGTTAGGCAGGTCATTAGAGAACAAAGCCCTGTCGTCTACTACCCCTTCATTCAGTATCCATTTTTTCGTATTCTCATCAAACGTAAAGTCGTCTACAGAATAAAAGCCCTCTACTTCGAATCCATAAATCTGTCCTACCGCCTGACCTACAATAGCACGAAAATCATCAGAGCCGATATCCGGTCGCCAGTTGGATTGCGCACTCAATACGGTTGCCGTTCCATCCAGTTTATTCACTATATTTTTATTGAATGATATATTGAAGTTAGCGCCCAGATAGAAATCTTTACTATTGATAATCGTTCCGCTAAGCGTAAGTTCAACTCCCCTGTTCGTACTGCGGCCTACATTCTGATACTGATATTCATATCCCGAATTTGAAGGAAGATCCATGCGTAAGATTAAATCTTTCGTTATATCATTATAGAAGTCAACCGTCACATTCAAACGGCTATTAAAGAGGCTGGCATCTATTCCCACATTAGAGGATAACTTCGTTTCCCAAGTCAGATTCTCGTTCCGCAAGGTGTTCTGCAATTTCAGGGCACTCTGTACTGTTTCATTTAGATAATATTGCCTATTGGCAGAAGATTCCATTTTATAATCCTGTCTCCAGTATGAATTGACACGCGCATTACCAACTGACCCGTAACTCACACGAAGTTTCAGATTATCCAGCCAGTCTTCCGTCTGCTTCATAAATTTTTCCTGGGAAATGCGCCATGCCAATGCCATACCCGGGAAAAATCCCCAACGGTTTTCAGGAGCGAACACATTCGTTCCGTCGGCACGGGCTGTAAAAGTGAACATGTACCGGTCTTTGAAAGCATAGTTTAAACGACCGAAGTAAGATGCCGTACGAGAAGGTTCACCAAGAGTGGTATACGTTGGTTGGGATTCTCCATAGTTCCACATAGCCAACACTTCGCTCGCCGTAAAATCCATAGGATAATATTTGGATGAGGCAATCATCTGATTTCTGTAATTACTCACCATTTCATGTCCGGCCATCAGATCAAGACGGTGATTCTTTTTCAGAGAGAACCGGTAACTCAATATGTTCTGCAAGTTCCATCGTGCACCTTTCTCATCCGTACGTTTGGCTACGGGCTGACCGGCATTGGAGCTCGACTCTCCGGTTTTCTTTAACCAGACATTATCGGTATAATTATAAGTGTATGCGTAACTACCTTTCAGCTGATAAGTCAATCCTTTAACAATTTCCCAGTTAAAGCCGGCATTATAAGTCATAGAAAACTGGTTTTGCTTCTTATACTCATTCACCGTATTATATACAGGATCATTCAATGATGATAACAATGCATCATCCGAGTAATCAATTTCACCCCCCAAAGCATCTCCCGCATCTATACTTGCAAGGCTGTTGATTGGCGAGAAAAGAACGGCATCTCTCAATTTACCTCCATTGGTACCCGCACCGTCAATCACCATTCTAGTCAAACGGCTGGAAAACTCAAACTTCAATTTGTTACTCAACTTTTTATCCATCTTCACACTCAAGTTATCCCTCACATAATTGGAGTTGAGCATAATGTACTTCTCATCATCCCGCGTATAACTCAAATTATAACGCAATGTGGCATCCGTTCCTCCTGTTATACCAACGTTATAGCTTTGTTTGAATCCGGTGTTTCCATATACTTTATCCTGCCAGTTCGTGCCTTCTACCGAACGATAAATATTGCGGTCGTCCCAACGTCCATACATCGAATTAATGCTACTGGTCAGAGAGGTGCCCGGATCAAGTTCTTTCTGATAACAGTAGTATTCGTAAGGTGAAAGTACCCCCGTCAGATTATACACATTACTGACACCCCAGTGAGCATTGAATGAGATTTCTGTTTTTCCCGCCTTACCGCTTTTTGTAGTAACAAGAATAACGCCGTTCGCACCTTTAGCTCCATAGATGGCGGTAGAAGAAGCATCTTTCAAAACATCAATGCTTTGAATATCACCGGGAGGAATATCATTGATATTACTCACCTGAAAACCGTCAACAATATATAACGGTGAATTGTCCTGGGTAATAGAACCACCACCACGTACTGTAATCTGGATTGTTGCATCGGGCGATCCATCAGTAGCCACGACATTCACACCTGCCAGTTTTCCTGTAATAGCCGCAGCCGCAGAAGTTATCGGAATATCCTTCAAAACCTTCTCACTCACTGAAGAAATCGCACCGGTCAAATCTCCGCGGCGTGAGGTTCCGTACCCTACCACTACCACTTCGTCCAAAGTCTGATTGTCTTCTTCCAACACAACTTTCAGATGTTTGCCCGGTTTCACAGTCGCAACAACTGATTTCATTCCTACAAAACTAATTTCCAACTTTGTTGCATCTTCGGGAACAGACAAAGTGAAATTTCCATCCAAGTCGGTAATTGTACCGACGGAGGACTTTTTCAACACCTTCACACTAGCACCAATAATAGCATCGCCGTTGGTATCCACCACTGTTCCTTTCACAGATACCTTCTGTGCATATACTGTTGTCGCCGTTATAAAGCACAAGAGCAAGCAACATATATACGCGAAGCATCTTCGCAAAAATAAATGTCTTTGTACATCCATAGTATTATCTTGATTAATTTGTTTCATTTTTGATGTTACAAAAGTCACACTTTTACAGCTGTTTTCCACTCATTATTTATGCAAAAGCGTGGACTTTTTATATAGAATGCCTTATTTTACTGTAATAATTATCACTTCTCCTTCGCGTGTATCCACATCATACAAATAAGTATCACGTAATGCCACTCCTTTTAAAGGCGCTTTCTCACTAATCATCGGACGTGAGATTTGCTGTACTTTAAATAATGCGTTCGGATTCGCTTCTTCTTCCTTCTTCTGTTTCAACGATGCTCCTTCAGCAGCCAATTTCCAGTAAGAGCGCAGACGCAGATTGCCTCCAATTTCCGAACGTAACACAGCTTTTACCAGCTTACCGTCCTTCCAGGTCAATTCATCAATCAAAAAACCTCCTCGGGCACGCAACCCTTTCACTGTCCCGCTCTTCCATTCCGAAGGCAACGAAGGCAACAGATGAATCGCACCGTCATGACTTTGCACCAACATTTCGGCAATACCAGCCGTGCAACCAAAGTTCCCATCTATTTGGAAAGGTGGATGCGCGTCGAACAAATTAGGATACGTTCCGCCTCCCTGTCCTTTCTGTATTTCAGGACTGACATAAGTCAACTGATTCTTTATCAACTGATAAGCATGATCCCCGTCAAGCATACGAGACCAAAAACAAACTTTCCATCCCATTGACCAACCGGTAGAAGGATCCCCCCGTTGTATCAATGTATTTTTTGCAGCTTCAAAGAGTACCGGAGAGCGATAAGGAGAAATCTGATAACCGGGATATAGCCCCCAAAGATGAGAGATGTGCCGGTGACGATCATTAGGATGATCCCAGTCTTCAAACCATTCCTGCAATTGTCCGTACTGCCCTACCTGCATCGGAGGCAACTGCCGGCGCATATTCTTCAATGTATCACAAAAATCGGTATCTGCGTTCAGCACTTTGGCAGCTTCGCATGTATTTGAAAATAAATCAAAAACCAACTGATTATCCATCGTAATTCCTGCAAAAAGATTACTTTTTTTCTTTATCCAGCGCGGAGAATTTTCGGGTGAATTGGAAGGAGTAACAACCAAATAACCTGTATTCGGGTCGCGTACCAAAAAGTCGACAAAGAACTCCGAAGCGCTTTTCATCATCGGATATGCTTCCTCCAAATATTTCTTATCACCGGAAAACAAATAACGGTCCCATAAATGCTGGCAAAGCCATGCGTTAGCCACAGGCCACGTTCCACAATAAGGACGGTCCACCGCACCCGTCATACGCCACAAATCCGTATTATGATGCAATACCCAGCCACGACAACCATACATCCGGCTCGCAGCTTCACGCCCATTCTCGCTTAATTCACGTACCATCTGGATGAATGGTTTATGAAGTTCGGCCAAGTTGGTGATTTCCGCCGGCCAGTAATTCATTTCAGCATTAATATTCGTTGTATAATTGCAGCTCCAGGGAGGTCCCGGGTTATGATTCCATTTGCCCTGCAAGTTGGCGGGCTGGCATCCGGGCTGTGAAGATGCAATTAATAAGTAACGTCCATACTGGAAATACAACGCTATCAATGCCGGATCATAGGATGAAGAAAACTCCTTGATACGTACATCCATCGGTTTATTAACCTGGGAAGTTTCACCCAAATCCAAAGTCACACGGTTGAATTGCTCCTGATAAGCAGCTATATGGGCAGCTTTCGCCTTATCATACTCCTTCTCCGCATTTTTCAGATAGGTTTTATTCCGCTGATACGGATCACCCGATATATCTTTATAATTGACGAAGTTTGTTGCCATCGAGATGTACAATGTAAGTTCGCTGGCGCCCTGAACACTAAGCAGCGTATCATTAGCCATTGTCACTTCTCCGCCTTTGTTTTTCACATCCAAGTCAGCGCAATAGTGCACCTTTCCCGGAAAATAACGACTGCCATGCGTAATACCTTCCAAACGCAACCCCTTCTTTCCATAGATACTACGCTTCGGATCTCTCATCGGTGTATTAAAAAACAGTTCGCAATTGATTGCTCCCGGTTAGATGATTTGATATGCCTGATAACCAGCTGATCGGTAAATGATGCAAATGTTTCTTCAGTAAATTCCACTCCGTCTACTTTGTAGCGGGTCACAGTCATTGCATTGCTTATATCCAGGTCACGGTAGTAATTACTTACCTTTTTGTGGTCTTGATAACGGATATTCAGACGACCTACCGTCTGATAAGGCATTTCATTCCCCACTTGTGAAAGAATCTTCGTTGCCGCCATGTTCTGCGCTTCTTCGTATTTTCCTTCAAAAATCAACCGCCGCATTTCCGGCAAAGCCGCTTTCGCTTCTTCATTATAGTTTTGGTAGGGAGAGCCTGCCGACACTGTTTCTTCGTTCAACTGTATTTGTTCCAGTTGGGGATCACCGAACACCATTGCTGCAATCCGTCCATTACCAATCGGAAGCGCTTCTTCCCAATAAGAAGCGGGTTTATCATACCATATTTTATACCTGTTTTGCCCTTCCACACTCCCCAACAGAGAAGAAAAAGCCAATATACAACTGAATACTTTGCTTATCGTTTTCATATTTTAAAGTTTTTAATTGTCATCATTCCTGCGAGGTTCACTCAAAGACCCGTACTCGCTGACAGCCTTCACCTGATACGTCTTTCCTGTCTCAATATTACAAGACGTTTCTTTGGTTATTTGTACTGTTTCATCATTTGCAATCACCAAATAACAAATCGCATATTTCGAAGCATCCCAACTTAATACTCCGTTTTCTCTTTTCAGATTTTCCGGTGCGGAAACTTGTTCCATATATTTCTTCGGGTCCCAATTATCGCCCTCGCGAACAACGTTTTCGTATGTATACCGCGCCGCCTCACCTGCCGAAAGAACAGCCTGACAAATGCCTGTCACCGGATTCTCTTGTTCATCCTGGTAAGTATATTGCGTTTTACGCTGGCTTAAATCGACTGTATTCCCTTCTTTATCTTTACTGTTATATTCAGCAAACATTTGAGGAATAGCTCCCATATCCGTCCATCCTTCCGGAGCTATTTTTATATTAAAGATGGTATTGAGATATACAGCTATCGGAGAATTATGCCAGGGACGTCCCAACTTGACTCTTTCTGTATCAGCCAATTCATTTCCATCCACTACGCAATTATTCATCACATATCCCCAGCGTGTTCCTACTTTATGAGAAGGAGCAACAATAATTGCGCCATCCCTCATATTATAAAAGGTGCAATGTTCGAGGAAGCAATTCCCGTTTCCATAGAAGTAATCAACGGCTCCTTCAATCCAGCAATTCTGTGCATACAGTCTGCCGTTATCCGATTTAGGTCCGGTCTGCCAGGTATCTTGGTACGAGAGGAATTTGCAATTATTGAATGAGTTGCGGTCATTCTGGGTATACATTGCCAATGCCATAGGACCTTTCTGCAATTCTTTGCCATATCCGTTTACAAAAGATATATTCTCTGCGTAAAAATCCGTAGCTTTCACTGATACCATAGCGGCTTCCGTTTTTCCTAAGTTCTTATAAGAGTACTTCCACACATCCGGATCAGTCGCACTGGCTTCGGTTGAGCTGTTAATCCGTAACTTGACAATTGTCTTATCCACATCCTGTCCGATGAGATGAATATACGGTTTGTCTTCAGGAATGATAATTTGTTCTTCATACGTTCCGTTCATCACGAAAATGAGCCAGGGTTCCGTTCTTTTCGAGGGGACATTATCTACTGCTTTCTGTATACTGGTATAATTTCCCTTTCCGTCAGGACTGACCACCGCATCAAATATGCGTGCTTCCGGTTGAGGACGTTCTCTGATTGTAAACTGAATACTGACACCTTCGAATACATTTCCCTGAAAGTCTATGACTGCACCTTTGGGGAGGCTGAACTGACAGGCTGATTATAGTCCAAAGCAGTATAAGCGTAAGACGCTGTTTTACCTTTGAAAGTCAACTCCACTTCCTCGCCATTAAAATTCGCTTTCCCTTCTCCCGCTTTCACATACTCGTTAAAAGTAAGCAGAATCGTATTGTTTTCTTCTGCCGTTTCACCATTTGCAGGAGTAACAGACACCAAAGAAGGGGCTTCATGGTCGGGAACAAAAAAGTTATTGCTACTTTCCTTGCAACTTGTTGCCAGCAAAGCTGATAACAACAATAGTCCTTGGGACATCTTCGAGAATAAATGTGCTTTCATAAATTATTTGTTATATTCTTAATGATAGATTCTTATTCCATTATTATTTGGTCGTCCTGCCTTGAGCAGTTACTATTTCACGTTACAAAAGTATACGGAACAACATGAATACTTTCTCACTATTTGTTTGTTTGCGTGGACTTTTTTAATATCATTCAAAAGTTGCGGACTTTTTGTGCAATCTGGTGCACTATCTATGCAACCAGTTGTCTATCAAATTCTATCCGCTTACATTTGTATCAGTATCACTATCATCACACTTTATAAAAAATCAGGTAAGATATGAAAAACAACAAGGTAAAATTCATTTTCGTGGCACTACTGTTTGCCACACAAGTAGAAGCGTTCTCCTCCTGTTCCACATCTTCAGTCAATGAAGATAATAAAGAACAGGAGACTCCACCGGATTCTCCCTCCGTATCTCCACCAGTGGAAGAAACAGCATATGCCTTTCCCGGAGCTGAAGGAGGAGGAATGAACACTACAGGAGGAAGAGGCGGAAAGGTATATATTGTCAGATCCCTGGAAGACTCCAAAGCACCGGGTACCCTCCGGTATGCCATCGAACAAAAGGAGCCTCGTATAATTGTCTTCTGTATATCCGGCACCATTTATCTAAAATCGACACTGGACATTCGGAACGGTGATGTCACGATAGCCGGACAGACAGCTCCCGGAGACGGTATCTGCCTGGCTCACTTTCCAGTAAATGTATCGGCCGATAATGTAATTCTACGATACCTGCGTTTCCGGATGGGAGATACGGATTTGCTGGGCTCTTCGGCTTCCGACGGTGCAGATGCTCTGGGAGGACGCCAGAAAAACAATATCATGATTGACCATTGTTCCATCAGTTGGAGCACTGACGAATGTGCTTCATTCTATGATAATACTAACTTTACTATGCAATGGTGTATTATTTCAGAAAGTCTCCGCTTATCGGGACATACCAAAGGCCCTCATGGATATGGCGGTATTTGGGGAGGAGTCAACGCTTCTTATCATCATAATCTGATGGCACACCATGACAGTCGCACACCACGTTTCGGTTCCGGAGTAAAATATCAAGGTCAGGAACGTACTGATATGCGTAATAATGTTATTTATAACTGGAGCGGTAACGGATGTTATGGCGGAGCAGCAATGGGTATTAACATTGTGGACAACTACTACAAACCCGGACCCGCTACGGATGCCAAAGTGGCCAACCGTGTGATGGCTATCGACATCAGCTCTTCTGATGGAGATTTTGCACCGATCAAAGGGGTATTGGGACAGTATCATATCAGCCGGAATTACTTCGAGGCAGGAAACCAACTGACAGAAGCAGCAGCCGCAAAAGTGAACAAAGACAACTGGACTGGTATCCGTAACAACACCGGTCACTCTCTTGATGAACTGAAACGGGATACTCCGGTAGAAGTAGATGCGGTAACTACCCACACGGCACAAAAAGCTTACGAACTGGTGTTGAAATATGCGGGTTGCAGTCTCAAACGAGATGATATAGATACTCGTATCGTTGAAGAGACACGCACAGGAACGGCACAATTCATCGGAAAGAACGAACACAACGGATTAGGAGATGCCCCCTGCCCGAACGGTCCTTGTGAACATTGCGACAAAGGTATCATCCATTGGAAAAGTCAGAATTATCCTAAGGGCGGACTTATCGATAGTCAGAAAGACCTAAAGCCTTCCGGAGCTGGTAGCGACTGGAGCGCATGGCCAACATTAAAATCATTGCCACAAATTACTGATTCTGACAATGACGGCATGTCTGACGAATGGGAAACCGCCAACGGATTGAACCCAAACAAATATGATGCAAACGGAAGAAATCTAAGTACTGCCTATGATAATATAGAGGTTTATATCAATAGCCTTGTAGAAACAATAACAAATACGCAAAATAAAAAATGAATGATGTGAGGGAAAACAACTCTTATTAACGCAAAAAACTGGTCAATTAATACAAATCCTGATTCAATGAATCATTTGTATACTATATATGAAACAATATTGCACCTCTATGTTGCTTTTCTCTCTTATCTTTGTCGCAGTAAAAACAAAAACACACTATAAAGATCATGATTACAAGTAGAAAGATTTCTCAAGTCAAAGTTTTTGCTGGTAGTCCTTGGGAGGTAGCCAGCGTAAAGAGTTTATTGAATGCAGCTTATATTCAAGTGTCAACGAAAGACAATGGTTTAAACAGTATTTTGATTTCTGTTCCTTGCGAATACTATACTGCGGCCATGCGTGTAATTAATAACAGAAAAGTTTCATAGGTTTTAGGTTTACATATAAATTGGAGGGTTCTTATTGTCAGCAGGAGTTTTGGCTGGATAATACGGTGACTAGCAACTCATTGCACCCTGACAATAAGCTATGACAATAGGCTGACAATAAAAAGATCGTACTTTTATTGTCAGCCTGTTATTTAATAGATTAAATTCACAGCAGAATTATAGAATTCGTTTCAATCTCCTGCATATCTTTCTGATCCAGCAGTTGCTACAAATAGCGTTGTCCGACATAGAATTCTTCTCGAAGGATCGCAGTCTTTCGTATTGTTCCTCCACCATTTTCCATAAACCGTCCAGTCGCGAACTTTGGCCTCTAATTGCCATTAATTCCTGATCCCGCATATTCAAGAGTGAAGCATACAATCTGCTGGTTTTGTTTTTTTCCATGCAAAGTTGCTCTAATTCATCGATATATTCAGACGTAATTCCCAGCTTAGTCCGTTTTATGAATTGCTGGATACTATCATCATCTATGGAACTGTATCGTTCTCATAAGACACTGTGATTTTTTTCATTTCCACCCAGAGCCAGATATACTCTTTTTCGAGTCGGTATTTCTCGGCTGCCGCTTCTATGCTAATCCATTGTGACATAGTGTTTGTTTTTAATTTGTTATACAACAAGGAATAAATAGTGCTCTGTTGATGTTGATTCAACAAACATTCGCGCTTTTTGTATTCCGGGCGGACAGGAGATTGGGGTTGGGGATTTATAAGGATCATGAACCAACCGGGTACAATAAAAGCGTGAATGCTGTTGAATCATTATCCACCTCTGAGGCCTAGCAAAACCTTTCCAAAAGATAATGATAACAACAGACATCCACGCTAATCGTTTATATATAACACATCTTTCATCGATATGTTGACATACGACCATTCACGTGGAATATCTGTTGAATCACCCCTCTTTGGAAAAGAAACTTGCTAGATTTCAGAGGAGGGGGATAATGCAATAATATTCCTATTTCAAAATAAATAACGCTTCTTACCTGTTTCACCACACTGGTGAACAGAAAGCGTATGACAAAGATATGCTTTTTTTTCGAAACAAAGTGGAAATACGGAAATAAATACAGGAAGTTTTGTATTGAAAGAGAGGAAGTTCAATATTAGCAAAGAGCGTATAAAAAATATAAACTCGCTACGAAGCGAATGTCGCCCCCGTTAAATGAATGCTGCGCATCTGGTATCTTTCACTAAAGAAGCAGGTATTGTCCTGCTAAAGTAACAGTATTGTTCAGCTAAGGCAGCAGTATTGTTCAGCTAAGGCAGCAGTATTGTTCAGCTAAAGTGCCGGTATCTTCACCTTCCCACGCGTGGTGACTTCTTTCCACAGCCGTGACGAATTCCTACCGCGGCCGTGGGAAGACTCGTCACGGCCGTGGCGAAC